>NZ_JALJRM010000001.1:0-357960 GCF_024519685.1 Paenibacillus sp. Pae15 | reverse complement strand
CGGCCGCTGTCTGGCCGCAAGCCACATGAACATGATATTTTCGCGGACGGCTTTGGCGATCTGACGTGAGAAATAGATCCGCTGGGTGTAGGCGCACACCTTTTGTTTTACAAAAATGAAAAAGGGGTACCCCGTCACCTCGGTGACTTATGGGACACCCCCTTGCACTATTTGTTTTGTTTTTTCAAATTTTCCATTTGTTTGAACAGCACTTCCAATTCTTTCTGCAGCACTTCCATATCCTTAAACATTTGGATCATGTCTTTATCTTCCGTAAGCACCTTGATAGCATGCTCAACCATCTTGTTCATCGCGATCCGTCCTTTCGGTATTTGCAATCAGTGTACGGCTGAAAGGAAGAATTCGTGTCCGCGCTTGTACAAGATAAGTGAAATGACGCACCCTTTATTTTTTATTGGAATCTTCATCATCGCCATCGAAGGCATGTTGTATATTATCCATTATCTGTTCAACGAAATCATTCAGTAAATCGGTTGCGGCCACATCCTGCTGATCGGGTGGTGTATTGATGCCAGCAGCGGTATTGGATGTATCGTTGAGATAATCCTTTTCATTGTCCATTGCATTCATCGTCCTTCCGGGGATTTTTATCCTTTGTATGGTATACAGAACCGTTTCTTTTTATGTAAATCTTTCACGGCAAAAAAACGCCTCTCCATAAAAATGAGATATGACAACAAGCAGAGCGCTGATTCCGTTTGCAATTTCGTTTATTGTTTCATCCGGGGGTTTATGATGAAAACCGCTCGATATCACACATATAGAACCTTACTGGCCAATGCCCGTAGACTAACAAAAGGCATGCTTGATTTAAGGCTTATCATAACGGCCCGTCTAGCGACAGAGGCCCTGGGTTAACGCTCAATCATTTCGGATGACTAAATATACGATAAGGCCCATCACTGGAAAAAACAGTAGGCCAAACAGCACGATAATCGCATATTCCTGGCTTTTGCCCCTGCTCAAAGCATCCCGATAAGCCCAAATGCTTAAAATGATATGTAATACGGAAAGCAAAAGGCCAAATACGAAAACAAAAATGATCATACCGCTAAACATAAAGCCTGGTTCCACAACCATTCTCTCACCTCGAATTGTATTCTATTCCTGATTATAACGAAAATTTGGAAGTTTCAATATAAAAAAATCCGCTCTTTTGAGCCGGGTGTATCGGCTGGTATGATTACGGTGCTGCAGAGCAGCAATGCAACCGGCTGGCTCATGGGCCTCGAAAAGTACCAGAATAAGGTGGGGCATGATGCCCCACCAGTGAAAGGAGTAGAATCCATCCGCCCTTCAGATTATAGTTAAATCAGTCAGTAATAGCGGTGACTTCTACTCTTCTTGTTTTTTGAGCAGAGTTGGAATGTTCATCCCTCTGCGTTCGATCTCCTTCTCAAGCATTTTTATAAAGTCCCTGTCTAAATCAAGTTCAATGGCTAGCTTGTACGCATGGATTAGTGCAACGTCAGATATCCTTCGCACTCAAATGTCTCCTTTGATAGCGAATGGATCCTATCCCTTCACCGTGTACAGAATATCCGGAAATGGAATCAATAGAAATATCAAATTCGTTTACCTATATAACCCGTACACTATAGTTCAAAATGCCGATCCGGCGAATGAATACAAAAAGTAATATTAATGGAAAAAAGAGGATTTTGGGTATATGGTTATCATCGAGGCTTGATCGAGGGGGATCATAATAATTCAGGGCCCCGTCTCGCGACGAGGCCCTTTCATGGGAGAGGAGAAACCGGACGAAGAGCTTATGGGGAACGTAAGTCTTCTCCGCGGTTGTCTACGACATTTTCGGATGTCGATGATATAAGGATGACCCGATCGGAACCAAGATATACATCGGCCGGAAAAATTTTTTTAGATTTTTTGTGCAAAAGAATTTGTTTATGGTACGATAGCATTACTACGCAGGTAAAGGAAGGCTGTAAGATGAGAGTCATATCGGGCAGTGCCAAAGGGCGGCCGCTCAAAGCGGTGCCGGGTATGGGGACGAGGCCCACAACGGATAAGGTGAAAGAAGCGGTGTTCAGCATGATCGGACCTTATTTCGACGGCGGACAAGTGCTGGATTTGTTCGCCGGGACAGGCGGGCTCAGTATTGAAGCGCTCAGCCGCGGAATGGACCGGGCCGTGCTGACGGATATGGACAAGAAAGCGATCGACACGATCCGTCACAATCTTCAGAACACCGGCTTTTCGGACCGGGCTGAGATTTACCGCAATGACGCCTTTCGCGCCATCAAAGCGCTTTCAAAACGGGAGGCGCGGTTTGATCTGGTTTTTGTGGATCCGCCATACAAGTTAAAGATCATCGGGGAGCTGCTGGAGCAATTGCAGCAGAGCGGCTTGCTGGCCGGTGAAGCTCGCGTCGTCGTCGAGCATGATGCGCAGGACCGGCATGAGGAATCCTATGGAATGTTGGAACAGGTACGCCGGGCGGAATACGGGGATACGGCGATAACGATTTATCAAAACCGTACAAGGGTATAGAAACATCAAAGGGCAATGTTATAGGGGGCTGACCATACAAATGGACGTAAAAGAGCAGGGAACCAATCAAAGACTCCAAGTGGCGGTTTATCCAGGAAGTTTTGATCCTGTGACGAACGGGCATCTGGACATTATTCGCCGGGCTGCCAAGGTGTTCGATAAGCTGGTGGTGGCGGTGCTGAACAATACGAGCAAAAATCCGCTGTTTACGCTGGAGGAGCGAATGGAACTGCTGCGCAGGGTGACGGCCGATCTGCCGAATGTAGAAATCGACGGATTTCGCGATTTGCTTATCAATTATATGCAGAAAAAAAACGCGAATCTTATCGTCAGAGGACTGCGCGCGGTTTCGGATTTCGAATATGAGATGCAGCTGGCGTCGACAAATCGAAAGCTGAAAGATGATATTGAGACGTTCTTTATGACGTCCACGCCCAAATACTCGTACTTAAGCTCCAGTATCGTCAAAGAGGTTGCCCGGTTCCACGGGCCAGTGGTCGATTTGGTGCCTCCCGAGGTAGAAAAGGCGCTGAAGGGCAAATATGGAACCGGGGTAAAGGCTTAGGCACCGCGTAGAAAAAACGCCTTGTTCCTTAATACTCCTGCATCGACGGGTTACCGCAGATTCCTTTACAACGGACCGTTCCTTTGGCGTCCCCGGTAAAAGAGAAAGGCTGCGAACACCGAAAGCACTAGAAGGATCAAGATGACGGTTCCGAACTGGAGCATCATCGGGCTAATGAACGGCCAGAGACTGTCGCGTCCGGCATCCCAATCGGAGCCGTAGATGCCATAGTTGGCGAGAACGGGCTGTTCTTGGCTCATCCAGCTCATCAGCGGCTTCCAGGAGACCAGCGTCAGCACAAAGGCGATGCTTCCATGGTGGATGCGCGACCGTACAAAATGCAAATACCGCAGATCCGTCGAGACGGTCAGGCTTTTGACTTGTGCATGGGTGGACAGGCCGCCCCAAGCCAGCAGCATGCTGAGAAGCGCATAAAAGAACGAACTTTGGGATGCGCCGGCCGCCTGCGCCATCGCGTAAGCGCCCAGGTGCGGTTCGAATAAACCGGTCAATAGTGCGGAGATCAGCGAAAGCGCGTCGCCTGGATTTGCTCCGAGCAGGGAAACGGCGGAAGCCAGCGCCTCCGGCAGGCCGGTAAGGGACAGGGCATGGACCAGTACGGAGAACATCATGATGTACCCGCCAATAATGAAAAGCTGCTGCACACCGGAAGAGACGGCATCACCCAGCAGCTTGCCGAACGTCCGGCCGTCGCGGACCCTCGCTTCATAAAACGCTTGAAAGCTGTGAGAGATCCAGCCTTTTCCGGCGTATTTTTTCACGGGAGCGTACCTTCCGGAACCGAACCGGTGAAAGACGGCCATGAACAGGGCCGCGGCATAATGGATAATGGCGAGCGCGAGTCCGGCGGCAGGGCTGCCGAGGAAACCGACGCCGACGACGCCGATCATAAATACGGGACTGGACATATGGGAAACGGCCAACAGCCGTTCGCCTTCTTCCCGTGTAAGCAGCCCGTCCTTGCGAAGTGCGCTTACCCCTGCGGCTCCGGCGGGCATGCCTGCCGTGAAGCCGAGGGAGATTACCCAGCCTCCGGCGCCGGGGAGCCGAAGGAGTGCGCGCAGCAAAGGCTCCATCAATGCGCCGAGGCCGTGCAGGACTCCCATGCCGCGCAGCAGCTCGGTAATGATCAGGAACGGCAGCAGCGCCGGGAACACAAGCTTCCACCAGAGGCTCAAGCCTTGAAGGGAGGCTTGAAAGGCTTGGTCGGGGAACAAGATGATGCTGATCACCAAAGCAAGCGCCGCAGCGCCTAAGTACAACGTAGTCAAGCGTGGGGAAAGAAGGGCCTGCAACGCTTTCATCCGAATCACTCCAGCTTTTTAAATCAGATTGGTACATGTTTACGCTTTGTCCGCATGGATTAGACCATGCCGACGCACCATACAGAGAGATGGTTATCATAAGGAACGGGTGGGGAAACGCTCTATGGGAGAGGCTCGACATATGAAACGGGCGTCACGCATCGTTTTTTCGGTTTTCACTGCCATAGCTTTGTTGTATCTCATTTATTTCATGCCGCTGCCGCTGTATATTTTCAAACCCGGCACGGCCGATGTTATACAGCCTATGGTTCAAGTGGAGCAGGCTGCGTCCGAAGAAGAGAAAGGGCAGTTTATGCTGACCACGGTCGCGGTAAGCGATGCAACGGTGTACGGGTACCTGATGTCGTTTATAAGCCCTTATCAGGAGCTGCGTTTAAAGGAGGACCTGCTGCGCAAGGGAGAGTCCGAATCGGAATATACCCAGCGGCAAGCGGTCGTCATGATGACATCGCAAGCGGATGCGATTCAGGCTGTCTATAACAAGTTGAACATTCCATATCGGATCAGCCATGACGGGGTCGTCGTCGAGCATATTTATCCCGATTATCCGGCTCATGAGATTCTTCGGGCCGGGGATTATATCGTCAAGGTGGATGATAAGCCCATTACAACGGCGGATGAATTAAGGGCGTCGTTAGCGAATAAAAAAGCCGGGGATACGGCGGCCATAAGCTATAAGCGGGGAAACGTCATCCGGACGGGCAACATCGCTTTGGCGGTTCTGCCAAGCGAGGACGCCACTGCTCCGGCAGGTGCCCAAAGGCAAAGAGCCGGACTGGGCATCGTTCCTGCAGAGGTTCACAGCGTTAAGGCGGAAGACGAAAGCAAACAAGTGTCGATTAAGGCTGGGAACATCGGCGGCCCCTCCGCCGGGCTGATGTTTGCGCTTGAGATTTATAACCGTTTTGTACCGGAAGATATTACGAAAGGGTATAAAATCGCAGGCACCGGTGAGATTGACCCGGAAGGCAATGTTGGGGTGATCGGGGGCATTCAACATAAGGTTGTCGCAGCCGACCGGGCGGGAGCCGACATTTTCTTCAGCCCCAAGGATTACCGTATGCCGGACGGTCGAACGATCCCCAACTATACGGATGCAAAGAAGCGGGCTGAAGAAATCGGTACGGACATGACCGTCGTTCCCGTAGGAACGTTGGATGAGGCTTTGCAGTACTTGGCCGGTTTGCCGGTCAAGCCAAGCAGTTAGACCGGATACGAATGGGCGCTTCGTAATAATCCCTGAACCAATCGTCCGGTGTCGGCGACGCATAGCCCAAGGCATAGACGGATGTTGCGCGGATATCCAGCTCCAGGAGCGGCGAGGCTGCTGTGGTCACTTTGGTGACGATAGGCACCTTCGCCGTTTTTTTCATCCGTTTGAGCAGCTCCTGTCCTTTCGGGCTGAAGCCCAGCACCCGCAAATACGGAACGCCCTGCCGCAGCGTTTCGGGGGATAGGTCCTGCTTGCTATGGTTCAGCAGGATACGCAGCAGGGTCCGCTGCAGCTTGGTTCGCGTGTACCGCTTCGTTTTGAGCTTGTCGATCAGCGTCTCCACCAAAGCTTGTGCTGCGTCCCCGTCGGTATCCGGACGAAGGTCCGCCAGCGCCTTGCGGATACGGTGCTCAAGCCCCTCGGTCACCTCATGAAAGGACGTAAGCTGCTCTGGGCTGTGATGCATCAGCTGCAGCAGCAGCGGCTTCGCAAAGCGCTCCCAATCGACCGGTCCGCGGCCGGCCTTCCATTCGCGGGTCATGATCTCCAGTGTTGCGGCGGGCACGAAAGGTCGGATGCCCGTAAGCGACCGGTCCGTCATCAGGATCCGTCGGATGGCCGTAGCGCTGGCAATCCGGTTATCGGTGATATTCGCCTGGTTAAATTCCGCTTTCGTTCTTGTGATCGCGAACGGTTCAATCCGGCTTTGAAGACGGCGCAGCGCGATCACATAATGAAGCCCGAGCGTATTGTTCGGCTTTGCCAATTCTTCTTCCTTGGCCCCGGGCAGAAGATGAGATACCGCTTTGCTGTAGGCCGCCGGATACGGCATGCCTTTTTTCAGCTCGAGCTGCAGCAACCGTGCCAGCTCTTCGGGCTCCTCGTGCAGCTTGTCCGCCGCCGCCTTCAGCCAATCGATGCTGCCGCTCTCGCAGCCGAAGCACAGGCTGTCTACGATCCCGGTAGCGTCCAAAGCGGACACCGCTCCGTAAGCAAACCATTCCGCAGGCTGGGCGGAGAAGGCGACAGGCAGCTCCAGCACGAGGTCGGCGCCCATGCGCAGCGCCATCTCGGCGCGCGCCCATTTATTGACGACGGCCGGCTCGCCCCGTTGAAGGAAATGACCGCTCATGATACAAATCGCACTGTCCGCTCCCGTAACCTTTTTCGATTGTTGGTAATGATAGTAGTGACCGTTATGCAGCGGATTATATTCGACAATTAAACCGACCGTTCGCATAGGGAATGTCCTCCGTTCATGCTGCACAGTGCATTTTCACAACATAGACACATGATTATTCACTATAGCACGAACTGAAAATGTTGACAAAATGTAACGGTTGTCGATATAATAATCTTTGTTTGTTTGGGGTGATCTCGTGTTTATACATTTAAAGGATTTGGCTGCAAAAGGCACGATCCGGCTGGAAGGCACCGAGGATTTGACCGGGTTTCTTCCGAAATCGGGAAGCTTGCTGGATTATGGTCCCCTGCACGTCCGACTGGAGGCGCAGGATCAAGCCGGTGCTGCGGAAGTTTCCGGAGAGCTGGAAATCGATGTGGAACAAGCCTGTTCCCGATGCCTTGCTCCGGTAGCTCAACATTTGACGATTCCGTTTCACGAAACGTTCGTCAAAAGCGAAGAAAAGCTGCTGGATGCATCCGATGACGAAGAAGAGAACGAGGAAGACGTGCTTTACGTCTCAGAGGATCGAATAGAGCTGAAGCCTTATCTGGTCGAGAGCGTGATGCTTGCCGTGCCGTTCATTCCGCTGTGCAGTGAAGATTGCAAGGGGCTGTGTCCCGTTTGCGGAACCAACAGAAACGAACAGGCTTGCGGCTGCCACCAGGACAAGGTGGACCCGCGTCTGGCCGGACTGGCGGATTTCTTTAAAGATCAATCGTAGGCGGGCGGCAATGAATTCGTTGAAGGAGGTGGGAATATGGCAGTACCTCAAAGGAGAACATCCAAAACGCGCCGTGACAAGCGCCGTACTCACTTTAAATTAGAAGTTCCGGGCATGATTAAATGTGACAATTGCGGAGAGTTGAAAATGGCTCACCGTGTATGCAAAGTTTGCGGTCATTACAAAAAAAGAGAGATCGTGAACCAGTAATCGCATACGGTTCGAGAAAATAGTGCTTCCCTCTGGGGTGAGGCGCTATTTTTTTTGCCGGCCAACTTCCATTTTAAACAGGAATCCTTTATACTTTTCTTTATGACTTGGTCATAAGATGAAGTATTCAGTGGGAGGAGTGAAAAGAAAAGCTCCTGCTTACACGCCAATAGCTTGATGTAAAAGGGTTTGAATGAGAAGTTTTTCGTACATATGTGAACAAAGGTGGTGCTCGTCATCGAACGCATACCGAAACGACAGCGCCAGCAGCAGTTGGCCAAAGCGATAGAAGAGAACCCTTTTATTACGGATGAAGAATTAACACGATTGTTCCAGGTAAGTATACAAACCATCCGGCTGGATCGGCTGGAACTCGGTATCCCCGAGCTGCGCGAGCGGATGAAGATGATGGCCGAGCAGTCTTATGACCAGGTGCGGTCTCTTCCCCTTCACGAAGTCATTGGGGATGTGATCGATCTTCAGCTTGACAAAAGCGGGATTTCCATCTTTGAAATCAAAGAGGAGCATGTGTTCTCCCGTACGAAAATCGCACGGGGTCATCATATTTTCTCCCAGGCGAATTCGCTTGCCGTAGCGCTGATCAACGATCAGGTCGCCCTCACGGCGGCGGCGGACATCCGCTTTGTGCGGCAGGTCCGTTTGGGGGAAAAGTGCATCGCGAAGGCGTATGTCCGTTCCATTTCCAAAGGAAAAGCGAAGGTGGAGGTATTTACCTACGTCGGAGACGAGGTAGTGTTTCAAGGAAATTTCATTATTTATCATTCGAAAAAAGACCGCTCCGAAGGAGGTGAAGCTCATGCGGATCGCGATTGATGCGATGGGTGGAGACCACGCGCCGCAAGCGGCGGTAGAAGGGGCTGTCTCTGCGGCTAAAGAGTGGGCGGATATTACCGTCATTCTGGTGGGGGACACCGACCGGCTCCAGCCGCTTCTTCAAGGAAACGAGCCGGCCAATCTCGAGCTTCGGCATGCCTCCGAAACGATTGAAGCCGATGACGAGCCCGTCAAGGCGGTTAGGCGCAAAAAAGACGCTTCCATGGTAGTTGCGGGCCGGATGGTGAAGGAGAAGGAAGCCGATGCGATGATTTCGGCGGGCAATACAGGTGCGCTCATGACGACGGGGCTGCTTGTGGTCGGCCGGATTCCGGGCATCGAGAGGCCGGCTTTGGCTCCGATGCTGCCGACGACGGACGGGGAAGGCATACTGGCGCTTGATTTGGGAGCCAACATGGATGCCACTGCAAATCAATTGGTGCAGTACGCGATCATGGGTAGCCTGTATCGAAGTAAGGTGCACGGTCTTCATGAGCCGCGTGTCGGTCTTCTTAACGTAGGTACGGAAGCCATGAAGGGCAATGAAGTGGCCAAAGCGGCCTTCCCGCTGCTGGAACAAGCGCCGATACGGTTTGTCGGCAACGTGGAGTCCAGGGATGTGCTGCGGAAGCCCTGTGACGTTGTCGTGTGCGACGGCTTTGCGGGCAACATCATGCTGAAGTCGATGGAAGGTACGGCATCCGTTATTTTCTCGGCGTTGAAAGAGGAGTTTACGCGTACCTGGTACACCAAGCTTGCCGCTGCGATCGTGAAAAAGGGGCTGGGCCAATTCCGCAAAAAGCTGGATTACACGGAACATGGCGCCGCTCCGCTGCTCGGCATCGACGGCTTGGTGCTGAAAAGCCATGGTTCTTCCAATGCCCTGGCGTTCAAAAATGCGGTGCGGCAAGCCCGGCTGGCCTTGATGAACGATTTGGTCGGAAGTATATCGACAGAAATCCGTAATGGAAGCGAGTTGTAAACCAATGAACTTATTGCCTGTTGGTATTATAGGGACGGGAAAATATGTGCCCGAGCGGGTGCTGACGAATCAAGATCTGGAAAAAATGGTGGACACAAACGACGAGTGGATCGTTACCCGTACCGGGATTCGTGAACGCCGGATGGCTTCTCCCGAGCAAGCCTCGTCCGATTTGGCTTATGAGGCCGCTTTGCAGGCGCTGAAAAATGCGGGAATTACGGCGGAACAGCTCGATCTGATCGTTGTGGCGACGGTTACGCCGGATATGGCCTTCCCTTCGACGGCCTGCATTTTGCAGGAAAAGCTGGGGGCGAAGAAAGCGGCGGCTTTCGACTTGTCCGCAGCCTGCACCGGATTTATTTACGGTCTGGCCAATGCGTCAAATTTTATTGCGACCGGAACGTATAAATATGCGCTTGTGGTCGGAGCGGAATGCCTGTCCAGGATCACGGATTACACCGACCGGAACACCTGCATTTTGTTCGGCGACGGGGCGGGTGCCGCAGTCCTTGGCGTCGTGCCGGAAGGCCGCGGTTTCCAATCGTTCGAGCTTGGCGCCGACGGCACCGGGGGACAGCTCCTGAAAGTTCCGGCCGGGGGCTCCCGTTATCCCGCCTCTCCGCAAAGCCTGGAAGGCAAGCAGCATTTTATTTTTATGGCCGGATCGGAAGTGTTCAAATTTGCCGTGCGCGTCATGGGCAGTGCCGCGGAAGAGGCGCTTCGCAAAGCGGGAATGGATAAATCCGAAATCGATCTGCTCGTGCCCCATCAGGCGAATATCCGCATTATCCAATCGGCGTTGAACCGACTGGAGCTAAGTCAAGAGAAATGCATGATCAATCTGGACAAGTACGGCAACGTCTCGGCGGCTTCGATCCCGATCGCCCTTGCGGAAGCGGTGGAAGCGGGCAAAGTGGAGGAAGGCAGCCGTCTGCTGCTCGTCGGCTTCGGCGGCGGCCTGACCTGGGGAGCTTCCGTACTGGTATGGTAATAAAATACCTGCAGACCAAGCGGGATGGAAAGGAGCTGTCTTGACATGGGGAAAATCGCATTCGTGTTCCCGGGGCAAGGGGCCCAGGCCGTAGGCATGGGCAAAGATATCTATGAAGCCGAAGCGGCGGCACGGTCAATCTTTGATTCGGCCGACAAGGCGCTGGGTTTCAGCTTGACGAAACTGATCTTTGAGGGACCCGAGAATGAGCTGAAATTGACTTATAATACGCAACCGGCGCTGCTGGCGACGAGCATGGCTTACCTGGAGCTTTTCCGCTCCCGTCACGGCTTGCAGCCGGATTATTTGGCAGGACACAGTTTGGGCGAATACAGCGCCCTTGTGGCGGCCGGTGTGCTCGGTTTCGAGGACGCGGTTCGCACCGTCCGGGCGCGCGGCGAGTTTATGGACGCAGCCGTACCTGCCGGGCAGGGAGCGATGGCTGCCGTGCTCGGAGCGGAGCGCGAGGCTTTGCAAACCCTCTGTGCCGAGATCAGCGGCAGCGGAGCGGTGGTGGAGCTTGCCAATCTGAATTGTCCGGGACAGATCGTCATTTCCGGCAGCAAGGAAGGCGTGCAGGCGATTGTTGAACGCGGCAAGGAGGCGGGAGCCAAGCGCGTCATTCCGCTCGAGGTAAGCGGACCGTTCCATTCCTCTCTGATGAAGCCGGCCTCGGAACGTTTATCCGGCGTTTTGTCCGGCTTGAAGATGAACCGGGCGAGCATCCCGGTCGTAGCCAACGTAACGGCCAAGCCGGCGGGAGAACCCGACGAGATCCGGCAGCTACTGGTCGATCAGGTTCATTCGTCCGTGCTTTGGGAGGATAGTGTATCGTGGCTGATCCGGCAGGGTGTGGATACGTTTGTGGAAATCGGAAGCGGAACCGTGCTGGCCGGACTGCTCAAGAAAATCGACCGCAGCGTAAAAGTGTATTCCGTGAACAGTCTGGAAGCGATCGAGAAGTTCCGGCTGGAATCTAACGTATAACCTGTATGGGAGGGATGGAAGGATATGCTTACGGGTAAAGTAGCGCTGGTGACCGGTGCTTCACGCGGCATAGGCCGGGCGATCGCTTTGTCGCTTGCGGAGGCCGGCGCGGATGTAGCTGTCAACTATGCAGGAAGCGAAGCGGCTGCGGCGGAAACGGTGCAGCAAATCGAAGCGATGGGACGCAAAGCGATCAAGGTAAAGGCGAATGTAGGTGCGGTTCAAGAGGTTGAGGATATGTTTAAACAGATCCTGGAAACGTTCGGCCGGATCGATATCCTGGTCAACAACGCGGGCATTACGCGAGACAATTTGATCATGCGTATGAAAGAGGAAGAATTCGATCAGGTGATCGAAACGAATCTTAAGGGCGTGTTTAACTGCCTCAAGGCGGCAAGCCGTCCGATGATGAAGCAGCGTTCCGGACGGATCATCAATATTTCGTCTGTGGTCGGAGCGCTTGGCAATGCCGGTCAAACCAACTATGTAGCAGCCAAGGCAGGGGTTATCGGCATGACGAAAGCAGCGGCCAAAGAGCTTGCCTCCCGCGGAATTACAGTAAACTGCGTGGCTCCCGGATTTATCGAAACCGATATGACCGACAAGCTGTCGGGCGAGATGAGAGATCAACTGCTTCAGCAAATCCCTCTTGCCCGGCTGGGTCAGCCGGAGGATATCGCCAAGGCGGTTCGTTTCCTGGCTTCCGAGGATTCCTCGTACATGACCGGTCAAACGATTCACGTCGACGGCGGCATGTATATGTAACCCTTCCCGGGGCAACTACTAGACAGTGCGACCTGTGAAATTTCGGGTGGGTTGAACCCGGTTGAAGGCGGGAAAAGGCGTGAAATTGTTTTTTTTCGTGTCCCCAATGCTGACTATGGCAATTTGTCCATAAGTTAAGTATAATACCAAAGAGGAGGTGAACCGGATGTCCGATGTATTGGATCGTGTAAAACGTATCGTCGTTGACCGTCTTGGTGTGGATGAGGCGGAAGTGACGCTTGAAGCATCTTTTAAAGATGATTTGGGTGCCGATTCTCTCGATGTCGTAGAATTGGTTATGGAATTGGAAGATGAGTTTGATATGGAAATCTCTGATGAGGATGCAGAGAAAATTACTACTGTAGGTCAAGTAGTTGAGTACATAAAATCTCATACTTAATCATTCTAAGTCCCGTTTCTTTATGTGACGGGACTTATCTCCATTCCGAACCCCGGGAAGCTTCTCTTTACGCTTTTTTATAAAGAAATAAATAACGAAAGTTATTTTAAAATAGAGGTGGGTTAAAGTGAAACAAAGAGTCGTAATTACGGGTCTCGGCGTGATGTCCTCGCTCGGGCGCGATCTTGAAACGTTTTGGGCAAGCCTGCTCGCCGGCAAGTCCGGAATAAGCCAGATTGAGTCCTTCGATGCATCCGAATATCCTACTCGAATTGCTGCGGAAATCAAAGACTTTAATCCTGAGGAATACTTCGACAAGAAGGAAGCCCGCCGAATGGACCGATTTGTGCAGTTTGCCGTGGCGGCCACTCTGATGGCATTGAAAGACTCGGGACTGAATATTAAGGAAGATACCAATCCCGAACGTGTAGGCGTTTATGTAGGATCGGGCATCGGCGGTCTGTCCACTTGGGAGGAGCAGCATAAAATCCTGCTTGAAAAAGGACCGAAACGCGTGAGTCCTTTCTTCATTCCGATGATGATCGCGAATATGGCTTCGGGTCAAATCTCCATGATTACGGGAGCCAAAGGGCCCAACAGCACGGCAGTCACCGCCTGTGCCACAGGTACGCACTCCATTGGCGACGCATTCAAGAAGATTCAGTACGGCGATGCGGATGTCATGATTTGCGGAGGTGCGGAAGCTACGATCAGCCCGACCGGGGTCGCCGGCTTTTGCGCGCTGCGCGCGATGTCGACACGCAATGACGAGCCCGAGAAGGCGAGCCGCCCTTTTGATACCGGACGCGACGGCTTCGTTATGGGCGAAGGCGCAGGCATCCTCATTCTTGAATCGCTTGAGCATGCTTTGAAGCGCGGCGCCCGGATTTACGGCGAGGTTATCGGTTACGGCATGAGCGGCGACGCTTACCATATGACAGATCCCGATCCGAACGGCGCAGCCCGCTGCATGGCAGCAGCGGTGAAAGACGCAGGCATTTCGTTTGAAGCGATCGATTACATTAATGCGCACGGCACCTCGACACCGGTCGGCGATAAATCTGAAACCACTGCGATCAAGACAGCTTTTGGCGATCACGCTTATAAGCTGGCTGTCAGCTCCACCAAGTCGATGACAGGCCATCTTCTTGGCGCTGCGGGCGGAGTGGAGGCGCTGATCTGCGCGCTTGCATTGAAGCACGGAACGATCCCGCCGACGATCAATCTGGACGATCAGGATCCGGAATGCGATTTGGATTATGTTCCGAATGTGGCGCGTCAAGCGGATCTTCATGTCGTGATGTCCAACTCGTTCGGCTTTGGAGGCCATAACGCCACCGTCATTCTCAAGAAATTCGAAGCATAAAATGTTCTCGTGGTTGTCTATACTAAAATATTGTTTCGTGGAACCACGGTTCCACGAAGCCATCCGCCCACACGAAGGTGATAAGATATGCATCGCAACCTGAAGCAGCTCCAGTCGGAATTGCGCTTGCCCTTTAATAATCCTGATCTTCTTCGACAGGCATTTACGCATTCCTCTTATGTGAACGAACACCGCGTAGGTCATTACAAGGATAACGAACGGTTGGAGTTTTTAGGGGATGCTGTCCTGGAACTGACGGTATCGGAGTACTTGTTTGAGAAGTATCCTGACCGTCCGGAAGGAGAACTGACCAAATTAAGAGCTTCGATCGTCTGCGAGCCCTCGCTTGTCGGCTTTGCCGAACAGCTCGATTTCGGATCTTATGTGCTGCTCGGCAAAGGAGAAGAGCTGACCGGAGGAAGAACCCGTCCGGCCCTGCTCGCAGATGTGTTCGAATCGTTTATCGGCGCCTTGTATTTGGATCAGGGGTTGGAAACGGTAAGGACGTTTTTGCAAAAGCATATGTTTCCTCATCTGCCTCAGCAGGGGCGTTTGCTTACGGCTGATTTTAAAACGTTTTTGCAGGAGCATACGCAGCAGCGTAATCTGGGTCCGCTGGAATATAAGATCGTAGACGAACGGGGTCCGGCGCATGAGCGGGAATTTGTTGCGGAGGTTTATCTTCACGATCAACTGCTGGGTCAAGGGACCGGGCGTTCCAAAAAGGAAGCGGAGCAGCAAGCGGCGGCAGAAGCATTAGACACACTGCAGGTAAAGGTTCAGAAGCCATAACGGAAATGGGAGTGGAAGTGGCGGCCGGTGTAACAGGTCGTCGCTTTTTTTATGCGTTAAAGGCAACTGTATCTACTAAGTCTAGGGAATATGTTACAATAGCCGTAAGAGGTGAGCGAATTGTTTTTGAAACGTATCGAGCTTTCGGGCTTTAAATCGTTTGCGGACCGCACCGAACTGGAGTTTGTTCAGGGGATTACCGCGGTGGTCGGACCCAACGGCAGCGGGAAAAGCAATATTTCCGACGGCATTCGCTGGGTGCTGGGGGAGCAGAGCGCCAGGTCGCTGCGCGGAGGCAAGATGGAAGACATCATTTTTGCCGGCAGCGACGCCCGCAAAGCGGTTAACTACGGGGAAGTGTCGCTGACGCTGGATAATACCAGCCAATCGCTGCCGCTCGATTATAATGAAGTGACGGTGACCCGCAGAGTTCACCGAAGCGGCGAGAGCGAATACCTCATCAATAAGCAGCCTTGCCGGCTGAAAGATATTACCGAGCTGTTCATGGATACGGGGATCGGGAAAGAAGCCTACTCGATCATTGGCCAAGGGCGAATCGAGGAAATTTTGAGCACGAAGTCGGAGGATCGCCGGGGGATATTTGAGGAAGCTTCGGGGATTGTGAAATATAAATCGCGCAAGAAAGAAACGGAAAAAAAGTTGCAGGAAACCGAACAAAATCTGCTGCGGATACACGATCTCGTGACGGAGCTGGAGGACCAATTGGAACCGCTGCGAATTCAATCGGAGAAGGCTGTTCGATTCAAAGAATTGAAAGAGCAGCTGAAATCGAGCGAAATCGCAATGTATGTATACCAGATTGAGCAGATCCACGCAACATGGTCTGAAACCAATGCCAAGCTTGAAGAGCTGCGTCAGGCCCAGCTGGAGTTGTCCGGCTTTGTAAGCGTGCACGATGCCCAGCTTGAAACCGACCGTCTGGAAATGAGAAAGCTGGAGGAGAATATCGAGCAGCTTCAGCAGCAGCTGCTGAAGCTCAGCGAGGACTTCGAGAAGTGCGAAGGTCACGGAGAAGTATTAAAGGAGCGGAAAAAGAACTACGCCGCCAACCGGAATCAGCTTGAGCTGACCATAAGGCAGCAAGAACAGCGTCTTCTCGAAAAAGAAGCGGAAATTACTGCGCTGCGGGACAAGCTTGGGGAGATTGCCAGCCGTCTGTCCGAAACGGAGGCGCTCCTGAAGGCGGAGGAAGACCGTCTGCTGGGCGTTGCTGGCGGAACCAGCAACGCCGAGGAGGACAGGCTCAAAAGCGAGCTGCTGGAGGTGTTGAACGCTTCGGCCAACGCGCGCAACGAAGCGAGGTATGCCGAGCAGCAGCTTGAGGCACTGACCCGCCGGATGGACCGGCTGGGCGACGAGCATAGGAAGTGGGCCGAACAGCAGGAGAGCATTGCCGAGCGCAAGGCGAAGCTGGAGCACAGATTGCAGCAGGTCGTCGATGGAATTGCCGAAGTGCGCAACCGGTATTTAGATTTGAGCCAAGGTCTGAAAGAAAAGCAGACGTTGTTGGAAGAGGCTCAGGCGACCGTGCGCAAATGGGAGCAAAAGCTGGACGCCATGGTGTCCCGGCGCGATACGATGCGTGAGATGGCAAACGATTACGACGGCTTTATGCACGGCGTTAAAGAGGTGCTGAAAGCAAAGAAACGCGGTGATTTGCGCGGTATTCACGGCGCTGTCGCCGAGCTGGTGAAGGTGCCTGCACATGTGGAGCTTGCCATGGAGACGGCGCTGGGCGGCGCGCTTCAGCATATCGTCGTGGATAACGAGGCGAACGGGCGGGAGGCGATTGCTTTCCTGAAGCGCCGGCAGCTTGGCCGTGCTACATTCCTGCCTCTGGATGTCATCCGGGGACGGTCGATTCCGGACAGCGAGCAGCGACAGGTGCAGGGAATGGAAGGGTTTGTCGGGATTGCCGTCGATCTGGTGCAGTTCGACGAGTCTTATCGCCAAATTGCCTCAAGCTTGCTGGGCAATGTTATTATCGCGCAGACGCTGGAAATGGCTAACCGGATTGCGGCCAGGGTGCAATACCGCTATCGCGTTGTCACGCTGGAGGGCGATGTGGTCAATCCCGGAGGGTCGATGTCTGGAGGAAGCCAGCAAAAGAAAACGGCCAGCTTGCTTAGCCGGCAGCGTCAGATTGAGGAAATGGACAAAGAAATCGCTCAATCCGAATCCCAGCTTCGCAGTCTGCGTGCAAAAGCGGAACAGATGCGGCGCGAGATCGGGGAAGCGTCGAAAGAATTGGACGAGCTGCGGGCGCTTGGCGAAAACCGGCGGATTGAAGAGCAGCAGATCCGGGCATCGCTGGAACCGCTGGAAAACGAGGCAAAGCAGGTCGCTCAGCAGCTTGAGCTCTATGGAGCAGACGGGCAGTCGCTTGCGGAAGAGCGGGCTGAGCTGGAGAAGCGCCGGATCAGCGCGCTTGAGGCTTTAGAGCGCCTGCAAGGCGAAGAGACGGCCCTGCAGGGAGCGATTCGCGAGGCGGAAATCCGCCGTAAAGCGAGCGAAATGGCCAAGGAGGAGCTGCAAACCCAGCTGACCGATCTGAAGGTAACCGCAGCCTCCCAGTCGCAGGAAAAGCAGTCGCTGCAGGAGCAGGATCGCCGCTTGCGGGCAGAGTTCGACGCGCTGAAGGCAGAGTTGGAGGTCAATCGGGAGCTGCAGCGGCAGCAGGAGTCGGATATGGCGAACCACGAGCAGGAAAGCGTGCTGCAAATCGAGCAGCTCAACGATTTGAAGCTGAGGAAGCAGCAGTGCGCCGAGCAGTTGGATATGAAGCGCGCTAAACGTTCGGAATGGATCGCGAAGCTGGAAGCGGAAGAAAGCAAAACAAAGGATCAGCGGACGAAGCTTCGCCAAGTGGAGGAACAGTTGCACCAGACGGAAGTGCGCGTAAACCGCTTGGACGTGGAACTGGAGAATCTGCTCAAGAAGTTGTGGGATGACTACGAGCTTAGCTACGAGCTGGCGAAGGTGCGCTATCCCGTTCCTGAGGATGTGCTGGGTACGCAGAACAAAGTCCGCGAGCTCAAACGCGAAATCGCTATTCTCGGCGAGGTGAACCTCGGCGCGATCGATGAATATCAGCGCGTCAATGAGCGTTATCAATTTTTATCCGAGCAAAAGAATGACCTTGTGGAGGCGAAGACCGCGCTGTATGCTGTGATCCGCGAGATGGACGAGGAGATGGGAAGACGGTTCCGCTCGACCTTCGATGCGATTCGTTCACACTTTGTTGTTGTCTTTGCAAAGCTGTTCGGCGGCGGCCGGGCGGATCTCATCCTGTCCGAACCGGATCGTCTGCTTGACACGGGCATTGAGATTGTGGCGCAGCCTCCGGGCAAAAAGCTGCAAAATCTCCAGCTGCTTTCCGGCGGCGAACGGGCGCTTACAGCCATCGCGCTGTTGTTCTCGATCATTCGCGTCAAGCCGGTGCCGTTCTGCGTGCTCGATGAAGTGGAAGCGGCGCTGGATGAGGCCAATGTAGCCCGCTTTGCCGAGTACTTGCGCGAATTCTCGCAGCAAACGCAGTTTATCGTCGTGACGCACCGCAAAGGGACGATGGAGGAAGCGGATGTCCTGTACGGCGTAACGATGGAGGAAGGCGGCGTATCCAAGCTCGTCTCCGTTCGCTTGGAGGAAGACGAGGCGATCATGGAGGCCGGTTGACCGGCAGCGGCTGTGCCGCAATACATTCGGGCTCACGTATAGTTATATTGATCATAAAGGCAGGTGCTCAGCAGTGAGCTTTTTCAAACGTCTGAAGGAAACGATCTCGACCAAGACCGAATCGGTAACCAATAAGTTTAAAGAAGGCTTGGCGAAAACAAGAGATGTGTTCGTCGAGCGGGTGGAGGACTTGTTCTCGCGCCGCAAAAAAATCGACGAGGATTTTTATGAGGAGCTTGAGGAAATTTTAATCGGCGCCGATGTTGGCGTGAATACGGTTTTGAAGCTGATCGACGACCTCCGAAGCGAAGTTCGCAAACGCAAAATCGAAAATCCGGGCGAGCTCCAGCCGATTTTGTCTGAAATGCTGATTGCGCTGCTCAAGGCCAGCGAGCAGGCGGAGCTCAAGATGGCGGAGAACGGACTGACGGTCATCTTGTTCGTCGGCGTGAACGGGGTAGGCAAAACGACCACGATCGGCAAAATGGCGCATAGGTTGAAGTCGCAGGGCAAAAAGGTGCTGCTTGCGGCTGGCGATACCTTCCGGGCAGGCGCGATTGAGCAGCTGGAGGAATGGGGACGCCGCGTCGGTGTGGACGTCATCAAACAGCAGGCCGGCTCCGATCCGGCGGCTGTGATGTACGATGCGCTGCAGGCGGCCAAATCGCGGGGGGTTGACGTGCTGCTGTGCGATACGGCCGGGCGGCTGCAGAACAAAGTGAACCTGATGGAGGAGCTAAACAAAATTTATCGCGTCATTCGCCGCGAAGTGCCGGAAGCGCCGCATGAGGTGCTGCTCGTACTGGATGCGACGACGGGACAGAATGCGATGACCCAGGCCAAGCTGTTCGACGAGAAATCGGGGCTGACCGGCCTTGTTTTAACGAAGCTGGACGGAACGGCCAAAGGCGGCATCGTCGTGGCCATCCGTCAAGAACTGAAGCTGCCGGTCAAATTCGTCGGTCTTGGGGAAAAGATGGACGATCTGCAGCCCTTCGATTCGGATCAGTTTGTACATGCCCTGTTCAGCAAATGGATTGCGGAATCGGATAAGGACCAGGAGCAGGCGGAGAGCTGACGCTAGGCTTACCGGTAAGGCAAAGGCTCTCTGGATCCCGTTCTGACAGGCATTTATGCTGACAAGGAGAAAATCTTGACAACGATCTGCGAATTCAGTATGATAGGTGATGTTGCTTGCTGTAAAGTGTTTTACCTTAACGGAGGTGAGGCACGAATGACGGAGGAAACCGTCCTTTCGAAGACGACCCGGATCAATTTGCTGTTCGATTTCTACGAACGGCTGCTGACGGAGAAGCAGCAGATTTTTTTGAAGCATTATTTTCATGACGATTATTCGCTTGGGGAGATTGCGGCCGAATTCGGCATCAGCCGCCAAGCGGTATACGAACATATTAAACGGGCCGAATCCGTGCTGGAGGATTATGAATCGAAGCTGCAACTGCTCGCCAAACATGAAGAGCGGCGGAAGCTCCTTCAGCAGCTTGAGCTTGTAGTCCGGGACTTGCCCGCAGCAAAACAAGCGGAAGTCAGGGCTATAACGGAACACCTGTATGAACTTGACTAATATTCCCTTCGCAAGGTGGTGAAGCCCTTATGGCATTCGAAGGATTATCCAGCCGACTGCAAAGCGTATTCAGCAAGCTTAGAGGAAAAGGAAAACTTACGGAGGACGATGTCAACGAGGCGCTGCGCGAGGTGCGCCTTGCTCTGCTGGAAGCGGACGTGAACTTCAAGGTCGTCAAAGAATTTGTCGCGAAGGTGAAGGAACGGGCGATCGGGCAGGAAGTGATGCAAAGCTTCACGCCGGGCATGGTCGTAGTCGACATCGTAAACAAGGAGCTCACCGCCTTGATGGGCGGCACACAGAGCAAGCTGGTTCGTGCAAGCAAGCCGCCGACGGTCATTATGATGGCGGGTCTGCAGGGGGCGGGAAAAACGACGACCTCCGGCAAGCTGGCCAAGCTGCTGCTGCAGCAAAATCACAGACCGCTGCTTGCGGCGGCGGATATTTACCGTCCGGCAGCGATCAAGCAGCTGCAGGTGCTTGGGGAGCAGCTCAAAATCCCGGTATTCTCGCTCGGCGATAAAGTAAGTCCGGTGGAGATCGCCAAGCAGGCGCTACAGCATGCGAAGGATCATAACAACGATTATTTGATCATCGATACTGCGGGTCGCTTGCATATTGACGAAAGCTTGATGGACGAGTTGAAGCAAATCGCGGAAGCGGTGAATCCAAACGAAATTTTGCTTGTCGTCGACGCGATGACCGGACAGGACGCCGTCAATGTAGCGGAAAGCTTCCATAAACAGCTTGAGCTTACCGGTGTTGTTCTGACAAAGCTGGACGGCGATACGCGTGGCGGGGCTGCGCTGTCGGTTAAAGCGGTCACAGGCTGCCCGATTAAGTTCGCTGCGATGGGCGAAAAGATGGATGCGCTGGAGCCGTTCCATCCGGAACGGATGGCTTCAAGGATTCTCGGCATGGGCGATATGCTGACCTTGATCGAGAAAGCACAGGCGACCATTGACGCCGATAAAGCCAAGGAGATGGAGCGCAAGCTGCGCACGGCCGAGTTTACGTTCGATGATTTTCTTGATCAGATGGAGCAGGTCAAAAAGCTCGGTCCGCTTGATCAGCTGCTCGACATGCTGCCCGGCGCAGGCAAGATGAAGGGGATGAAGGACCTCAAGGTGGACGACAAGCAAATGTCGCGGGTCGCTGCAATCGTCAAATCGATGACGAAGGAAGAAAGGCAAAACCCGGATCTGCTGAATCCGAGCCGGCGCAAGCGTCTGGCGGCGGGCAGCGGCAATTCCATCCAGGACGTCAACCGTTTCATCAAGCAGTTTGAAGACATGCGCAAAATGATGAAGCAATTCTCCGGCATGATGGGCCCCAAAGGGGCCAAGCAGTTGAAGCAGCTCAAGAAGCTCGGCCGCGGGATGAAGTTCCCGTTTTAAAGATTTTTGATTCTATTGGGGAGGTGATATGCATGGCAACTCGCATTCGTCTGAAGCGTATGGGTGCTCACAAGGCTCCTTTTTACCGCGTAGTGGTTTCGGATTCCCGTTCTCCGCGCGACGGTCGCTTTATCGAAGAGATTGGCACATACAATCCGGTGGCTCAACCGGCCATTGTCAATATTGACGAGGAAAAAGCACTGAAATGGCTTCAAACTGGTGCTCAAGCTTCCGATACTGTTCGCAGCTTGTTCAGCAAAGCCGGAATTATGACTAAGTTTCACGAATCCAAACTGCAGAAGAAGTAATCTGTAAGATTCGGAGGGTACGATGAAGGATCTTATTACCGTTATCGCTAAGGCGTTGGTGGATCATCCCGAAGAAGTACGCGTGAATACGGTGGAAGATGAACGCACCATTACGTTCGAGCTGTCCGTTCACCCGGACGATGTCGGGAAAGTGATCGGCAAGCAGGGACGTATTGCCAAAGCGCTTCGCACCGTAGTCACATCTGCTGCAGTGAAGGAACCCAAACGGGTTTCGGTTGAAATCGTATCGTAATGGAAAAGATGAGGGTTAGGAGCTGCTCCTAACTCTTTTCTTCTATATAAAGCAGGCTCCGGAGGTAACGATGAGCGAAAAGTTATACACGGTCGGCAAAATTGTAAATACGCACGGCATTCGCGGCGAGCTCAAGATCGTGCCGCAGACCGATTTTTTGGAAGAGAGGTTTGCCAAGGGCAGCAAGCTCGTGTTTTTTAATCCTGAGAACGGTGACACCCTTCCCGTTATCGTTGAATCGTCGCGGGATCACAAAAATATGATCATTGTCCGGTTCCAGGGCTACAACAATATCAATGAAGTGGAGAAGTACAAAGGGTGGCTGCTGAAGGTCGAAGAACAGTACTTGTCCGAGCTGGGGAATGATGAATTTTATTACCATGAAATCATCGGCTGCCGCGTCTTTACCGAAGAGGGGGAGGAGCTTGGGACCATCAGCGAAATATTATCCCCCGGCGCCAACGATGTGTGGGTGGTGGAGCGCTCTGCAGGCAAACCGCTGCTGCTTCCTTACATCGATGAGGTCGTTTTGAAAGTGGACGTGGAGCAAAAAAGAGTGACGGTGCATCTGATGGAAGGTCTGTTGGAGCTATGAAAATCGACGTACTGACCCTATTCCCGGAGATGTTTGAGGGCGTGTTTTCCTCCAGCATATTAGGGAAGGCACAAGAGAAAGGGCTGTTGCAGCTCGGCACGGTGAATTTCCGGGATTATGCAAACAACAAGCATAACACCGTCGATGATTACCCCTATGGCGGGGGCGGCGGCATGGTGCTCAAGCCCGAACCGATTTTCACAGCGGTGGAGGAGTTGACCTCCGTCCTGGAGCAGCGTCCCCGGATCATTCTGATGTGTCCCCAGGGCGAACCCTTTACGCAAAGGAAAGCGGAAGAGCTTTCACGCGAGAAGCATCTCATTTTTATTTGCGGTCATTATGAAGGCTACGACGAACGGATCCGGGAGCATCTGGTGACGGACGAGCTCTCCATAGGCGATTACGTGCTTACCGGGGGCGAGCTTCCTGCTATGGTGGTCATCGACAGTGTGGCACGCCTGATTCCGGGTGTCCTTGGCAACGAAACGTCGGCTGTTACCGATTCGTTCAGTACGGGACTTCTCGAATATCCGCACTATACGCGTCCGGCCAAATTCCGTGACTGGGAGGTACCGGACATCCTGATATCCGGACATCACGGCAACATTAAGGATTGGCGGCGAAAACAATCGCTGCTGCGAACGTGGAAAAAGCGACCGGATCTGCTGGAGCATGCAGTGCTGACGGAAGAAGAGCGACGCTGGCTGGAGGAACAAAAGGCGAAAGAAGCTGTCCGGCAGCGCTCTGAAGGTCATGAGTGACTCTCTGATCAAGCGTATGGTTGCGAACAAAAATTTTCCTAATATTTGCATTTTTAATAGAAATATGATAAGATCTAACCAACAAAAGAAACGTGCGGAAGAACCGCCTTATGTCATGCTAGTTTTGCATGCATAAGGCGGTTTTTGCGTTTAGGGTTGGCTCATTCCATTCCGGAACCCGTACGTTGACAGGATACAGAAAGGAGGGGCATGCGTGTTCCGCACAAAATGGAGAAGAAAAGTGTTCCACTGGCTGAAGGAGCTGCGAATTCCGATAAGGAGGCACACATGTCAAAGATCATAGTAGCGGTGCTCATGGCCGTTCTGCTCTCGGGAGCCGCGCTCTATGTTCTTGGAGCACAGATTGTTCCGGCCGCTGGTTCGGCGGGAAACCAGACGAAAGCACAAATCCATGACGCATTTCAATGAGGAGAGAGTGGACCTATGGGGAAATTAGAGATTGCCTGCCTTATTGCCGTACGGCTTGAAGGGGCGGCCATGTTTTTATCGGGGGCCCGGACGGAGCCGTCGCAACCGAAGGGCATCCAATCTGAATGCCGGCATCACAGCGGCTGCGGCTCGATAAGACGATGAGCAAGCTGATCATTACTTGCTTGAGTGTCGTTCTGATCTTTGGTATTTGCGTCTATATTTTTCGTCCGGCAGGCGGACAAGGGATGGGAGAGCAAATAAAAGACGGCCATAGGAGGATCACAGAGAATGTCCGCGGTTTTGATTACATCACCGACTGACAGGAGGGCATGATGGCAAGACGGGTTTCTATCTTGCGGGACGAGGAAGGGATGGCCAATGTCCTTGTTACCTTATTCATTATACCGGTCATGCTGTTCTTATGCTTTGCGGTCGTCCCTTTTTTTGTTTATGTGATGAAAGCAAACCATTTGAATACAATCGCCAATCATGGATTAAAAGAAGCCGAAGCGGTAGGGTATGTAAGCCCGCTTATAGAAGCGAACATGAACGCCAGATTAGCGGCGCTGGGGATGGGCCCGGTGGTGGTGGACAGTACCGCTTACCCGACTTATGAAGGAAGCACCAGAACGAAGGTATATCGGGATGCGGCGGACCCTACGATTACTTTGGTGCTAAAATATCCGGCTCCCGGTTTATCCAGAATGCTGGGTGCATTGGGAGGTGGAAGCGGAGGTACGGCGGCGCATGACGGATTTTACTATTTGGTTTTATACGGCAAAAGCGAAGCTTATGAATAAGTCTGCAGTATCATTTTGCTATTGCGGGAAATCCTATTCTTGAGTTTCTATGTTATTTATGCTATGATACATATCGTTGTGGCATTTTTGCTTGAATACGGTGGTCCTCTGCTCGTGACAACGAAAGAATCATACATCTGAAGAGGCGGCAAGAACACCTGTGTGGAAGGAGGGAGTCATCTATGAATTTGATCCAAGAGATTACGAAGGAACAGCTTCGCACCGACATTCCGAATTTTCGTCCTGGCGACACGCTGAAAGTGTACGTTAAGGTTATCGAGGGTTCGCGCGAACGGATTCAGCTGTTCGAAGGCGTGGTTATTAAGCGCCGCGGAGGCGGTGTCAGCGAAACCTTCACAGTAAGAAAAATTTCTTACGGTGTCGGCGTTGAAAGAACGTTCCCGATTAACACTCCAAAGATCGATAAGATTGAAGTGGCTCGCCGTGGTAAAGTCCGTCGCGCGAAGCTCTACTATCTTCGCGGTCTGCGCGGTAAAGCAGCTAGAATTCAGGAAATTCGATAAGAAACAGGAGGGGCTTGCGAACCAAGCTCCTTTTCGTTTTCTCTCACATTGGCGAAAGGACAGGAGAGCATATGGAGCAGGATCAGACAGTAGAAAAAGCGAATCCGATCAAAAACGAAGTTTGGGAATGGATCAAAGCGCTGCTGATTGCAGCCGCTCTCGTGTTTTTTATACGCTGGCTCATTTTCGCCCCGTTCATTGTGGAAGGGCCTTCGATGGAACCAAACTTTCATACTGGGGAGCGCCTCATCGTCAATAAGTTAACATACAGGTTCGGTAACCCGGAACGCGGGGAAGTCCTTGTGTTCCATGCAACCAAAGACAAGGATTACATAAAGCGCGTCATTGCATTGCCGGGCGAGAAAGTTCGGGTGGAAGGCGATCAGGTGTATGTTAACGGACAATTGCTGGATGAGCCGTACCTGAAGCAGGCTTTGGATGAAGCGGCGAAACAAGGGATACCCTATAACACAAGAAATTATCCGGAGCAAACCGTACCGGAAGGAAGTATATTCGTCATGGGGGACAACCGGTCCAACAGCTCGGATAGCCGGGACAGTACTGTAGGCTTTGTTAAATACGAACAGATTGTCGGACGCGCCGATTTGATTTTCTGGCCGTTCGATAAAATAAGTCTGGTTCATTTCTAGAGCGTAACATAGATGAAAGGTGTAAAGTTGAGGTGACCTGCCAATGACAATCCAATGGTTTCCGGGTCACATGACGCGGGCGCGGCGGCAAATTCAGGATAAGCTGAAGCTGATCGATCTGGCGATCGAGCTGCTGGATGCGCGTATTCCTTTGTCCAGCCGCAACCCGATGATCGATGAGATTTTGCTGCAAAAGCCCCGTTTGGTGCTGCTGAATAAAAGCGATCTGGCCGATCCGGATGTGACGAAGCGGTGGATCGATTATTTTGCGGAGCGGGGACTTCGGGCGCTTCCGATCGATTCTGTTCAGGGCAACCCGGTGAAAGAGATCATGCAGCGAAGCAAAGAGCTTTTGGCAAGCAAAATTGAAGCGCAGCAGCGTAAAGGAATCAACCCGCGTGCGATTCGCGCTTTAATCGTAGGCATTCCCAACGTCGGAAAATCGACATTGATCAACCGTATGGCAGGCCGTAAAATAGCGGCTACCGGTGACAAGCCGGGGATAACGAAAGGCCAGCAGTGGATTAAAGTGGGAACGGAGATGGAACTGCTGGATACGCCGGGCATTTTGTGGCCCAAGTTTGAAGATCAGACGGTCGGCTTACGGTTAGCAGCCACCGGAGCGATTAGAGAGGAAATTTTGCATCCGGAAGAGATAGCGTTTTTTGCCGTGCGTTATTTGGCCGGGCACTATGGGGAAGCCTTGAAGGACCGGTTTGGTTTGGACGAACTGCCGGAGAATCCCGAAGATTCGGATGCGATCGTCGAATTGATGGAAGCGATCGGCCGCAAACGCGGTGCATTAATGAGCGGCGGAAGGGTAGACCTGGAGAAAGCGTCGCTTACCCTATTGCGCGAGCTTCGTGCCGGTAAGCTGGGAAGAATCAGTATGGAAACGCCGGATGAAATGACGGCAAATACGGAATAAGGAAGAAGCGGAACCGCCGTCCGGGGTTATCCGCTTCTTTTTCATCATGATCATTGCTTCTCATGCGAAAAGGCCGGCTGTTCATGAAAATGCGTACTTTTATGGTATGATGGCTGCAGAAAAATATGAGTTTGGAAGAGAGGTGTAAGAAGGTGGGAAGAGAGATCCGGTTTGGTGATGCAGAGTTTGTTCTAAAGCTTACGGGGCTCACCTGTATCTTTGCATTAAAACGGCAAGTCGTTATCCCCTATCCAAAGATCAAAAGGGTTGTTGTGGATTACTTTGATGCCCCTATGTGGATGCTCCGGATGCCCGGAACTTCGATCGCGCCGCTTCATATTTATGAGGGGAGCTTTAAATACGCCAACGAATGGTATTTTCTTTCTTATGAGAAAAGGGAGCCTCTTGTCATACTCGAATTGGAGGGACACGAAAAATATACCTATGTCATCTTTCAAATCGATCATCCCTCAGAGGTTGCCTCGGCACTGAGCAAAAGGATCAGAGATTGATGCTGTGCGCATGTAGATTTTTTCTCCCATGTGCATTCTCCACAAAATGCGATTTGCCGGACAAATCCTTTTTTCTTCACTCTCGTTATGTCCTGGCAGGAGTCCTGCCCAGAAAAAAATACTGCCCCCCCTCCCCGGAAACCGTTTATTAATTGTTCCGCCATTCCGGCAGTGATGCCGGGAATCAATCTAATCGTTCCCCACCGTCCTGAAAAGGGGTTACGCTTTGTGCGGCCCTTTTTACATAGTCTAATATTTGAGTTCAAAGAAACAGGTGGCGAGGTCAATATATTCGAGTTGGGATAAGCCCGATGTCGGGTTATTTCAAGGAAGGTGATGCAAATGTCAGGTAAGAGAGCGTTATCAAGTTCACAGCGCTTGGCAATTGAGCACATCACACAGTACGCCAGAGCCCGAAAATGCGATGCTCAAAAGTCAATTAAGGAAGTTCTTCAGATGTCAAATATCCCTTGGAATACATTTGAGGAGGCCGCCGCCAAACTGCTGGCGAACGCGAGGGTTTCGCTGCATTTTCATCCCGACCGGCCAATGGCGGACATGAAAAGTGTAGCTCAGGCATTGCTTGAGCAGGGAATCTATAAGAGTCAGTTCGAAACTCAAATTTCCAATGGCAGCGTATCGGCCTATCCAGGCGGCGCACGGGATCTTTGGGAGAAAAAGATGTTTGGCGGCGCTTATCAGTCGGCTGGCATGACCAAGAGTCAGCGCCCGAAGTACGGGGCCTTAAATGTAATGCTGCATCCGGATGGACCGGCTCCACGGTTCGGGTCATGCTACTTCCTTCTCTCACCCAAGGTCTCCTGTCGCTGCACGTACACTTATTTGGATTCTCATCAGGATCCGAAGGAAAAGGGAACCTATGATGAGTTTGACGACATTTTGGCAGCGATGTTGAAAGATGCTTTTTTTCGGAATGATGCAATTGGCGAGAACGATCTGACACCGCGGAAATGGATCGATCATCTCTTGTATCATCTTGAATGCCCATTAAAGGATCCTTCAAAGTGTGAGCCCAAACGAAACCTTAACCACTATATCGAGGCCCAGGTTCATGGTGATATTGTTTTAAAAGATGACGTAGAAGCGCTTGTTGCCGATCCTTCGTTCAAAGGCACATACATAGGAGAAATTTTAGAGCAAATAGGCTTGAAGTATTCCATCGAACTTTATTGGCATATGGGATTTGTCATGCACGCGGAAGAAATACCCATGGATTTTAGGGGGCCGGCCATGCCTTCCCTGGCCAGGCGGATAGCACGGAATGATCATATCGACGCCAGTGTGATCGGGGCGGTCGTCAACGATTTGAAACGTAATCCGGCACAATGGAGTGACAGAGGGAACTATGAAGAGGTGCTTCAGGAATTAAAATACATGTGGCATATTTTAGTTCGATTTGGTAAACCGTTTGCGCGTGAATGAAGGACTTATTGTTTGAGATGGCGGAAATCCCGGGATTTTATTCCTTATATCTGCCAGCTTGTGTGGAGGCGACGTTGGGATACCACCCTGACATCCCCTTTTTCAGGGCCATTGGACATGCCTGGTTTGGGGATAGGCAAGATTCACCGGGTGAGGTATAATGTTACATCATGGCAGAATGTACAACAATTGCAGGTGAAACGGATGCTGGAATACGAACGTGAATTATGGGAGCAAGGGAAGCTTTATATTGCAGGGATGGATGAAGTCGGGCGCGGCTGTTTATTCGGTGATGTGGTAGCTGCCGCGGTTATTTTGCCGCAAGGGCTTGTGCTTGAGGACGTGAACGATTCCAAGCAAATCAGCGAAAAAAAACGGGAGGCACTGTATGAGATCATCATGGAGAAGGCTCTCGCCGTTGGCGTCGGTATTGTCGATGTAGCCACGATCGAAAGAATTAATATTAAGCAGGCGGCACGGCTGGCCATGAAAGAAGCTGTGGAAAAGCTGAATTTGACTCCCGATATGCTGTTGGTGGATGCGGAAAAAGTCGATGTGCCCATAGAGCAGCTTGCGATCATTCACGGAGACGCACGGAGTCAATCGATCGCAGCGGCTTCGATTATCGCAAAAGTGACGCGGGATCGGATGTGCTTCCAATGGGATGTGGAATATCCGGAGTACGGGATCGCTATACATAAAGGTTATGCAACCAAAAAGCACCGGGAGGCCATTCAGGAGTACGGACCTTCACCGATGCATCGAAAGACGTTTCTTAAAAAGATCGTTTATGAGCAGCAGCTGTTGTTTTAGTGAAAGGACGGGAGTGTTTTTCCGATATAAACAATAACCGGAAAAAGAAGCCGGCGGGGAGCGTGCGGACGAACCCAAGCCGGCTTTGCGTTTGAAAGGGGCGGCATCGATGAATATTAGCGGTATGATCCGCGGCTTGATCGGAGAGACGCAATTGTCCGAGCCCAAGTCGCTTGAGCTCAAGGCAGGACAAGTCGTCAAGGGGAAGGTGGTACAGCTCCTGTCCGATAAGGAGGCTTTGGTTCAAATTAACGGTGTACAGGTCCGGGCGCAGCTGGAGGCGCCTTTAAAGCAGGGTGAGGTCACCATGCTTCAAGTTCAGCCTGAATCCTCGGGCGGACAAGTGATGCTAAAGCCCCTGCAATCGTCCACGGTACAGATTGCAGATGTGTCGTTAGGGGATGTATTAAAAGGAATAGGACTTCAAGATACCCCGGCGAACCGGCAGTTGGTCCAAATGCTGCACCAAGCGGGGGTACAGCTGACCAGGGATCATGTCTATGCATTCGTGCAGCTGCGGTCGGGCATGCCGGCGCAGACACCGCCGGAAGACTGGGTACCGGCGGCTGTGATCGCTTTTCAAAAGGGGCTGCCGCTGACGTCGGAGTCAGTGGCTTCCTTACGCCAGGCCGTGCAAGGCCCCCCTTTCCATAAAGCGTTGGAAAACATAAGCCTGCTGGCTCAGCAAGAGCTGGATGGCCGGACGGAGTATTCTCCACAGACCCGTGCGCTGCTGGAAGGCGTGCGCCAATTAGTTCAGCAGCTGCGCGAGACGGCCGGACAGCTGCTCGGCCGGGCCGCTGACGGAGGCGAAGCGGTGCAGGGCGCAAGCAGCAGCGGCGCAGCGGGCGCAGGGGCGCAGCAGGCGGCGGCAGCGCAGGGCGCAAGCGGCAGCGGCGCAGCGGGCGCAGGGGCGCAGCAGGCGGCGGCAGAACAACCTCCAGCCGCGATGGCGCAGGCACAGACATTGTCGGAGCAACAGGAAGACGGGCCGCTGCTGGGGAGACTGATGAAGGCGCTCGGGATGAATCATGAGCATCAGGCGATAAAGCATCTTGAGCAGAATTTGCAGGAGCAGAGATTGCATGCAGGCTCATTGTCCGCGGGCTCGCCGGGGGAGGCGGCCGAAGCGGCCGATTCGTTGAAAAGCGTGCTGATGCAGCTTTCGCAAGCGATGGATGCGCCCCAAGACTTAAAGGATGCTGCTCGGCAGGCGGTTCAGCAAATTACGGGGCAGCAGCTGCTGCTGAGTCAAGATCGGGGCGCCATGTTTTCGCATGTGACGTTGTTTGTCCCGTTGATTCATGCCAACGGAGAGCAGACAGCGGCCATTCACATTCAGTCCCGGAAAGGGAGAAACGGCAGCCTGGACGAGAGCAACTGCCGGCTTGTTTTTGACTTACGGATGAAGGCTTTGGGGGATACCCTGGTCGATGTCCAGGTCGTTAACCGCATCGTCAGTTTACATGTCCATAATGATTTGCCGTTTACTCGGGAGCTTTTGGATGCTCATAAAGACGACATAGCCCAGGGTCTGCATTCGATCGGTTATCAGTTTATTTCCATGAAATGCAGTCCTTATCCCTCCAAGGCGACGGAAAATATCGAATTCTCCGAATCATCGGGCCCGGCGTCGGTGTTAAGGGAAGGCAGCCTGGAGTCCATCTATGCACAACGACGTTATAAAGGTGTGGATATCCGCGTATGACCCAGAAGACACAGGGAATCAAGAAGGCGGTAGCCTTAAAATATGCACCCGATATCTCGGCGGCTCCCAAGCTTATTGCTAAGGGGAAGGGCAGACTTGCCGAGTCCATCATGGAAAAGGCCAGGGAGAACGGTGTACCGATCCAAGAGGATCCCTCTCTTGTTGAGGTATTGTCTAAACTGGATTTGGATCAGGAAATTCCGCCGGAGCTTTACAAGCTTGTAGCTGAGGTGCTGACCTTCATTTACCGTTCTGACCAGAAAGCCAAACAATGGAGGGGGGAAGGCGGTTGACGCAATCGCGGCTGAAACGCAAAGAGCTTGGAGCCGTCGGTGAAGCGGCGGCAGAACAGCGGCTGAAGGAGCAGGGGTTTCGGCTGCTTGCACGCAATTGGCGGTGCAGAACCGGGGAGATCGATATCATAGCCATGGACGGCGAGATCTTGGTATTTGTCGAAGTGCGCACCCGCAGTGGAAGAGGCGCATTCGGAACCCCCCTGGAATCGGTGAATGCCCGGAAGCAAAGGCAAATTATTGAGACGTCGCAGGTTTACATGCATCAGCAGCGGCAGCAGGTCCGGCAGGTCCGCTATGATGTTCTGGCCGTGCAGACGGACCCGACGGGAGTTGTACTGCATATCGAACAAATCCGCAACGCTTTTTAACCCAAGAGCGTGAGCGGATTTATTTTTTTGTCCAAAGCCCGGTATTGCAGCGCCTCGGCGGCATGCTCGGGTAAAACGTCGTCCTTCCCTTCCAAGTCGGCGATCGTACGGGCAATTTTTAAAATCCGGTCATGTGCCCGTACGCTTAACCCCAATACCTCAAAAGAACGCTCCAGCAGCTTTGTCGTCGCCTGGTCGATCCGGACATGCTCCCGCAGCATTTTTCCGCTTAGCTCGCTATTAAACAGGACTCCGGAGCCATGGTATCTGCGAAGCTGAATTTGATGCGCGTGTTCTACAATAGTGCGCATTTCGGTCGATGTCATCTGTTTTTGTTCGGGAGCGAGATGCTTATACTCGATACGAGGAACCTCGACATGAAGGTCGATACGATCGAGCAGCGGACCGGAGATTTTGGAGCGGTAATGTGCTACCTTCACAGGACTGCAAATACAGCCTTGCTGCTCGGTTCCGGCTCCCCAAAAACCGCATGGACACGGATTCATAGAAGCCGCAAGTAAAACATGCGCAGGGAACTTGTATACGGCCCGGGCACGACCGATGGTAACCCACCGGTCTTCCAACGGCTGGCGCAGCACTTCCAATGCAGCTCTGGAAAACTCGGGAAGCTCATCAAGAAAAAGTACGCCGCGATGCGCCAAGCTCACTTCCCCCGGCTTGGGAATGCCTCCGCCTCCGATTAATCCGGCGGCGGAAATCGTATGATGGGGCATGCGAAAAGGCCGTTCGCGGACTAGCTGTCTCCGGTCCGCAAATTTTCCGGAAGCGCTGTAAATTCGGGTCACATCGAGCGATTCCTGTTCATTCATCTCCGGCATGATCGAAGGGAGGCGCTTGGCCAACATGGTTTTGCCTGTGCCCGGCGGACCGATCAGGAGCACATTGTGCATTCCGGCGGCGCATATCATCAAAGCCCGTTTGACATGCTGCTGCCCGTATACATCGGCATAATCCTCTTGAGCGGTTAAAGGCTTTGAATGCAATGCTTGAGATGAACGATCAATGGATTGAATTGCATTCGCCGTATGCACCGGATGGCTGTTCCCGTTGTCCCTTGGATCGGCGACGAGCTCGCTTAAATGCCGGATTCCTACGATCTCACAGCCTTCAAACCACCGGGCTTCTTCCGAATTGTCCTCCGGCAAAACGACACGAGTGATGCCGTGCTCTTTGGCCGACGCGATCATGGACAATACGCCGGGAATCGCCCTGACCGAACCATCCAGGGCAAGTTCGCCGATCAGCAGCGTCTTCATAATGCGCTCCTGCCGGAGTTGTCCGCTGGTGGAAAGAATTCCTGCGGCTATCGCCAAATCGAACGCGGACCCTTCTTTGCGTATATCCGCAGGCGCCAAATTGACCGTGATACGCTGCAGCGGAAAGGTGAATCCGCAGTTTTTAATGGCGGCGCGCACCCGTTCCATCGACTCTTTAATTGCGCTGTCGGGCAGCCCGACGATAGTCATTTGGGGCAAACCGTTGCTCAAATCAACCTCGACATCCACCAATTTGCCATCAATGCCGTGCAAGCATGCGCTGATTACTTTTCCATACATAAATAAAAACACCTTTCCCATCATTTTCATGGCCAAAGGTGCTTCCTTATCCGCTCATGTCTATAGGATTATTGTAGTTCATTTGCCGTTATTAGGCAACCCGGCATAATCTTTCCTTGATTCGGGGTTACACAGCGGATCCCTTGGCCATAATGATACCAGAGGTGATGAAAAATGGAACAAAAACCTTATTTTTGTCCAAATTGCCGTTCCAACCGTGTAAAATTCAGCGTGATTTCAAGCTACTCTCAACGATTTTTGAAGGATGCGATCACCGGTTCCGTACAGGAAGTAAGCGACCCGGAGCAGTTGGAGGAAAGCGAACCGACGATTCAATGCCAGGTATGCAGTTTTACAGGAAATGAGATGCGTTTCATCAAACAAGCGGAGCGTGAGCCCAGAACGGCTACACAGATAAACCCGAACTATTAACAAATTCAATTGAACGCGGCGCATGCTTCCCGTTACGGGAGGTAATGCGCTTTTGTTTTAAATAGGCAAAGCGTTCATAACAGATCCTTGACCTTGGCCGCTAAAGATGTGAGTATTTTGTTGAATCATGTCATAAGGCGAACGTCGGAAATAACTGATACTATCGTGTCTTATAAAAAAGATAAATCGCGTCATTAACAAAAATAATAAGGAAACTGGTCGAAAAAAGTGATACAATAATAAAGGTTTGTCAATCCGGACATGCTAGGGTTTGGCAGACGGATGTTTGTAGCGGTTGGCTTTTACCGGAAAAGGCAAAGGCTAATACCATATAGGAAGTCATTCATGATAGGAGGATTTTGCTAAATGAATATCCATGAGTATCAAGGCAAAGAAGTGCTGAAGCAGTACGGGGTTGCCGTACCGGAAGGGAAAGTTGCTTTTACGGTGGACGAGGCCGTTGAAGCGGCAAAATCGTTGGGTACGTCCGTAGTAGTGGTGAAGGCGCAAATTCATGCCGGCGGCCGCGGTAAGGCAGGCGGGGTTAAGGTAGCCAAAAACCTCGATGAAGTCCGTACATATGCTAGTGAAATTTTAGGTAAAGTTCTCGTTACGCATCAAACAGGACCTGAAGGTAAAGAAGTTAAGCGTTTGTTGATCGAGCAGGGCTGCGACATTAAGAAAGAATATTATGTCGGCGTTGTGGTTGACCGCGGTACAGGCCGTGTCGTCATGATGGCTTCCGAAGAAGGCGGCACCGAGATTGAAGAAGTAGCTGCCCGCACTCCTGAGAAAATTTTCAAGGAAGTAATCGACCCGGCTATCGGTTTGCAAGCGTTTCAAGCGCGCAAGCTGGCTTATGCCATCAATATTCCGAACGAGCTTGTCAATAAAGCCGTGAAGTTTATGATCGCGCTCTATAACGCATTTGTAGATAAGGATTGCTCCATTGCCGAGATCAATCCGCTCGTTGTTACGGGCGACGGTAATGTAATGGCGCTCGACGCGAAGCTGAACTTTGATTCCAACGCGCTGTACCGCCACAAAGATATTGTGGAGCTTCGCGATTTGGAAGAAGAAGACGAGAAGGAAATCGAAGCCTCCAAGTATGATTTGAGCTACATCGCGCTTGACGGCAACATCGGCTGCATGGTTAACGGCGCAGGTCTGGCTATGGCTACCATGGATATCATCAAATATTACGGTGGAGAACCGGCCAACTTCCTCGATGTAGGGGGCGGTGCAACGACGGAGAAAGTAACGGAAGCCTTCAAAATCATTCTTTCCGACCCAAGTGTAAAAGGAATCTTCGTTAACATTTTCGGCGGAATCATGAAATGCGACGTCATTGCCAACGGTGTCGTCGAAGCCGCCAAGCAAGTAAGTCTTGACAAGCCGCTTGTTGTGCGTCTGGAAGGTACGAACGTAGACCTCGGCAAAAAGATTTTGAATGAATCCGGACTGAACATCGTAGCTGCCGACTCGATGGCGGACGGCGCCCAGAAGATCGTTGCTCTCGTGAAATAATTGCGGGTTTCCATTTGACTTTTTTCTTCAATAATATTAAGGGATGTGAACATAGATCATGAGTATTTTGGTCGATAAAAATACAAAAGTCATTACACAAGGGATTACCGGTTCCGTAGGGATGTTCCATACAAAGGGCGGACTTGATTACGGCACACAAATGGTAGGCGGCGTCACTCCAGGCAAAGGCGGCACAAACGTCGACATCGCGCTGGAAAACGGTACAACCGTCTCGATTCCTGTATTCAACACGGTAGCTGAGGCAAAAGCGGCAACAGGTGCAACCGCGTCCGTTATTTACGTTCCGCCGGCTTTCGCGGCAGATGCGATCATGGAAGCCGTTGATGCTGAGCTGGACCTGGTCATCTGCATTACAGAAGGCATTCCTGTTCTCGACATGGTTAAGGTAAAGCGTTATATGGAAGGCAAGAAGTCCCGTTTGATCGGACCAAACTGCCCTGGCGTCATTACTCCGGGCGAATGCAAAATCGGTATTATGCCCGGCTATATCCACACTCCTGGTCATGTCGGCGTCGTTTCCCGAAGCGGAACACTGACTTACGAAGCCGTTCATCAACTGTCTACACGCGGCATCGGTCAATCGTCGGCCGTTGGTATCGGCGGAGACCCCGTGAAGGGCTCGGAGTTTATCGATATCCTCAAGCTGTTCAATGAAGATCCGGACACCTATGCGGTGATCATGATCGGTGAAATCGGCGGCTCCGCAGAAGAAGAAGCGGCCGAGTGGATTGCAGCCAACATGAAAAAACCGGTGGTCGGCTTCATCGGCGGACAAACGGCGCCTCCTGGAAAACGTATGGGCCATGCCGGCGCGATCATCTCCGGCGGTAAAGGCACGGCAGCAGAGAAAGTCGCAACGCTGGAACGCTGCGGCATTAAAGTAGCTCCGACCCCTTCCGAGATGGGTTCCACCCTGGTCAGTGTTTTGGAAGAAAAAGGCCTGCTTGAGAAATGCATCACTAAAAAGTAAGCCATTCATAAAGTCGTATTGAGATAGGCAAGAAGCCTTTCATATCCGTGTATTCAGCGGATTTGAGAGGCTTTTTTGCATCTGAGCGAAGGAGTGTATATACTATATGAACAACCGCCTCGTGCTGTTTGCGCTGCATCAAATGCAGGGTATAGGCTGGAAAACCGTCGCTGGCCTTGTGCGGCAGTTTCCTGAACTGAGTGATATCATGATGCTGAAATATGTGGATTGGCTGGAGCTGGGTCTTACTCCGGTCCGCTCCGAACAGGTGATAAAAGGGATGCGGGAGCTTGAATCCGGACAAATGGACAGGAAGCTCAAGCTTTACGAAGACCGGCAGATTGGATGGACTTGTCTGTGGGATGCAGATTATCCCGGGCTGCTGAGGGAGACGGCTGCACCGCCATGGATCCTGTATTACCGCGGCCGTCTTGAATTGGCTCATCGACCGTGTATTGCCATGGTCGGAACGCGTAATCCTACAGCCTATGGTAAAGTCACGGCACAGCGGCTATCCGCATCGCTCTCGTCGGCGGGTTTGTGTGTGGTCAGCGGATTAGCCCGTGGAATAGACAGTGCGGCCCATGAAGGAGCCCTGAGGGAGGCGGGCGGCACGATCGGGGTGCTAGGATGCGGCATGGAACAGGTGTATCCGCCTGAAAACAAGCTGCTTTATCGAAGAATATCAGAGGACGGCCTGCTTCTGTCGGAATATCCGCTTGGCACCAAGCCCCGCCCGGGACTGTTTCCGCAGCGCAATCGGATCATCGCAGGATTAAGTCTTGGCGTGGTCGTCGTCGAAGCGGCGCTGAACAGCGGTTCGCTGATCACAGCGGACTTGGCGTTGGAAGCCTCTCGCGACGTGTTCGCTGTTCCAGGGCCGATTACTTCTCCCAAAAGTCAGGGGACCCTCCATTGGCTGAAGCTTGGAGCCAAGCTGGTTACCGGTCCTGAAGATATATTGGAGGAGTACAGAGTCCGGATATCCTTTGACCAAAAAACAAACATTAAACCTATGGTGGATACGGGATCGGTTTTGCCTGCGGATGAGCAGCGGATTTACGATTTGCTCAGCTTAAAACCGATGAATATTGAAGAATTATTGGCGCAAAGTCAATATAAATTTGGACATTTGCATTCAGTTCTGATAAATTTACTAATGATGCAGCGAATCGTCGAGCTTCCAGGTTCAGTCTACACAGTACCTTGATGATCATACATATTTCATTTGTCGAAGGGGGAAGGACACCTATGGCCGATTCGTTAGTCATTGTGGAGTCACCCGCAAAAGCCAAAACGATCAGCAAATATTTAGGAAGTAAATATATTGTTAAGGCCTCCATGGGTCATATTCGCGATCTGCCTAAAAGTCAGATCGGGGTTGAAGTCAAAAAAAACTTTGAGCCGAAGTATATTACGATCCGGGGCAAGGGATCTGTTCTCAAAGAGTTGAAGGATGCCAGAAAAAAAGTCAAAAAAGTATATCTGGCAGCGGACCCTGACCGTGAAGGGGAAGCCATCGCCTGGCATTTGGCGCATTATTTGGAACTGTCCGACCAGGAGGATTGCCGTGTCGTTTTTAACGAGATCACGAAACAAGCGGTAAAGGATGCTTTCAAGACGCCGCGCAAAATCAATAAGGATTTGGTTAACGCCCAGCAGGCGCGGCGCATTCTGGACCGGCTTGTCGGCTACAAAATCAGTCCGCTCTTATGGAAAAAGGTAAAGAAAGGACTGTCCGCCGGTCGGGTACAGTCGGTTGCCGTGAAGCTGATCTACGACCGTGAAAATGAGATTAAAGCGTTCGTTCCGGAGGAATATTGGTCGATAACCGCCAAGCTCGCTGCCGGAAAAGCGGAGTTTGAGGCGAAATTTTTCAGCAGCGGCGAGAAAAAGGAATTGAAGACCGAGGCCGAAGTCAACGAAATCCTCGCCGCATTAAACAAATCCGAGTTTGTTGTAAGCGAGGTCAGGGAGAAGGAGCGCCAGCGCAATCCTTCCCCTCCGTTCATTACCAGTTCGCTACAGCAGGAAGCCGCCCGGAAATTGAACTTCCGCGCCGCGAAGACGATGTCCGTAGCTCAGCAATTATATGAAGGAATCGATTTGGGCAGCGAAGGAACGGTCGGTTTGATCACCTATATGCGTACGGATTCTACCCGGATTTCACCAGTGGCGCAGGAAGAAGCCAGGGAATACATCCTGCAAAAATATGGGGAAGCCTACTATCCTGAAACGCCGCGCAGTTACTTGAAAAAGAATGCCAACGCGCAGGATGCCCATGAAGCGATCCGACCAAGCTCCGTCCTGCGTGAACCGGATCAGATCAAGGAGTATCTAAGCCGTGATCAACTCCGGCTGTATAAGCTGATATGGGAACGGTTTGTGGCGAGCCAAATGGCTTCCGCCGTGATGGACACGATGACGGTCGATCTGACTGCAGGTCCGGTCGTATTCCGCGCCGTTGGCTCTAAAATCAAATTTCCAGGCTTTATGAAGGTATATGTCGAAGGAAGTGACGATGCCGCAGCGGATAGCGGGGACGAAGAAAAATTGCTGCCGCCGCTTAAACAAGGAGATCATGTGATTAAAAAGCAGATCGACCCGAAGCAGCATTTTACACAGCCTCCTCCCCGTTATACCGAGGCGCGTTTGGTCAAGGCACTGGAGGAAATGGGCATCGGCAGACCCAGTACGTATGCGCCGACACTGGAGACGATTCAAAAGCGCGGCTACGTTGCCATCGAGGACAAAAAATTCGTGCCTACGGAGCTCGGTGAGCTCGTGATTCAGCAAATGATTGAATTTTTCCCTGAAATTTTGGACGTGGAATTTACGGCTCAAATGGAGGAGGATCTCGATCATATCGAGGAAGGCAAGGAAGATTGGGTTCAGGTGCTCAGCGAATTTTACGAGTCGTTTGAGAAGCGGTTGGAAGTAGCGGAGGAAGAGATGGAGAAGGTGGAAATCCAGGACGAGGTTTCCGATGATATTTGCGAGAAATGCGGTAATCATTTTGTTTACAAAATGGGACGCTTTGGCAAATTTCTGGCTTGCTCCGGTTTTCCTGATTGCCGCAACACCAAGCCGATCGTTAAAAATACCGGCGTGACTTGTCCCGGTTGTCATAAAGGTCAGATTATTGAACGCAGGAGCAAAAAAGGCCGGATATTTTATGGCTGCGACCGTTATCCCGATTGTGAATTTGTTTCCTGGGATAAGCCGGTGGACCGCCCTTGTCCAAAGTGCGGAAGCATGCTGGTGGAGAAGCGTAACAAATCAGGCACCTTTATTCAATGCGTCGCCTGTGACTATAGAGAAGAAGCGAAGGAAGAGCAGGATCGCGATTAATCCTGCTCTTATATCGGCTTTGTGCAGAAAGCCACGAGGAGGAACACAGCAGTGACTGAAGTACCGAAAGTGACCGTGATCGGCGCCGGGCTTGCAGGCAGCGAGGCCGCATGGCAAATTGCAAGCCACGGCGTTCCGGTCGTGTTATACGAAATGCGTCCGGTAAAAAAAACACCGGCTCACATCTCCGATCAATTCGCTGAACTGGTTTGCAGCAATTCGCTGCGCGCGAACGGCCTGACGAATGCCGTCGGGGTATTAAAGGAAGAAATGCGGATATTGAACTCCCTGATTCTGCGTGCTGCCGACAAGCATGCTGTGCCTGCGGGAGGAGCGTTAGCGGTTGACCGGGAAGGCTTTTCCGGAGAAGTGACCGCAATACTGCGCAACCATCCGCTGATCGAAGTCCGTAACGAAGAGCTGGAATCGCTGCCGGAAGGCATCGTGGTCGTCGCGACCGGTCCGCTGACGTCGCCTGCTTTGTCGAAGCATTTGCAGGAGCTTACGGGAGAAGAGTATCTGTATTTTTACGATGCGGCCGCGCCGATTGTGGAAAAAGATTCCATCGATATGAGCAAGGTGTATCTTGCTTCCCGTTACGATAAGGGCGAGGCGGCCTACTTAAACTGTCCGATGACCGAAGAAGAATTTAACCGTTTCTACGAAGCTCTGATCACGGCAGAGAGTGCACCGGTCAAGGAATTTGAAAAGGAAATTTATTTCGAAGGCTGCATGCCGATCGAGGTGATGGCAAAGCGGGGGCGGCAAACCGTGCTGTTCGGACCGATGAAGCCCGTTGGACTGGTGAATCCGCACACGGGTGAGCTGCCCTTTGCCGTCGTCCAGCTGAGGCAGGATAACGCGGCCGGGACGCTTTACAACCTGGTAGGCTTCCAAACCCATTTGAAATGGGGCGAGCAAAAGCGGGTGTTCTCGCTCATCCCGGGTTTGGAAAATGCGGAATTTGTGCGGTATGGAGTCATGCATAGAAATACGTTTATTAATTCTCCAAGCCTGCTTCATCCGACATACCAATTCAAAAGGCGGGATAATTTATTTTTTGCCGGTCAAATGACGGGCGTGGAAGGGTATGTAGAATCCGCGGCGTCCGGTCTGATCGCAGGGTTGAATGCGGCCAGGTACGCAAAAGGGCTGGAGTGCCTTGTGCCACCGCCGGATACGGCTCTGGGAAGTATGGCACAGTACATTACGACCGCCGACTTTAAGCATTTTCAACCGATGAATGCCAATTTCGGCTTATTTCCTCCGCTAGAGGAGAAAATCAAAAACAAGAAGCTCAAAAATGAGAAAATCGCCTTAAGAGCAATTGAGAAAATTCAGAATTTTTCACAAAACATATACAATTCGACTTGTAAATAAAACATGTACTATGGTACGATATACCCGTCTATATTGCTCTGTCTAAGTGTATACACCGGAATTACCATCAAACTAAGCTTGAAACAGCTTAGTTTTCGTCATGATTGGAGGAGAATTGGCGATTATGGAGCAAACGTTTCACGCTACGACGATCTTTGCTATCAGACATCAGGGCAAGGGAGCCATTGCCGGTGACGGTCAAGTGACGTTCGGTAATAGTATGGTGATGAAGAATCATGCCAAAAAGGTTCGAAGGCTTTATCGCGGAGGAGTCATCGCCGGCTTTGCAGGTTCTGTCGCCGATGCGATCACACTGTTTGAAAAGTTTGAGGCGAAGCTGGAGGAGCATCATGGGAATCTTCAGCGTTCCGCCGTGGAACTGGCCAAGGATTGGCGCTCGGATCGGGTGCTCCGCCGTTTGGAAGCCATGATGGTCGTGATGGACCGCACCGGCTTGCTGCTCATTTCCGGCAATGGAGAAATCATTGAGCCCGACGATGGTATTCTGGCAATCGGATCCGGCGGCAGCTTTGCTCTTGCAGCGGGGAGGGCACTTCACCGCTATGCGCCGCAGATGAGCGCTAAGGAGATTGCTCATGCGTCACTAACGATGGCCGCAGAAATTTGCGTATTTACGAACCATAACATCATTGTAGAAGAGATCGAATGATTCCAAGGAGGTTATGACACTTGAAATCGAACGCTTTGACCCCCAAAGAAATCGTAGCCGAACTGGATAAGTATATCGTCGGGCAAAAGCAGGCGAAAAAATCAGTTGCCGTCGCTCTTCGCAACCGGTATCGCAGAAGTCTGCTCGACGAGTCGATTCGTGATGAAATTGTGCCGAAAAACATCCTCATGATTGGACCTACCGGTGTAGGGAAGACGGAAATTGCCCGCAGGCTGGCTAAGCTCGTTGGGGCGCCTTTTATTAAAGTGGAAGCGACGAAATTCACCGAAGTAGGATACGTGGGCCGGGATGTGGAATCGATGGTCCGGGATTTGGTGGAAACATCGATTCGAATGGTAAAAGCGGAAAAAGCGGATAAGCTCAAGGATCGTGCCGAGCAAATGGTCGTCGACCGGCTGGCTTCCATTTTGGTGCCCAGTCCTTCCAAGCAGCGCAGTCAACGGAATCCGCTGGAGATGATCTTCGGTCAGCAGAATGCCGCGCAGCCGGAACAGGAGCAGGAAACCGACGCTTCCGTTCTTTCACGCAGACAGCAGGTCAAGGAGCAGCTGCTTAGAGGCGAGCTTGAAAATCAGGTGATTGAAATTGAAGTGGAGGACAATACCCCCTCCATGTTTGACATGCTGGCGGGGCAGGGTAATGAACAGGCCGGCATGAATATGCAAGAGCTGTTCGGAAGCCTGATGCCCAAACGAACCAAGAAGCGGAAGCTGCCTGTGAAAGAAGCGCGCAAGGTGCTGCTGCAGGAAGAAGCGCATAAGCTGCTCGATATGGATGAAGTCATACAGGAAGCGGTAAAACGCGCAGAGCAGGCCGGCATCATATTTATTGACGAAATTGACAAGATTTGCAGTTCCAGCAGAGGGAGCGGACCCGATGTATCCCGGGAAGGGGTGCAGCGCGACATTCTTCCGATCGTGGAAGGTTCCACGGTGATGACAAAATACGGTTCTGTCAAAACGGATTATATTTTGTTTGTAGCGGCAGGCGCGTTTCACATTGCCAAACCTTCGGATTTGATTCCCGAGCTGCAGGGGCGCTTTCCGATTAGGGTTGAGCTTAACAGCTTGACGCAGCAAGATTTTGTGTTGATTCTGAAGGAGCCTCAGAATGCGCTGACAAAACAATACACAGCTCTGCTTGAAACCGAAGGGATTCAAGTGGAGTTTTCCGATGAGGCCATTCATGAGATCGCCCGAATCGCTGCAGACGTGAATCAAAGCACGGATAATATCGGGGCTCGCCGGCTGCATACGATTTTGGAGAAGCTGTTGGAGGATTTGTCCTTTGAAGCGCCAGAAATAACGCTTGAGAGAATCGTCATCTCTCCCGAGTATGTGAGGGAAAAACTGTCTGGTATCGTACAAAACAGAGACCTCAGCCAATATATTTTGTAATCGCTCAAGTTGGAGGCAAGATCATGACATTGTTAATGAAGACCAGAAGGCTAAACAAGCTGCTGCAGAAGGAGGCTGGGAATCCGGTAAGCTTCATGGATATGGCCGCGGTGCTCAGTGACCTGCTGAATGCCGATATTTATGTGGTTAGCCGGAAGGGTAAGGTGCTTGGCAGCGCGTACTTATCTTCAGCCCAGGATATCCTGGTAAACAGCTCTGTCCTGCAGGAAAACAGGTTTCCGCCGGAGTACAACCAACTGCTTTTGAAAGTGGACGAAACCTCTTCCAATCTGGCCGCCGGCAGTCCTTTCGACGTATTTGGCGACCATTCCGCGGACGCGTCATTCTATATTACGATTGTTCCGATCATTGGCGGAGGAGATCGACTGGGAACGCTTATTCTAACCAAGAGAGACGGCGAGTTTATCGACGACGACCTCATTTTGGCGGAGTACGGGTCCACTGTGGTTGCCATGGAAATTTTGAGAGAAAAAGCGGAACAAATTGAGATCGAGGCGCGTTCAAAGGCGGTAGTTCAAGTGGCGGTCGGCTCTTTGTCATTTAGCGAGATGGAGGCGGTTGAACACATTTTTGAGCAGCTGGAGGGGATGGAAGGTCTTCTCGTTGCCAGTAAAATTGCAGATCGTGTCGGAATTACCCGTTCGGTCATTGTGAACGCGCTCCGCAAACTGGAAAGCGCGGGAGTGATTGAAACTCGTTCGCTCGGCATGAAGGGTACCTACATCCGGGTGTTGAACGATCAACTGCTAAGCACGATTCAAAGTGCAGAATCCTGACACATTTATGTCTTTTTTGTAAATATTTAAGAAATGGTGGCCCTATATGAAAATATAGGGCTTTTTTCTCATTGTAATCATTTCCAAAATTCTTCAATATAAATATAGTCCTACACAAGTGCAAATTATCCCAGCACTGCTATATTTTTTTGAAGAAAATGTCGAACAAAGGAGGATTTGTTCTAGCCTTGTTGAATAATTAGAAAATCAGATCATTGCGGGAAAGTGGGAAATTGTCCATGAATATCTTGAGTAAACCCTCGTTCCGACTGCTGGAACAATCTCTCAATGCAGCTACACTTCGACAGAAAGTGATAGCGGATAATGTCGCAAATGTTGACACGCCCTATTTTAAACGATCGGAAGTCCGGTTTGAGGAGCTTCTACAGCAGGAGTTGAATGGCGGCGAATTGCAGGGCTATCGAACGGATCCTAGGCATTTTTACATAGGTCGTTCTTCAGATCCTCGGCCGCAGATTGTTCGTGATAACCAATCGATGATCAATAACAATTTGAACAATGTGGATATTGATTATGAAATGGCGCTTATGGCCAAAAATCAGCTTCGGTACAATACGATGGTACAGCAGGTGAGCAGCGAGATTAATAAGGTCAGGACGGCTATAGGGAGGATGTAACGGATGAAGCTGACCAACGGATTTGATATTAGCGCTTCCGCTCTGACGGCGCAGCGTTTTCGCATGGATGTCATTTCGTCCAATATTGCCAACAGCGATTCGACAAGAGCAAGGATGGTCAACGGCAAATGGGTTCCTTACCAACGCAAGCTCGTTACGATAGAACCGAAGCAGTCTAACTTTGCGGAGTCGCTTCAGAATGCTATGGCCGGTCAAGCAGGCGGAGCAGGAGAAGGAGTACGCGTTACCAGAATCATTGAAGATACTTCTCCCTTTAAGCAGGTCTACAATCCGACACATCCGGATGCCGACGAGAACGGTTTTGTCATGCTGCCGAATGTTGACGTGCTTAAAGAAATGGTCGATATGATTTCCGCCACCCGTTCATACGAAGCGAATGTAACGGCTCTGAACGCTACTAAAGCCATGGTCGGTAAAGCGTTGGAAATCGGAAGATAAATACATAAAAGGGGCTAGTTAAAATGATTGACTTCGTTAATGTACAGCCGCAGAAAATCACGGAAAGCATTCAGCCCAAGAACATAAGCGCTGCAGAAGTATCTGATCAGTTTGGAAAGTTTTTAAATGAGGCGATGGCTAATTTAAACGACCAACAAGCTGCGGTCGACAAACTGAACGAAGGGTTCGTTAAAGGGGAAATTTCCGACGTCCACCAATTGATGATCGCTTCACAGAAAGCTTCCTTGGGATTGGAATTGACAGTACAAGTGAGGAACAAGGTCATTGAAGCTTATCAAGAGATCATGAGAATGCAGGTCTGATCTGATCTTGATCTTGATAAATTCTGGTGACGGTCAATCGGATGGGGTGAAACAGTGAACGAGAACCTACTCCAATATTGGAATAGAGCGAAGCAATATTGGACTCAGTTTAGCAAAACGCAGAAATTAACATTAATCGCAACTGTGATTATTGTCATACTTACGATTGGAATCATCAGTTATAATTTATCCAAAACGGAATATGCTCTTGCTTATACGAATTTGCAGCCGAGCGATGCGGCAGCGATCAAAGCGTATTTGGACGAGGCCAAGATTCCTTACCAGCTTAGTGAAGACGGGAAGAGCATCGGAGTCCCGAGAAGCCAGGTGGCCGATGTTAAATTAGGCGTTGAGTCCCAGGGGCTGAACAAGAATGGCAACATCGGCTATGGCTCCTTCAACCAAAGCAGCACGTTTGGGACGACGGACCGGGAATTTGACGTCAAGTACCTGAATGCAGTTCAAGGCGAACTTCAGCAGTTGATCAATTCCAACACGGCCATTAATAGTTCAAAAGTACTAATTAATTTGCCGAAGGAAAGCGTCTTTCTGCCTGCCGGCGGAGAACCGGAGAAAGCATCCGCCTCGGTTGTGCTGGATATCAAGCCGGGGTACTCGCTGGATCAGGCCAAGATCGATACGATGTACAATCTGGTTTCCCACAGCATCAAAGATTTGCCTATTGAAAATATTACTATTTCCGATCAGAACGGTAATTTGCTTGAATATTCCAAAGGCCAGAATCAAATCAACAATGCATCGAACATGGCCATGCAGCAGTTTGAAATTAATAACAAATTCCGAAATGACGTACAGCGGAATGTTCAACAAATGCTCGGAGGAATCCTCGGCAGAGATAAAGTGATCGTCAGTGTCTTCTCGACGATGAATTTTGATCAGACCAGACGTAAGGAACAATTGGTAACCGCCCCGAACACGGTAGATCAAACCGGTCTGGACATCTCCATTCAGGAGATTCAGAAAAATTATACAAGCGACGGTGCTCAGCAGGGCGGGGTGCCGGGAACGGGAGCAACGGACGTGCCGGGTTATCCGGGCACCGCCAATAACGGAAGAACCAATTCCGAGGAGCTTCAAAGAACGGTCAACCGCGAGGTCAATCGAATTACGAACGAAATTGTACTCACGCCTTATGTTGTCAAGGATTTAACCATCAATGTGGGCATTGAACCTCCAGACCCGCTGGATATCAATTCATTGACTCCGCAGACGATTGAAGCTGTCCGACAAATCCTGGTGAACATAGTCCGGGCCGCATTGGCGGATAGCGGAACCGCGTTTACGGAAGAAGAATTGGCCAGGAAAGTCACCGTGTTCCCCCAAACGTTCGCTAGAACGAACGATAATCAGGGGGTAAACGCGAATTCGATGCTGCTTTACGGTGCTCTTGGCGGCTTGGCCCTTGCATTGCTCGGGGGCGGCGCTTACTGGTGGATACGCAGACGCAGAGCCCAGCAAGAGGTTGACGAAGAGATTGTGGACGAAACACCAAAAGTGGAGTTTCCGACGATTGATATCGATAATGTAAACAATGAAAATCAGGTGCGTAAACAGTTAGAGCAGTTAGCCAAGAGGAAGCCGGAAGAGTTTGTTAATCTGCTTCGTACTTGGTTAGTAGAAGAATAGAGGTGTACATGGCTTGGCTAAAGTGCAGCAAGCGACTTTGACGGGCCGACAAAAGGCCGCTATTTTATTAATCAGTTTGGGACCGGAAGTGTCCGCTCAAATTTTCAAGCATCTTCGTGACGAAGAAATCGAGCAGCTCACTTTGGAAATAGCCAATGTCAGGAAAGTGGATAATGTCGAGAAGGATGCCATATTGGCTGAGTTTCACCAAATTTGTCTGGCGCAGGAATTCATTTCTCAGGGCGGTATCGCATATGCCAAGGAAATTTTGGAGAAGGCCTTAGGGTCACAGAAGGCACTCGATATCATCAACCGATTGACGGCGACGCTTCAGGTCAGACCATTCGACTTTGCGCGTAAAGCGGATCCGGCTCAGATATTGAATTTTATCCAGAATGAAAATTCCCAGACCATCGCCCTCGTGCTCTCCTATTTGCAGCCGGAGCAGGCTTCCATTATTTTATCGTCGCTGCCGCAGGAAAAGCAGGCCGATGTGGCGAAGCGGATTGCGCTTATGGACAGCACCTCGCCGGAAGTCATCAGTCAAGTCGAGCGTGTGCTGGAACAGAAGCTTTCCGCTACGGTGACCCAGGACTATACGAATGCGGGTGGGATCTCGGCGGTAGTCCAAATCTTAAACGGTGTTGACCGGGGGACCGAACGTACCATTCTGGATTCACTTGAAATTCAGGATCCCGAATTGGCGGAGGAAATCAAGAAACGGATGTTCGTCTTTGAAGATATTGTCAATATCGACAACCGTTCGATTCAGCGCATTATACGCGATATCGAGAATGCCGATTTGCAATTGGCGCTGAAAGTTGCCAGTGAAGAGGTGCGTGAAGCGATCTTCAAGAACATGTCCAAACGGATGGCTGAAACATTCCGGGAAGAAATGGAATATATGGGTCCCGTTCGGCTGCGTGATGTGGAAGAAGCCCAAACACGCATTGTAGCCACGATAAGACGTTTGGAAGAAGCCGGTGAAATTATCATCGCTCGCGGCGGAGGGGATGATATTATTGTCTAATGTCATCAAACTATTTCAGTATGTAGCTGTCGAAGACACGAAAATTGTCGAGCCTCCGGCTGCTTCTGTTCTTAAACAAGAACATCCGGAAGAGACAGAAGATCATCTGCCGGAACATCATCAGGAATTAAACGATCTGCTGCAGATGAAAGAACAGATTCTGCATGATGCCGAGTCGTTTGCTGAAGAACAGGTGCGGGCAGCCATGGAAGAGGCGGCGGCCATCAGACAGCAAGCGCAAGCCGAGATCGAAGCGTGGTGGCATGAACGCAGGCTCAAGGACCAGGAAGCCTTGAACGAAGCGAGAGACCGGGGCCATGCTCAAGGCTATCAAGAAGGAATGGCACAGGTCGAGATGGAGCTTCGTGAGCAATATGAAGCAACGCTTCAGGAAGCATCGCAGATTCTGGAGCAGGCCTATCTGTTGAAGCAGCAAATTATTCAGGAAGCCGAACCGTTTCTGATCGAGCTTAGCTGCTCCATTGCAGAGAAAGTGATCGGGCGCCAGTTGACGCTTGAACCCGAATGGATCATCGATTCCATCCGAAAAGTGCTTTCCCGGCGGAGGGAGAAGGGAATCATTACGCTGTGCGTATCCCCTGCCCAGTTCTCATACATACAAGATGCGCGTGAAGAGCTTTTGCTAGCTATCGATTCGCAGGCGGAACTGCAAATTATACCGGACGCCTCCGTATTGGATCAGGGATGCGTAGTCCGGTCAACCTTTGGGAGCATTGACGCGAGAATCGATACCCAACTGAAAGAAATTAAAACTGCGCTCCAGCAGTTGGCTGTGCGAAACGAGGGATCTTAAGCTTATGCAGGCGCCAAGCGCTCAAAAGTATATCGAACACCTAAATCAAATGGACACGATCCGGGTGAACGGAAAAGTGACGCAGGTGATCGGGCTGACGGTAGAATCGGAAGGACCCGATGCAAGCATAGGCGATGTTTGCTATATTTATCCATTGAAGTCGAACACGCCGTTAAAAGCCGAAGTCGTAGGTTTCAAGAACAATAAAGTCATTCTGATGCCGCTCGGCGAGCTGCAGTCCATAGGCCCTGGCTGTGATGTAGTCGGCACAGGCAAGCCGCTCACTGTACAGGTAGGACATGAACTGCTCGGCAAGGTGCTCGACGGCTTGGGCCAACCGCTCGACGGGACCTATTTACCGTCCCGGATGACGCATTACTCTACCAATAACATGCCTAGCAACCCGTTAATTCGTCCGCGTGTCTTGGAACCGATCAGCGTCGGCGTACGATGCATTGATGGTCTGCTGACGATCGGTAAAGGACAGCGTGTAGGGATTTTTGCCGGGTCAGGCGTTGGTAAAAGTACGCTGATGGGCATGATTGCGCGCAATACGTCTGCGGATGTGAACGTGATTGCACTCATTGGCGAACGGGGCAGGGAAGTGCTTGATTTTATCGAACGTGACCTCGGTCCGGAAGGATTGGCCCGTTCCGTGGTCATTGTCGCAACGTCCGATCAACCTGCTCTCATTCGGATTAAAGGCGCATTGATTGCTACGAGCATTGCCGAATATTTCCGGGATCGCGGCTTGAATGTCATGCTGATGATGGACTCGGTAACCCGCTTCGCCATGGCTCAACGGGAAGTGGGACTGGCCGTAGGCGAACCTCCTGCCACGAGGGGATACACGCCGTCCGTTTTCGCGGCATTGCCGAAACTGCTCGAAAGGTCCGGAACGGGACCTAAAGGTTCCATCACTGCATTTTATACCGTGCTTGTCGACGGGGATGACATGAATGAACCGATTGCCGATGCGGTCCGCGGAATTTTGGACGGGCACATCGTTCTCGACCGGAGCATTGCCAACCGTGGCCATTACCCGGCCATTGATGTATTGTCCAGCGTTAGCCGCGTCATGAAAGAAATTGTTCCGGCAGAACAACTGCTTGCAGCGGAGAAATTAAAGATGCTGCTGTCTACATATAAAGATTCGGAGGATCTCATCAATATTGGGGCGTATCAAAAAGGCTCCAATCCGGAAATTGATCTGGCAATTGATTCCATCCAGTCGATTTGGGATTATACCAAGCAGCGGGTAAACGAGAAGCTGACTTTTGCTGACGCACAAGAGCGATTAATTCGAGAATTTTACAGGGGATGAGATGAAACATGCGTTTTCAGTACGCTTTTCAAAAAATCGTTGATCTTAAAACGAATGAAAAGACTCAAGCGGAATGGATGTTATCTCAAGCGATCGTAAAACTGCGCGAAGAGGAATCGACTCTGGCTAAGCTGGAGGATGCGAAGAAGGAGCTGCAGGAAAAACTGCATAAAGTTTCCGAAAATCGTACAACCGTTTCGAACCTGCTGCTGCTGCAAAGTTACGTTGATCATATCGATCTGCGCATAAGAGACAAGCATCAAGATTTGCATACGGCCAAGACGAACGTGCAGATCAGGCAGGACGATTTGACCGGAAAATTGCTGCAAGAAAAGGTGTGGACGAAAGCCAAGGAAAAAGCTTATCAAAAATTTTCCGCCGGCGTGCTGAAAGTTGAACAAAATCGGTTAGACGAAATGGCGACAAACCGATATCAAAGGCTATCATAGTCATAATTTGAAGGAGGTGAGGTCATGGCAAACGCAAATACGGAGCAATCGTCGTCTTACGGAGCCATGGAACGGTTTCTGATCTGGTTCCTCATTCCTTTTGTTTTTACTGCTGTACTGTTAGGCGTGCTGATGACCATCTTCGGCTATGATGTCATGAGTAATGCTGTGCGTACAGTGAGCAAGATTCCGGTTATAAATTCGATCCTTCCAATAACCAATGCCGAGGAAGGGAATCAAGATCCGCAGCAGACGCAGGGTGAGGCCGTACCCGGGCAAGAGCCGACGGCTGCAAATTATGCTGAGCAGCTTGAGCAAAAGGAGCAGGAGCTGAAGCAAGCTGAAGCAGCGCTTCAGCAGCGTGATCAAACGATCAAAGATCTGCAATTGAAAAACAGCGGTTTAGAAGAACAGATCAAGACCAAGACGATTTCTGAAGATGAGTACACGGCTCAAATTCAACAGTTGGCCGGGATGTATGCAAAAATGTCACCCTCCAAGGCTGCACCGATCCTGGAGAATTTGACCAAAAACGAATTGGTGCTGGTTCTGGGAATGATGAAACCGGATGAACGGGTCAAAGTTTTGGAGCGCATGGATCCGGCGAAAGCTGCCGAGGCTTCTATTCTGTTAAAAGACCAAACCAGCGTAAGGGATACGCAAATTGCCGCCCTTCAGGAAAGGCTGAATCAATCGGTCTCTGCGACGTCACAAGCGGACACCCATTTAAGCAAAGATGATCTTGGGTCTACATTTGCGAATATGACGCCCAAAAGCGCCGCAACGGTTTTAATAGAGATGCAAAAGTCAAATCCGGACAAAGTTCTCTCCATATTAAAGTCGATGGACAGCATGGGGCGTTCGAGGGTATTGTCCGCTGTCTCCGAGCAATCCAAAGAGACCGCTGCTTTGCTTTCTGCACGACTCGTTCAATAAACCCGAAAGGAGGTGAAATAAAATGGAAATTACAGCCCAAACATCAACAGCCGGATCTGTCGGTACAACGGCCGGTGGAACGGCAGGAGCGGTTAATTCGGGAACCGGCGGCTCCGGTTTTTCCACGACGCTCAACGGGATGCTGATTTCAGCCCATCCGCAGGCAGGTAAGGATTCGGCTTCAGCCGCGACCGGCCTTTCGGTTTTGACGGGCCTGATTACCCCTATTCTGATGGCTGCTGTTCAAACAGACGAATCTGCAGCAGCGCTGACAGGCGAGCAAATCCAAGGCTTAATTCAACTGCTGGAGAAACCGCAGGACGGTGAAGAGGAACATTCCTTATTATCGAACCCTGATCTGCAAGCATGGCTCGTTCAGCTTCAGTCGATCCTGGCGGCTCTTACCCCGAACCCACAAAATGGTACTGACGACGGCACATGGGAAGGCGGTTTGGCTCCGGTGTCTCAGGCTAACGATCATTTGGAAGAAGCATTAAATCCAATGCTGTTTATTCCGCTGATTGCAGCTGCGCCCACTGCGGAGAATCAAGGAACGGAAGGGGAGAGCAGCAGTACAATACAGGCAGGAATCTCCCTTTCCGAGGCGGTTCAAATGTTGAATCGGTTGAAAGAAATGATTGAACAAGGCCATAAAGACCCGCAGCTTCAGCAAACGTTGAAGGAGCTTTCTGCGGTCTTGGTTTCTGCAGCAGCAAGCGAAAGCCATCTGCGTAAAGAAGCCGAGCGTGCGGATCGTCCGTCTCAACCGTCGCTCATCGTAAAACCGACAGCGGATGTGGAGACTTCCGGGACACAAGAGACCATCCGGGTGGCCGCTAACCCGCTGAGTAAGCTTGAAATGCTGGCAGCTAAGCAATCGGTTGCCAAGCTTTCTGCGGAGCAGCCGGCAACGGATGTGGAGACCTCCGGGACACAAGAGACCGTCCGGGTGGCCGCTGCCCAGTTGAGTAAGCTTGAGCTGCTGGCGGTGAAGCATACGGTTGCCAAGCTTTCTGCGGAGCAGCCGGCAATCCAGGATCAACCCTTATTCGAACCGTTGGTGCCGGCTGATTCCGAACCGGTAAACGGACAGCATCCCGTGATGACCGTGCAGGATTGGATGAAGGGAGCTCAAGCGGGAAATGCGATGCCGAAGCATCCGGTACTGCATATGTCCGCTGGTACATTTGCCAATGATATGACGCAGTTTGTCGTCAGCTCGTTTTCTCTTGCCACGTCCGCAGACGGTTTAACCGAAGCCAAGATCTCATTGTTTCCGCAGCATCTTGGACATGTGGAAGTGAAACTGACGATGCACAACGGCATGCTGGTAGCCCAATTCATGGCGGACAGCTTGTCTGGTAAAGAAATGCTTGAAAGCCAGTTAACCCAGCTTCGGACGACATTGCAAAACCAAGGCATTCAAGTCGAAAAGCTCGAGGTCGGCCAGAGTCAGAGCTTCCAGTCCGGCATGTTCCAAGAAGATCGGCGGCAGCAGTCCTCCGGTCAATCCTCCAAGCAAAACAAATCGGGCAGAGGCAGTGTAGAGAGCATGGAGGAAGAACAGCCGATAAACATATCTGCTAACTTGAATAAGGCATTGAACGACAAGGGCTCCATCGATGTGACGGCATAAACCGTCTTATCGGATCATAACGGCCAGCAGGAGGTGATTCCGTGACAGACTCGAATATCAGTACCCGAAACGTATGGCCTTATTACGCCAAAGAAAATGTTCAGCGCGCAGGCTCTGAAGACAAGAATCAATTGGGCAAAGATGAATTTTTGAAAATTTTGATCGCCCAATTAAAAAATCAAGATCCGACCCAGCCATTGCAGGATAAAGAGTTTATCGCCCAAATGGCTCAGTTCACCTCGGTGGAACAGTTGACCAATATGGCCGGTGAAATGAAAATGCTCCGACAATCGCTCGGATTTGCATCCGGATTGATTGGGAAGAGCATTACTTGGACTTATGTGGATAGTAATGGAGACACACAAACGAAATCCGGCATAGTCGAGTCCATCACGGTAAAAAAGGGCGAGCAGTTTGCAAAGGTAAATGGAGAGGAAGTTACGCTCGATAAAATCAGCCAAATTTCGAATCCGGAGGAAAGCTAAATGACGGAGCGAATAACGATTGGCCGTCTTTATCCGAATGTGGTGACTCCAAACCACTCCATTAAGACAGCGGCATCCCCCCCAAACGGTAACTTATCGTTTGATAAAATTTTACAAAAACAAACGCTGCGTTTCAGCCATCATGCCGAAGAACGATTGCGACAGCGGGGGATTCAGTTCCAGCCCGAACATCTGGCCAAAATCAATTCGGCCATCGATAAAGCTGCGAGCAAAGGCATGAAAGAATCGCTTATGCTGATCGATGATACGGCCTTGATTGTGAATATTAAGAGTCGTACCGTGGTTACGGCCATGGACGAAGCCTCTATGAAAGACAACTTGTTCACGCAAATTGACAGTGCCATCATCATTTCTTAAATGTTTAGGCCGGCCCGCTGCGCGGAGGCCTCGGTTGTGGATCGACTGAAACAACCGGCATTTCAGTACATATTCGCATTCAGGGAGGAAATCTAACGATGTTAAGATCTCTGTATTCTGGCGTATCAGGTATGAGAGGATTTCAAACCAAGCTGGACGTCATCGGCAATAACATTGCCAACGTCAATACGGTTGGTTTTAAGGCCGGCCGTGTCATGTTCAAGGATATTCTCAGCCAAACCGTCTCCGGCGTGTCGGCACCTACGGACGAACGTGGCGGCGTCAACGCGAAGCAAATCGGACTTGGTGTTACCGTCGGTGCCATTGACACATTGCACACGCCGGGCAGCGCCATGACGACGAACGTCGTAACGGACCTGAGAATTGACGGTGACGGCTTCTTCATGCTGAGAGCAACGGAAGATCAAGAACAGCCTTTTTTGAGCCGTGCGGGGAATTTCACGCTGGACTCCAACCGCAGGCTGGTCAACGCTGACGGACTCTTCGTGTCGGACAGCGAGGGAGGGATTATCCAGCTTGACGATACGGTGACGGCCTTTTCAATCTCACAGTCGGGCGAGCTGATCACTGTAGGAGAAGATGGAACAGCGACTCCGAGCGGTGTCTTTATTGGCGTCGTAAAGGTAGTTAATCCTTCCGGGCTCGAGAAAATCGGCGGTAACTTGTACCGCGTGACGCCTAACGCGATGCCGCCAGACGCGCAAGAGCTGCCTACCGGGGAAGAGGCTCAGGCGAATAATCCGGTTACCGGCACCGGCGCCATTATCTCCGGACAGCTCGAAATGTCCAATGTCGATTTGACCTCGGAGTTTACCGAGATGATTATTGCCCAGCGCGGATTCCAGTCTAACTCCAGAATTATCACGACTTCGGATGAAGTACTTCAAGAGGTCGTTAATCTGAAACGATAATCTGAGGGATGGGGGAGGATTTCCTCCCCCAATTACTAAGTATACCGGAGGTAGCTGATGATTCGCTTGACTCGGCTTAACGGAAAGCAAATTACGATTAATGCTCTCCTGATCGAAACGATCGAGGAGACACCGGATACAATGATTACTCTAGTAACCGGTAAGAAAATAATGGTGCTGGAAAAAGTGGATGATACTGTTGCCATGGTTCAACGATTCTTGCAGTCGGTTGGGCTTGTAGGCAGTATGATAAAAAGCCTGGATTCGGAGGGGTCGTAATTGTTTAGGAGTAAAATATTCATCATGGTGGTGGCCGTCCTCATCGCCATTACATTAATTTTGACGGCAGCTTTCATCCTCTGGAATTATATGGATAAAGCTAACGGCACCCTCCGGGATCAGGCGCAGCAATCGGCCAGTGAAGTCAAGTCGGGCAAGAAGCTTACTCCGGATGAGGTGCGGGACAACACCTTCAGCATGAAGGATGTGTTGACCAACCTTTCTGGCGGAAACAACAAGTTCATTAAAGTAAGCTTTGCCTTTGAACTGGAAAATAAGAAGGCGAGGGAGGAGTTTGAAAAGCTGGAAACGCAGATGAAAGCGATCGTGATCCAAACGCTCGCCGATATGACCCCGGATCAAGTGTCGGGAAGCAAAGGCTTTGACAATCTCACTTCAGCCCTTATGAATAAAATGAACCCGCTTCTGCAGCAAGGAAAACTGAATCAAATATTGATTACCGACATTGTTCTCCAATAGCAGAAATCTTAATAAGGCAAGTAGAGTTACGGCACGAAGGAGGTGACGCTAATGGTAGATGTACTTTCTCAGAATGAGATCGACGCTTTGCTCGCGGCGCTATCATCAGGAGAAATGGATGCGGAAGAGCTTAAAAAAGAAGAGACGCAGAAAAAAGTCAGAGCCTATGATTTTAAGAGAGCGGTTCGTTTCTCCAAAGATCATATCCGAAGTCTTACTCGGATCCATGAGAACTTCGCGCGATATCTGACTACCTATTTTTCCGCCCAGCTCCGTACCTTTGTGCAAATCAATGTCGTACAGGTCGAGCAGCTGCCCTATGACGAATTTATTCGGTCCATACCCAAGATGACGATTCTTAACATCTTTGAAGCCGAACCTTTGGAAGGACGAATGGTGCTGGAAGTACATCCGAACGTAGCGTTTGCGATGCTGGACAGGCTGCTGGGAGGTGTGGGTACGTCCCCAACCAAAATTAATGCACTGACGGAAATCGAAACGATCGTGATGGAACGCATCTTCAGCCGGGCGTTTGAAAGTCTGCAGGAAGCATGGAAAACGGTTGTGGATTTGTCACCGAGGCTGGAAGCCTTGGAAACCAACCCGCAATTTATGCAGATTGTTTCACCTAACGAAACCATTGCACTCATTTCATTGAGTACTAAAATCGGAGATACAACCGGGATGATCAACTTGTGCATACCTCATGTCGTTATTGAGCCGATTATGCCGAGATTGTCAGTTCATCATTGGTTTGTATCCCAGAAAAAGACCAGCGCGCCGGAAGAAATGACAGCCCTTCAATCGAGGCTTCATAAAGCAAAATTGCCAGTGATTGCAGAGCTTGGCACATCCCAAATATCGGTCAGGGAATTTTTGAATCTGAACGTCGGCGATGTGATTACATTGAACCGGTCCGTCGAGGAGCCACTGCATATTCGGATCGGGGATAAGCTGAAATTTTTCGGAAGTCCGGGAACGACCCGAGGCAAGCTGGCTGTGCAAATCAATGAGATTGTCCAAGAAGGAGTAGAAGAGTATGACGAATAATAAGGATTATTTGTCTCAAGAAGAAATCGATGCCTTGTTGAGACAATCGGCTGAAGTCGATTCAGTCGGCGGTTCCGGTTTTGCTCCAAAAGTGGAAGATTATTTGTCCTCGTTGGAACAAGACGCATTAGGCGAAATCGGCAATATTACCTTTGGCAGTGCCGCTACCGCATTATCCACGCTGCTTGGAAAGAAGGTAGATATTACCACGCCTAAAGTGTCCGTCATTGCGCGAGAGGAATTGATCGAGGAATTTCCAAAGCCTCATGTCGCAGTTCATGTCAATTATGTCGATGGGTTTCACGGCATCAATCTTCTTGTCATTAAAACGCGGGATGCTCAAGTCATCGCCGATTTGATGATGGGCGGTGATGGAACAGGGCAAACCGACGAATTGAGCGAGATCCATATTAGTGCGGTCCAGGAAGCGATGAATCAAATGATGGGTTCCTCGGCTACATCCATGTCGACCATCTTTAACCGGTTTGTCAATATTTCACCGCCTGGGATTGATATTCTGAACTTGTCGGAAGGAGAAGGAACGGCTGCGCTGCCTCCGGAAGAAGTGTTCATCAAAGTTTCTTTCCGGTTAACGATTGGAGATCTGATCGATTCGACCATTATGCAGCTGCTTCCGGTCCCCTTCGCCAAAGATATGGTATCCATTCTTATGGGAGGGGGGGAATTTCAGGAAGAGACGGTTGCCGAACCGCCTGCTCCATCGGCGCCGCCCGCACCAGCTGCACCAGCGCCAGAACCGTATGCACAGCATGCAGATCATAAGCCGGTGAACGATTATTATTCAGCGCCGCCTGCACAGCAGCCGCCGCCTTACGGCCAACCGTCCCAACAGCCGATGTACGGTCAACCGCCGCAGCAGCCGCCGGTATATCAACAACCGATGTATGGCCAACCGCCGATGCCGCCAAATCCACAGGCTTATCCGTCGCAGCCTGCCGCTTACGGCATGCCGGATTCACGGAATGTCAATGTACAGCCGGCTCAGTTTACCAACTTTACACCGACGAATCTGACTCCTGCGGAAGATACGAATTTGAACCTGCTGCTCGACATTCCTCTGAAGGTTACTGTTGAGCTGGGGAGAACACACAAAGTCATAAAAGACATATTGGAGTTGTCTCAGGGTTCTATTATCGAATTGGACAAGCTGGCAGGGGAACCGGTCGATATTCTGGTGAACAACAAGCTGATCGCTAAAGGCGAAGTGGTCGTTATTGATGAAAACTTTGGTGTTCGTGTTACGGATATCGTAAATCAATGGGACAGAATTCAAAAATTACAATATTAGATTAAGCAACCTTGGGAGGACTGTGTAATTATGGCAAACCGAATTTTAATTGTAGACGATGCAGCATTTATGAGAATGATGATCCGCGACATCTTGACTAAAAATGGATATGAGGTTGTCGGTGAAGCCAATGATGGAGCTCAAGCGATAGAGAAATTTAAAGAGCTTTCCCCGGATTTGATTACAATGGACATAACCATGCCGGAAATGGACGGGATTCAAGCGTTGAAGGAGATTAAGAAGATTGATGCTAATGCAAAAGTGATTATGTGTTCTGCGATGGGGCAGCAAGCAATGGTTATTGACGCCATTCAGGCAGGGGCAAAAGATTTTATCGTAAAACCGTTCCAGGCTGACCGTGTTATTGAGGCTATTAAGAAAACCTTAGGGTAGATGATACCGAAGCGTTGGGGAGAGTCTACGAAGACGGAAGGGAATGTAGAGCGTTGACCAGACTCACAACCAAATGGTTGTTTTTCGCTGCAGTATTTTGGATACAAACAGCAGCGGCTGCTGCTGTTTGTTACGGCGAAACGGGCACGCCCCCCCATGAGCCGGGGATGCTTGATTCATCGGAGCCAATACCTGGTGTTTCACCAGGGGACACGCTTTGGATGATTGTCAAAGTCATATTGTTTCTTGTTCTTATTATCGGCATTTTCTTCATCATAATGAAGGTCATCTCGCAACAAAAAAACAAATTTTTATCGGGCCGTACGCTTCGCTCGCTTGGCGGACTGTCGCTCGGTCCGAATAAATCCATTCAAATCGTAGAAATCGGGAATGCCTTGTATGTTGTAGGCATCGGTGAAAACATACAGCTGCTTGACAAAATTACCGATGAGGCCGAGGTTGCCCATATCGCGGAGATGATGGCCAGCGGGACGGCTTTTACGGGTCCTTCCTTTGCATCGTTAGGGGAATTCATGAAAAAGCTGCGTCACAAACCGCAGGTAGACGAAGAGATGGAAGTGACCGCATCGTTTCAGCAGGTGTTTCAAACCAAAATGCAGCAGATGACAGACCGAAAGAAAATGATGGAAGAGATGCTGAAGCAAGAGAATAATTCAGATCGGTTGAATGATAAATCATGAATCACAGACGCAGGCTTTACCTGGTTCTCTTACTTTTATGCTTGTCGGGAATGTTATCCGGCCAAGCGTATGCAGCAGATCCGATTCCGGGAATCAATATCGATATCGGGACTTCCGGCGATCCGCAAGGAGCCTCGAACACGGTTACGATATTGCTGATGATCACGATCTTAAGTATAGCCCCGGCTATACTGGTTCTCATGACCAGCTTCACCCGCATCATCATCGTACTCGGCTTTGTTCGTACTTCATTGGGTACGATGTCGATGCCGCCGAATCAGGTGCTCATCGGGTTAGCGCTGTTTCTTACCTTTTTCATCATGGCTCCGACATTGGGAGAGATCAATCAAACCGCGCTGCAGCCCTACATGAGAGGAGAGCTTACACAGACAGCGGCTTTGGATAATGCATCTGTTTCTATGAAAAAGTTTATGTTCCAGCATACGAGGCAGAAGGACCTGAAGCTGTTTCTGGATTATTCCAAAGCGGCTCCGCCGACCGGCGTAGAAGATACGCCTTTGACGGCCCTCGTTCCGGCTTATGCGATCAGCGAGTTGAAGACCGCCTTTCAGATGGGCTTTATGATTTTTATTCCGTTTCTTGTTATTGATATGGTAGTAGCAAGCACATTGATGGCGATGGGGATGATGATGCTTCCGCCGGTGATGATTTCACTTCCTTTTAAAATCTTGTTGTTCATCCTGGTGGATGGCTGGTATCTGGTCGTAAGGTCGTTGCTGCTTAGCTACAACACATAGAAGGCCATCAGGAGGAGAACGATTTGAGCTCGGAATTTGTAATCAGAATAGCAGGAGAGGCCGTCTTTACGACTCTAAAGGCCAGTGCGCCGATGATGGTGCTGGCGCTGGTGGTCGGACTTGTCATCAGCATATTTCAGGCGACAACGCAAATTCAAGAGCAGACGCTGGCATTCGTGCCCAAAATTGTCGTCGTTTTGCTTGCTTTGCTCATATTCGGACCTTGGATTCTTAATACGCTGGTTGATTTTACTTATCAATTGCTGAACAACTTGTATAAATACGTGGGTTAGGTTGTGGATTATGGAATGGTTTCTCACGTATTTTCCGGGATTTCTGCTGATTCTTTGTCGGGTTACTTCATTTTTCGTTGTATCTCCCGTGTTTTCAGCGCAGCATGTACCGGCACAGTTCAAGATCGGCCTTGCGTTTTTTACAGCCTTTATCGCATATTTCGGTGTGGGAACGGCTGCGCCGGTGGCGATGGATTCGCTATATGTTTTGACCGTCATACGTGAAGTGCTTGTAGGCTTGTGTTTGGGTTTCATCGCGTACATGTTTTTTACGATTGTACAAATTGCGGGCTCGTTCATTGACCTTCAGATGGGGTTCGGTATTGCGAACGTCATCGACCCGATGACGGGAGCCCAAAGTCCGATTCTCGGCAATTTAAAATATATTATCGCTTTGTTGCTGTTTCTGTCTTTTAACGGCCACCATTATTTGCTTGAAGGGATCATGAGGAGCTACGAATGGATTCCGCTCGATAACAACTTGTTCTATTTGAATAATAATGGGCAGCTGTCCGATTTTATGATACGTACGTTTTCCAGCGTGTTCTCGATAAGCTTTCAAATCGCTGCTCCTTTGGTGGTCGCCTTGTTTCTGGCTGACGTAGGGCTTGGCCTCCTGGCAAGGGTATCGCCGCAGTTCAATATTTTTGTTATCGGCCTGCCGCTCAAAATTTTGCTCGGATTCGTCATGCTGCTCTTGTTATTTCCCGGCTATGAAACAGTCTACAAAGACATGTTTGCTTCGATGCTGGATGCGATCAGGGATTTCTTCGGATTATTCAACGAATAGGAAAGAACGGAGGCAAGGACGTGGCGCAGTTTCGTTTAAAACTCAATTTGCAGCTGTTCTCTCAAGAAAAAACGGAAGAAGCTACGCCCAAGAAAAAACAAGAATCCAGACAAAAAGGCCAGGTCGCCAAAAGTATGGATTTGCCGGCTGCCTTTATCCTGTTTTTTTCCTTCCTGTCGTTTTCCTTGTTCGGAGCCTTTATGAAGGATCGGTTGTTCGGATTGTTCCAGTCGACGCTTCATGACTTTCTCCTTCTCAATCTTACCGCAGATAACGTTATCGTGTTGTTTGAGAAGATGGCATTACAGCTTCTTCTGATCGTCGGGCCGATTTTCCTGATTGCCGTTGCGGTTGCCGTACTAGGTAATTATTTGCAAATCGGGTTTCTGCTCACCGGAGAACCGCTCATGATGAAATTTAATAAAATCAATCCGATCCAAGGTGCTAAACAGTTGTTCTCCATGAGGGCGTTAGTCGACTTCTTGAAATCGGTGCTGAAGATGTCGATTATCGGGATTGTCGTTTATACGACGCTGGTGGCGCAGAAGGATTATATCTTGAGGCTCGCGCAGATGCCGCTTGAAGAAATTGCTCTGTTTACATGGTCGCTCACCCTATCGCTAGGCCTTAAGATTGGCCTGATCTTAATCATTCTGGCGATCTTCGATTATATGTATCAGCGTTACGAGCATGGCAAGAGTATCCGGATGTCCAAGCAGGACATTAAGGACGAGTACAAAAAGACGGAAGGCGATCCGCTCATTAAAGGTAAAATTCGTGAAAAGCAGCGGAGGATGGCGCTGCAGCGAATGATGCAGGAGATTCCAAAAGCGGACGTCGTAATCACCAACCCGACTCACTTTGCGGTAGCCATTAAGTATGATGCAGGCCAAATGCAAGCGCCGACCGTCATTGCCAAGGGTACCGATTATATTGCTCTTAAGATTAGGCAGGTCGCCAAGGATAACGGAATCATTACGATGGAAAATAAGCCTCTGGCCCGGGCGCTGTATGCTCAAGTGGAAATCGGCGAATCGATACCCGCCGATATGTTCCAGGCCGTAGCTGAAGTGCTTGCCTATGTATACAAATTAAAAGGGAAAGCGAACTAAAAGTAAGGAAAGGAGGGTAATGGAGTGAAAGCCAGAGATTTAGTCGTTCTCGTAGGCATCATCGGAATCGTTCTAATGATGGTCATTCCGCTGCCATTATGGCTGCTGGATTTTCTGCTCATTATGAATATTGCTGCAGCACTGCTGATTATTTTGATTGGCATGAATACGCAGGACGCGCTTCAATTCTCGATTTTTCCGTCTCTGCTGCTGATCACGACGTTGTTTCGCTTGGCCCTCAGCGTATCCACCACGAGAAACATTCTGGCAAACGCGGATGCCGGTAGTGTGGTCAGAACCTTTGGTGAGTTCGTAGCAGGGGGCAACATCGTCGTCGGCTTTGTTGTCTTCCTTATCTTGGTCGTCGTTCAATTTATCGTCATTACCAAAGGTTCTGAGCGCGTTGCCGAGGTTTCTGCACGCTTTACGCTCGATGCGATGCCCGGAAAGCAGATGAGCATCGACGCGGATTTGAACGCGGGGATGATCAATGAGCAGCAAGCCAAGGAAAGACGGGAGAAGATAGCCCGGGAGGCTGATTTCTACGGCGCGATGGACGGAGCCAGCAAATTCGTTAAGGGAGATGCCATTGCCAGCATCATCATGTTGGTTATCAATATCATCGGGGGTTTGATCATCGGGGTGGCTATGCATGATATGTCAATCGCGGAAGCAGGCTCTCTGTATTCCATCCTGACGATCGGAGACGGTCTGGTAAGCCAAATCCCGGCACTGCTCATCTCTACAGCAGCGGGTATTGTCGTCACGCGAGCATCTTCCGAAGGCAATTTGGCCCAGGATCTTACGGCGCAGATGTTTTCTTATCCGAAGCTGCTGTATATCGTAGCCGGAACGATTGCTGCACTCGGTATTTTTACTCCGATCCATGTCATGACCACCTTTCCTATTGCCATATTGCTCGCCTTTGCGGCCTATCGCATGCAGCAGAATTTCACCCGCAAGCAAGCGGAAGAGGTTCAGCTTGAAGAGGAGCAGCAGATCGAGGAGGTCCGCAGTCCTGAAAGTGTCATCGGTTTGCTGCAGGTTGATCCGATTGAATTCGAATTCGGCTACGGTTTGATCCCTCTGGCGGATGCCCAGCAAGGGGGAGATTTATTGGATCGGATTATTCTCATCCGCAGACAGTGCGCGCTGGAGCTTGGCGTTGTCGTTCCCGTCATTCGGATCCGCGACAATATTCAGCTTAGACCTAATGAATATGTGATCAAGATTAAAGGGAATACCGTCGCTCGCGGCGATCTTCTGCTGAACCATTATTTGGCGATGAGCCCGGGCATTGAGGATGATTCCATTACAGGAATTGATACGCTGGAGCCCGCGTTCGGACTTCCGGCGCTCTGGATTGACGAGAGCACCAAAGAACGCGCGGAGCTGTCCGGTTATACCGTGGTAGATCCTCCTTCCGTTGTAGCTACTCATTTGACCGAGGTCATCAAAAAGCACGCTCACGAGCTTTTGGGCCGGCAAGAAACGAAGGCTCTTATCGAGAATGTCAAGGAGAATTATCCCGCCCTTGTGGACGACCTTATTCCCAACGTCTTATCTTTAGGCGACGTGCAAAAGGTGCTGGTCAAACTTCTTCGGGAGAAAATTTCGATTCGCGATCTGGTCACGATCCTCGAGACGTTGGCGGATTACGGCACTTATACCAAAGATACGGAAATCCTTACGGAATATGTAAGACAAGCGCTGTCCAGACAAATTACTCAGCAGTATACGACAAGCGGCGAATCTCTAAAGGTGATTACCGTGGGACCGACCCTGGAGAAGAAAATTGCGGAATCGGTCCAGCAGTCGGATCAAGGAAGCTATCTGGCGCTTGACCCTACGTCCACTCAAGTGATTTATCAGCGCATTAACGATCAGGTCACCAAGCTGATTCAAGCGGGTCAGCAGCCTGTGGTTTTGACATCGCCGACCATCCGGATGTATCTCCGTCAACTGCTGGAGCGCACCATGCAGGATATTCCGGTCCTGTCTTACAGCGAGCTCGAGCCGAACGTTGAAATTCAAAGTATGGGGGTTGTGAATCTATGAGAGTAAAGCGGTACGTCGTTGATTCCATGCCGGATGCCCTCCAAAAAATTCGGACTGATCTGGGGAATGACGCGGTCATTATTAATACGAAAGAAATTCGTTCCGGCGGTTTTCTTGGGATGTTCTCCAAAAAGAAAATCGAGGTCATTGCAGCGACGGATACCGCCATTCCCGCCGGCGGAGCGATGACTTCCAATGCAGCAACGACTGGGGCAATTCCGAAACCGGAGCTTAACGTCGTCCCCGCTGCTCCGATGAGGTTCGGCACCGCGGCTTACGGAGCTCAACGGGAGCGACGGGAACAACCGCCGCTTTCCTTTCCCGAAGTGCCGGATGTGCTGCCGGTGACGGGACAGGCGGCTGCAGCGGCCGCCCAGCCTGCGGGGGCCACAATGGTCAAACCCAGAGAAGAGCTTTTGATGGATGAAATCAGGCAAATGAAAGAAATGATGCTGAAGCTTACCCGGCAGGGCACAGTTCAGGAGGCTGTGAATCCGGTGCTGAAGGAGCTTGAAGCGCGCCTTCTCCGCCAGGAGCTGGATCCTCTTCTCGTGGAAGAACTTTTAATGAACGTATCCAAAGAGGCGGAAGCGGAAGGGGCGGAGCTTACCGAGGAGTGGGCATCTTCCTCATTGAAGAGGCAGTTGGAGGCCATGCTGTGCTCTTCCAAGAACAAATCGATCGCCGCAGATACCCGGATCGCCCACTTCGTCGGACCGACGGGTGTCGGCAAGACGACGACGATCGCCAAACTGGCTGCAGAGCAGGTGCTTAAGCATCACCGCAAGGTCGGATTTATTACTTCCGACACGTACCGAATAGCCGCCGTTGAACAGTTAAAAACATACGCAACCATTTTGAACGTGCCGCTTGAAGTTGTTTTCTCGCCGTTGGATTTGAATAGAGCCTTTGAGCAGCTGCGGGATTGCGATTTGATTTTTATGGATACGGCGGGAAGAAATTTTCGCAACGAGATGTATGTCTCGGAGCTGAATGCGCTGCTGAAATCTAACGGGAAGAGCGAGACGTATCTGGTCCTCAGCATGACGACCAAGTACAAAGATATGCAGGCTATTACACACAATTTCTGCAAATTCAAACTGGATAAGGTGCTGTTCACCAAAATGGATGAGACCGACTCTTACGGCTCGGTTGTGAACCTTATTCGCGAATTCGGACTTCAAACGTCTTATATCGCTAACGGACAGAGCGTGCCGGACGATATCCAAGAGCTGAATGAACATCAATTGATTGATTTGATTCTGGAGGCGGGCAAGTCATGAGCGATCAGGCGCAGGGGTTGCGCAATCTGATACGGAATCAAAGCGAGCCGAAAGACAAAGCGACACGCATTCTTACGGTGACAAGCGGGAAAGGCGGAGTCGGCAAATCGAACTTTACGCTTAATTTCGCATTATCCCTGCAAAAAAAAGGATTCAAGGTACTGGTATTCGACGCGGACATCGGTCTTGCCAATATCGATGTGCTGATGGGGATATCATCCAAATTCAACTTATATCACCTATTGAAAAAAGAAAAAACCATCTGGGAAATTATTCAAACCGGGCACGATGATTTGCAGTTTATTGCAGGAGGATCAGGATTTAACGATTTGATTCGCTTATCCGATGAACAGCTCGATTATTTTGCGGATCAGGTCAACCAATTAACCGGTCATGTCGATTTCATCATATTCGATACGGGAGCCGGCTTGTCCAAGGAGACGATCAAATTCATCGTGGCCGCGGAGGAGACCATCGTCGTCACCACACCGGAGCCTACATCGATCACCGATGCTTATGCCATCATCAAGATGGTTCATTCGATGAACGACCAGGTAGCGTTCCGTTTGGTGGTAAACCGGGCGACGGATTGGAAGGAGGGTCGGCAGACAGCAGACAAAATCAGCATGGTAGCCAAACAATTTCTGAATTTGGACATACCTGCGCTGGGATTTGTATTGGACGACAGCAACGTCTCCAAAGCGGTGAAGAAACAAGTTCCGTTTACCGTTGCTTTTCCGTTTAGTGCCGCTTCCAAATCAATTAGTGAATTGACAGACAATTTTATCGCCAAACAATCTCCGGCGGAGATGCAAACAGGAGCGGTCAAAGGCTTCTTAACCAAAATGATCAGGCTGTTGAAGCAAGGTTAAGGGAAGGGCTTAAAAGTCCTCTGACCGAGACAACGAAGAGGAGTGGAATGATGCCGCCGTATGATGTATTGGTAGTGGACGATTCGGTTTTTATGAGGAAAATTATTTCGGATTTTATCGGTGAGGATCCGGAGCTTCGTGTAGTGGGAACCGCCAGAAATGGGCGGGAGGCGATAGAAATGGTCAAAAAGCTGAATCCGAATGCTGTGACCATGGATATTGAAATGCCGGAAATGAACGGCCTTGATGCACTCCGGACGATCATGAGAGAGCATCCTGTGCCGGTGATCATGCTCAGCAGCTTGACTCAGGCCGGCGCAATGGAGACGATTCGTGCGCTGGATCTCGGGGCATTCGATTTCGTCGGCAAGCCTTCCGGCTCTATCTCGCTTGACTTATATAAGGTGAAGCAAAATTTGTTGGAGAAACTGCGTGTTGCCGTTAGAACGAAGGTGAAGGGCGTTCACGCTCCGATCCGCCCCGTATCGTCACAGACAGTTAAACCGGCTGTAAAGACGGAGAAAAGATCCGTGGCGCAGCCGGCTCCGCTTGAGCATCTTGTGGCGATCGGCACCTCTACGGGCGGTCCCAGGGCACTGCATCAAGTGCTGTCGCAAATACCGGACGGCTTTCGTGCTCCGGTTTTGATTGTGCAGCATATGCCGCCCAATTTCACCAAATCGCTTGCGCAGAGGCTTGATTCCGATTCCTATTTGCGGGTCGTTGAGGCGGAGCCCGGGATGGTGCTGAAGAGCGCAACAGCTTATGTGGCGCCGGGAGGTTATCATATGACGGTAGCGAGGAACGGGGCGAATTCCTACAAAATTCATTTGTCCAAAGAGGACCCGCGCAACGGTCATCGTCCTTCTGTGGATGTATTGTTCGAATCGCTGCTGCCGCTTAAGGAATTGAAGCGCCATATTGTGATCATGACGGGGATGGGCTCTGACGGTGCAAAGGGGATGTTGGCGCTCAAGCAATCAGGGGCCATAACCACCATTGCCGAAGCGGAACAAACTTGCGTCGTTTACGGTATGCCTCGTGCCGCGGTTGAATTGGGATGCGTAACCGATGTATTGCCGCTTCAGCAAATTGCCGCCAGATTGATGCAAGCCGTCGGCGGGCAGTCTTGACTGCCTGGAAGTATACATAACAACGATCAATGATGGAGGTGTGGTTATGGAAATGAATCAGTATCTCTCGATGTTTATCGACGAATCCAGAGATCATTTGCAAGCCATGAACGAGCATTTACTTAGCCTTGAGAACAGTCCGGAAGACGTGAGCATCGTCCAGCATATTTTTCGATCCGCTCATACGCTGAAGGGGATGTCGGCGACCATGGGCTTCGAGGATTTGGCCTCGCTTACCCATGAGATGGAGAACGTGCTCGATCTGGTTCGGAATCACAAGCTACAGATGGATTCATTCATATTTGATTGTATTTTTAAAAGCTTGGATGCGCTGGAAATGATGGTGGAGGATATTATTCAAGGAGGAACCGGAAAGGCGGATGTCACCGACATCGTCTCCGCGCTGAAGTCGATTGTTTCCGGGGACTATCTCAAGAACGGCTCTGCTGCCGGCGCATCGGGTTCCGCGGCTGCGAAAGCGGATAAGGCCGGGGGAAACAAAGAGCTGGACGAATTTCAATACTCCATTTTGCAGCAATCGATTGAAGCGGGAATTCCCGTTTTTCGAATCGAGGTGACCATTCGTCAGGAATGCGTGTTAAAAGCGGCCAGAGCGTATATGGTGTTTAACGTGCTGGAGCAAAACGGCGAGGTGATTCAATCCACACCTTCCGTCGAGGATATCGAACAGGAACGGTTCGAGCAATCATTCACCGTATATTATATTTCACAGTTGGCGCAGGATCAGCTTGCAAGTCAAATCGCCGGCGTTTCCGAAATAGACAAAGTAGACGTTGTATTGCTTGATCGGTCCAAGCTGGATGAGCTGATGAAAGCTCCGGAGCCGGCACCGGCTCAATCCAAGCCTGCCGCAAGCGAAGCTTCGGCGTCCCGGCCGGAAACGCCCAAACCTGAAGCGAAGAAGGCCGCCGGGGGAGGAGCGCCTGTAGCAGGACGTACCATCCGGGTGGACATCGAGCGCCTGGATACACTGATGAATTTGTTCAGCGAACTGCTCATTGATCGCGTCCGTCTGGAGCAGCTTGCCAGCGAGATCCGCAGAAGCGATCTGACGGAAACCGTGGAACATATGGCCAGAGTGAGCGGCGATTTGCAGAACATCGTCCTGAAGCTGCGCATGGTTCCCATCGATTCGGTGTTCAACCGTTTCCCCCGGATGATTCGCGATGTGGCCAAGACGCTCGATAAAAAGGTGGATCTGATCATTACCGGCGCCGATACCGAATTGGACCGGACGGTTATCGATGAGATTGGCGATCCGCTGGTCCACTTGTTAAGAAACGCCGTAGACCACGGGATCGAACCGGTGGCGGAACGCGTGCAAATCGGCAAGCCGGAGACCGGCACGATCTATCTCCGTGCCTATCACAGCGGCAACCATGTATTTATCGAAATCGAGGAAGACGGACGAGGGATTAACAGGGATAAGGTGATCAGCAAGGCCATCCAGAACGGAGTCATAACCGCAGAGCAATCCGGGAAATTGTCCGACGAGGATGTATATCAGCTTCTGTTTGCTTCGGGGTTTAGTACAGCGGACAAGATATCGGATATTTCCGGCCGCGGCGTAGGTCTGGATGTCGTTAAAACCAAGATCGAGAGTTTGGGAGGGCAAGTTCACGTCAGCGCCAATTGGGGCAAGGGAACGAAATTTACAGTCCAGCTTCCGCTGACGCTTTCGATTATCTCGGCCATGCTCATTCGGCTGGGTGATGAGAAATACGCCATTCCGCTTTCCTCCATTGTCGAAACGATGGCTGTCAAAAGCGATCAAATTCGCGTTGTGCACGGCAGTACCTTGATCAATTACCGCAGCTCCGTCATTCCGCTTGTTCACTTGGCCCAGCTGTTTGACGTACCGGGCTTTACCGGAGAGCCGGCCGCCGAAATACAGATCGTGGTGATCCGCAAGGGAGATAAAATGGCGGCGCTTATCGTCGACGAGTTTATAGGTCAGCAGGAAATTGTCTTGAAATCGCTGGGTAAATATTTAACCAACCTGTTTGCGGTTTCGGGAGCCACCATTCTGGGTGACGGGCAGGTCGCTTTGATCATTGATACGAACGCTTTAATAAAGTAAAAGCGGCAATTCTCGCTTCTCACGATAACTATAGGAGGCTGATAGTATGGGACAGGAGTTAAAAGTGATCGTTTTTTCACTAGCGCATGAAGAATATGGGGTGGAGGTGGAGAGTGTACGGACTATCGAGCGGATGCAGCCGATGACCCGTGTTCCCAAAACTCCGGATTTCGTCCGGGGCGTCATTAATCTCCGCGGTGTGGTAACGCCGGTTATTGATTTGCATGGCCGCTTTGGCTTCCCGCCGAGCGAATATACCGACAACACGCGCATCATTATCGTAGCTGTAGGGGATTTGGAAGTCGGTTTGATTGTGGATGCGGCCAATGACGTTATCGATATCGACAGCGACTGCATTGAGGATCCTCCGGAAGTCGTAGGCGGAATCAAAGCGAAATATTTGCGGGGTATCGCAAAAGTGAGCGACGAACGCCTGCTGGTGCTTTTGAATCTGAAGGAAGTACTCAATAAAAATGAAATCATCCAATTGGAAAAGTTAGAGGAGCAGGTTTAGTGGAAACTTTCAACTCTTTTGCAGAGTTCCAGATGGATGTTCTAAAGGAAGTGGGCAACATCGGCGCCGGACATGCCGCTACGGCATTGTCCAAGCTGCTCGATAAGCCCGTCGATATGCTGGTCCCCAAAGTGCGGCTGCTCCCGTTTGAAGAAGTAGCGGAAAGCGTGGGCGGTGCGGAAGAGGTGGTTATCGCCATCTTCCTGCGGGTAGAGGGGGAGACGCCCGGCAATCTGTTCTTTATCCTTACCATGGATTCCGCCAAAAAGCTGCTCCGCAATGTGGTTGGCATCGAGGAGACCGGCGAAGAAGAATATTCGGAGATGGAGCTTTCGGCCTTGAACGAGATCGGTAATATATTGGCTGGCTCCTATCTAACCTCGCTGGCGGATTTTACAAACCTGAATATGCAGCCCACCGTACCTTCACTGGCCATGGATATGGCAGGGGCGATTCTAAGCTACGGCCTGCTTCAATTCGGTCAAATGGGAGATCAGGCGCTGCTCATCGATACGAAATTTTTGGACGGTCATGATGAAATTGAGGGTCATTTTTTCCTGATCCCGGATCCGGAATCGTTTGAACGAATTTTTGTTGCTTTGGGAGTACAGACTCCATGATTCAAGAAAACCTCATTAAAGTTGGAATGGCCGACCTGAATGTAGCACACAAGACCGGGGTGTTGAAAACAACAGGTTTGGGATCTTGCGTAGGCGTTACTTTGTACGATGCCAAGGTAAAAGTGGCGGGAATGGCGCATATCATGCTCCCCAGCTCGGATATCGCAAGAGAAGGAAAGTTCAACATTGCCAAATATGCGGACTCTGCCCTTCCGGAGCTGATCCGTCTGATGCAAGCGCTTGGTGCAGAGATTCGGCGTATGGAAGCCAAAATGGCCGGGGGCGCACAAATGTTTTCATTCGTCACCCAATCCGACTCGATGCGGATCGGTCCGCGGAATGTAGAGTCCTGCAAAGAAGTGCTCCACCGCTACAGCATTCCGATCAAGGCGGAAGATACCGGGGCCAATTATGGCAGAACGATAGAGTTTGATTGTCAAACGGGTATTCTTGTAGTTCGCAGCGTACAACACGGCGTGAAGGAATTGTGAACCATGATTGGATCGATTCGTTGGAATTTTATCATAGGCGCTTTGGCGTTTATTGTCACGTTTGTACTTTCCATGTCCAAAAATATTTGGCTAACAACCATCATTCGTAGCTTTTACAGCTTTGCGATACTGTTTATTCTCGTGTTTTTGTGTCGTTTTCTGCTGGGCACCTTTGCCGGACTGAACCGTCTTTCTGTACAAGAACAGGAAGCCGGGGAAACGGAAGCCAAAGGTATCGCAGTCGATGCGGTGACCCCTGACGAGGACGAGGAGCTGCATGAGCTGCTAAAACCCGGAGCCGATCCGAAATCAGCAGCGGCTGACTTTACTCCGTTGAATCCTCCGAAGCTCCGGGTAAAAAAACAGCCGGATCCGGAAGAGATGGCGCAAGCGGTTCGTCGAATGTCTGATGAATAAGGGTGGTGACAGTCCGTCATGATCAGCCAAAAATCCCACTTAGCCAATATGGACGTATGGGTGCAATGGAGAGAAAATAAGATATTGGAAGCAAAAAAGGCACTGATCGAAACGTACTTGCCGCTTGTGGACTATGTGTCCAGCCGTCTCTCCATCGGCCTGCCCAAAAATGTGTCCAAAGAAGATTTGTCCAGCTTCGGCGTGATGGGACTTATCGATGCTATAGAAAAATTTGATTATCAGCGTGGATTGCAGTTTGAAACTTATGCTTCATGGCGAATCCGCGGCGCTATCATCGATGGCCTCCGTCAAGGAGATTGGGTTCCCCGTTCAGTGCGCGAGAAAGCCAAAAAGATTGAAGAAGCTTACCAGGTGCTCGAACAGCGCTATTTACGTTCCGTTTCGGATACCGAAATGAGCGACTATTTGGGAGTTAGCGAGAACGATTTTCAACAAATGGTGCAGGACGTTGCCGTTTCTACCGTTTGTTCCATTGATGATCCCATTAGAGAAGAGGATTCGGAGACGAGACTTTCTTTATTGATCGATGAGAAGGCCAAAAACCCTGAATTCAAAGTAAACGAGGTTTATATAAAGGAAACGTTGGCAAAAGCGATAGAGCGGTTGACGGAAAAGGAAAGAACCGTGGTTTCGCTTTTCTATTATGAAGAATTGTCTTTAAGCGAGATTGCCGAGGTCATGAGCCTTTCCCCCTCGCGAATTTCCCAGCTGCATTCCAAAGCGATTCAGCGCTTGAAGGGCGCTTTGAGCCGGCACAAGACCCATTTGTTATACGATTAACCAATGGAAGGCGGAGTAACGATGAGTGATTCGGAGTTGCCGATCAGTTTTTACTTGGATATCTCCTTGTCAGACGATAAATTGTCCGCATATTTACAGTTAACGAATTGTGACCAATCCTTTCAGATTTCGCGTGAAGCGCTGGAGGAATTTTTAAAATCTCACCATATCGTGTTCGGAATCGATGAGGAGAAGCTGACTGCCATCGCCGAGAATCCCGCAGCCTTTTTCAATTCCAGGACGCTGATTGCCCAAGGCCACCCTCCGATTGACGGTCAGGACGGCCATATCCACATGTTGTACAATTTGGATGACAAATTGAAAAAACCGGCGGAGCTTGACGACGGCAAAGTGGATTACAAGGAAGTGACGTCGATCCACAATGTACGCAAAGGCCAGCTGATCGCTCAAAAGGTTCCTGCCATTCCAGGCACGCCGGGAAGAGCGGTTACAGGTGAAACCTTGTTTGCCAAAGACGGCAAAGAAGCCAAATTCAAAATCGGCAAAAACGTTGTTGTGGACCCGGAGCAAACAGCCATGTACGCGGCCATCGACGGTATGGTGACGAAAACGGACCGGGATAAGATCAACGTATTTCCGATTTTTGAAGTGAACGGGGACGTGGACTATAACATAGGCAATATTGACTTTGTCGGGGCGGTTGTCATCCGCGGCAGTGTGCTCCCGGGCTTTCGGATCAAAGCAGCCGGCGATATCCGGATCACCGGAAGCGTGGACGGAGCCGATCTGGAAGCAGAAGGCTCCATCGAAATTACCGCCGGCATTCTTGGACATTACAAAAGTGTCATTCGGGCAGGCAACCGGGTGAAAAGCTCCTTTATTCAAGACGCCACGGTGGAAGCGGGAGAGGAAATTCTCGTCAGTCAAAGCATTATGCATTCGCAAATCCGCGCGGGCAAGCGGGTGGTTTGCAAAGGCACGAAAGGGCTCATTGTCGGCGGAATGATTCAGGCGGGAGAGTGGGTCGCTGCCCGCACCATCGGAAACTCCATGTCAACGACGACAGTCATTGAGGTAGGGGTGCTTCCTGAGCTTCGCAATGAGCTGCAGCAGCTTCGCGCCCATCTTAGAACCATGAGCGAGAATATGGAAAAAACGGAGAAAGCACTTACTTTGCTGGATCAGTTGGCTGCCGCCGGGCAGCTTGGGCCGGATAAAGTGTCCATGCGCATCAAGCTGAACCACAACAAAAAGCAGACCGCCGAAGAGATGGCCGCAGCCAAAAATCGGATCTTCGAAATCGAGAAGTCGCTGGAGGATTCGGAAAAAGCCAAGGTGGAAGTCATTTCAACGATCTACAGCGGAGCGAAAATCGTGATCGGGCGATATACGAAATTCGTTAAAGACACATCGCATCGGGTGAAATTTCAATTGCTCGACGGAGATATTGCCATGCTTCCAATCGTTTAACGGCTGATCATGTAAGCCCCGGCTTAAAGGAGGGTACCTGAAATGAGCCTAAAATCCATTGAGATGCAGTTCGCTCTTCATAAGAATGATGAAGCCGGACTAAAGCAGCATCAACTGATGAACAAGCCTGTTCAGGATCAGACGGTGCTCTCAAATGAAGCTGAAAAACATACGTTGAAAGAGCGACAAGTCGCTGCCAAAGCGGAGGAGACCAACGGCTCCACCGTGAAGGACGATGGGCCAAAGCGGCAGCACGGGCAAGAAAAACGCCGTAGGGACGGCAAGTTTGCTGGTCAGAGCGGCGCCAGGCCTGAGCCCCGGAGAGACCATCCGTTCAAAGGACAGCATATCGATTTGTCGCTTTAACCCTTGTGTGAAAAAGGTGAATGCAGTGAACCAACCTTGGATTTATATTGTGCTTGTCGGTCTCGTGCTGATCGTGTATGCCAGAATGGTTCCGAGAAGCTCGGGAAACCAAGGAAGCAAATCGCAGAGCGGCAGCATGCTCAGTGAAATGGAAGAAACAATGGACCATTTTGCCGCCGAGCTTGACGAACAGAACAAAGCGTTAATTCAGATGGTTGCCGAAACGAAGAAGGAATACGAGCTGCATTCGGCTAAGCTCGTTTACCGCATAGAAACACTCGAAAAGCAAGGGAGCCAGCTTCAGCAGGAGATAAGCCGGATAGGGTATGTTTGCGAGCAGCTTCAAGCGCGGCTGTCTGACCAAACGCGAAGCGATGCGGGAAACTCTGGTGAAACCGCCGGTTCGGTTGAACCCGAACGGCATGCCGAAGCGGTGAATGCGGCGAGCCCTCCTGAGCCGGTCACGCAGGAGCCGCCTGCCGTATCGTTCGTTTCGGATATGAAGGAACGGTACAGTGAGCTGTTCGCATTGTATCAACAGGGCAAATCGACCGATTATATTGCGAAGAAGCTCGGTAAGAACAAAGGAGAAATCAACCTGATTCTGCAACTGGCCAAGCAGGAGGAGCTGTCCGATGGCTAACAATAAATCGATGCTTACCGGACTCGGCGCCGGAATGATTTTGGGTGCGGTGCTTCTTCAATTGATGAATGCGTCTTCCTCAACGGCAGTGTCCGGTCCCGACCTGGAAGAAATGAATCCGGCGCAGCTGAAGGAAGCCGCGTCCGTATATTTTCAGGTGTATGACAAAGACCAGAAGCTGTATGATCAGACCCAACTCGATGCATTGGTCCTGCAAAAACTGCAGCAGGAAAAGGAAAAACTGGCGGCCGAACAGCAGTCTGCGGCTTCCGCACCGGTCAAAGAAACCTACATTTATATCTCCGGCGGCCTGACAGCGGGCCATGTGGCGGATATGCTGCTGGCGAGCGGTATCATTACGGACAGAAAAGCGTTCGCGGACGAGATGCGCCGCAAGCGGTTAAATGATAAAATCGTTACCGGGATTCATGTATTCAAGAGCCCGATGGAGCTTTCCGAAGTAATTACGAAGCTGACTACACGTTAGGATCGGAACCGGCTGACCGGGTCCGATTTTGTCGTTATTAGGTTTAAAATCGCGGGTGTTGCATACCAATGTCAGTTATGGTATATTAGTTGTCGGTGTTAAAATCCACACGCTGATTAATTCCGGCAAGGGTGCTCTGAGGGCAATCGCAACAGCTATTACATAACATGATGGTTGGTGTGTCAATGGAGTTTTGCCGCGAAGATGAGATTGGCGGAGGAAACCAAAAAACCAAAACCAGAGGAGGTGCGTGAGGATGGCAGTAATCTCCATGAAACAGCTGCTTGAAGCTGGGGTGCACTTCGGTCATCAAACCCGTCGTTGGAACCCGAAAATGGATCGATACATCTTCACCGAAAGAAACGGAATTTATATCATTGACCTGCAAAAAACGGTCAAAAAAGTTGAGGAAGCTTATAACTTCGTCAAATCCATTGCTGAAGAGAACGGTACAATCTTGTTCGTAGGAACGAAGAAGCAAGCGCAAGATTCCGTTAAGGAAGAAGCAGAACGTTGCGGAATGTACTACATTAACCAACGTTGGCTCGGCGGAACGCTGACGAACTTCAAAACGATCGAAAACCGGATCAACCGTCTTCATGAACTGGAAAGATGGGAAGAGGACGGCACATTCGATGTGCTTCCTAAGAAAGAAGTAATTATCCTGCGTAAAGAAAAAGATCGCCTTGAGAAATTCCTGGGCGGTATCAAGCATATGAAAGGTTTGCCGAGCGCTCTGTTCGTCATCGACCCTCGCAAAGAGCGGATTGCCGTTGCCGAAGCTCGCAAGCTGGGTATTCCGATCGTCGGTATTGTCGATACAAACTGCGATCCGGACGAAATTGACTATGTCATTCCGGGTAACGATGATGCTATTCGTGCGGTAAAACTGCTGACAGCCAAAATCGCTGACGCAGTCATCGAAGCGCATCAAGGCGAACAAACGACAGCCTAATGGATTGAATACATGAAAGGGTGGTTTGAAGGTGCAAAATCCTTTCACCGCCCTTTTTTTAGGGTTACATATTGAACTCGAGGAGGCCAAACTTATGGCAGTTAATGCGGCAGCAGTAAAAGAATTGCGCGAAAAAACCGGAGCGGGTATGCTCGATTGCAAAAAAGCATTAGAGGAAGCAAACGGAGATTTGACGAAAGCGGCTGAGATCCTTCGTGAGAAAGGCTTGTCTGCGGCAGCAAACAAGGCTGGCCGGATTGCAACGGAAGGTGTTGTGGAATCCTATATTCATGCCGGCGGAAGAATTGGCGTACTGGTTGAAATCAACTGCGAAACCGACTTCGTGGCCAAAACGGATTCTTTTAAAGAATTCGCCCGTGACATCGCAATGCAAATTGCAGCGGCGAATCCGAAATATGTTCGCCGTGAGGATGTTCCGCAGGAAGCTTTGGATAAAGAACGCGAAATCTTGAAAAACCAGGCTTTGAATGAAGGCAAACCGGCTAACATCGTTGAAAAGATGGTGGAAGGCCGCATGAGCAAATTCTTTGAAGAATTCTGCTTGCTGGAGCAGTCCTTCATTAAAGATCCGGACAAAACGATCAATGCTCTTCTGAACGAAAAAGTGGCCACCATCGGAGAGAATATTTCGATCCGCCGCTTTGTTCGTTATGAGCTCGGAGAAGGCTTGGAGAAGAAGCAGGAAAACTTTGCGGAAGAAGTTATGTCGCAAGTAAAACGTTGATCGAAGTGAATAGGCAAGGAAATGTGGGAACACTTGGTGTTCCTTCTTTTTTAACAAGAGAGGGAATGCGGTCTGATTGAAACGGAGGGTTGTTGTTTGGAACATCCGATATATAAAAGAGTGGTTTTGAAACTTAGCGGTGAAGCTTTGGCAGGACAGCAGGGATACGGCATCGACGCTGAAGTGATTTCATCCATCGCCCAGCAGGTGAAGGAAGTTGTGGACCTGCAAGTCGAGGTTGCCATTGTCGTCGGGGGAGGAAACATTTGGCGCGGAATTGCCGGCAGCGCGAGAGGCATCGACCGTGCTACCGCAGATTATATGGGCATGCTTGCGACCGTGATGAATGCGCTGGCGCTTCAGGATGCTCTGGAGACGATCGGAGTGCCTACCCGCGTTCAATCATCGATAACGATGCAGCAGGTTGCCGAGCCTTATATCCGCCGGAGAGCAATGCGTCATTTGGAAAAAGGAAGAGTGGTTATTTTCGCGGCAGGCACAGGAAATCCGTACTTCTCCACCGATACGACAGCTGCGCTCAGAGCGGCTGAGATCGAGGCAGAGGTTATCCTGATGGCGAAAAACAAAGTCGATGGCGTTTATTCCGCGGATCCGTTCAAACATGCGGATGCTCAAAAGTTCGAAACGCTCACTTATCTTGAAGTGCTCAACAAAAATTTGGGTGTAATGGATTCAACCGCATCCTCCTTATGTATGGACAACAACATACCGTTGATCGTTTTCTCGATTACGGAAAGCGGCAATATCAAGCGAGTGGTACTCGGTGAAAAAATCGGTACGATAGTAAAAGGGAGTGTATAACGATGCCTCAATCGATAAAGAAAAATGCGGAAAACCGTATGGAAAAAGCGATTGGTGCGCTGAAGAAGGAGCTGGCTTCGCTTCGTGCGGGGCGCGCAACACCGGCACTGCTCGATCGTGTGCAGGTGGAGTACTACGGTACGATGACCCCGGTGAACCAACTGGCCAATATTAACACGCCGGACTCCCGGACGCTGATGATCCAGCCTTGGGATAAAAGCTCTGTGTCCGCTATTGAGAAAGCGATCATGAAATCGGATCTTGGCCTTACACCTACCAATGACGGCAGCTCCATTCGTATCGTCATTCCGGCATTGACGGAAGAGCGCCGTACAGAGCTGGTTAAAATGACGAAGAAGTACGGCGAGGAGGCCAAAGTCGCCATCCGCAATATTCGCCGCGATGCCAATGACGATATCAAGAAGTTGGAAAAGACGGGGATTTCCGAAGACGAATCCCGTCGCCATCAAGACGATATTCAGAAATTTACGGATAAGTATATTGCTGAAGTCGACAAAGTGCTCGCAGCTAAAGAGAAGGAAATTATGGAAGTGTAATTGGTGAAGACCCCCTTGTTTGAGGGGGCTTTTAGTCTTTCCTGATGGGGGATTAGCATGATACCTTTCAAGAAATGGTTTGGAAGCAAACCGGAGGGTGAGGAGCTCGCCCGGCAGCTCGATGCAGATAATATTCCAAATCATGTGGCTGTGATTATGGACGGTAATGGCCGCTGGGCGCAAAAGCGCGGACTGCCGCGGGTTGCCGGACACCATTCCGGGATGAAAAACGTGAAGAGAATCACGATGGCGGCGGACAGCATCGGTGTGCAGGTGCTTACGATGTATGCCTTTTCCACGGAAAACTGGAAGCGGCCGAAAGAGGAAGTCGACTATTTAATGAAACTTCCGCTTGAATTTTTCCCCAAGGAAATCGACGAACTCATAGCCAACAACGTCCAAATCCGTATGACCGGCTGGCAAGAGGGCCTTCCGGATCATACGCTTAAAGCCATTGAAGACGCGATCGATCAGACGAAGCGGAATACAGGTCTTATTTTAAATTTTGCACTGAACTACGGCAGCCGCAAAGAGATGCTTCGGGGCATCCAACAGCTTGTACAAGATGCGAAAGAGAACAAAGTACATCCGGACGGAATCGACGAAACCTTGTTTTCCAAATATTTGCTGACCGATCCGCTTCCGGACCCCGATTTGTTAATTCGCACGAGCGGGGAGAAACGCATCAGTAATTTCATGCTGTGGCAGCTCGCATACTCGGAGCTGTGGTTTACGGATCTTTGCTGGCCTGATTTTACGGAGCGGCATTTCTTCGAAGCTATACAAGAGTACCAGCGCCGGGCCAGAAGATACGGTGGGTTGTAGTTCTATGGAGGAATGGAATTGAAGCAGAGAATCGTCACAGGGATCGTCGCAGGGATCGGGTTTTTCATCATGCTTTATTTGGGCGGTTATTGGTTTGCCGGGCTTCTTTTGATATTGTCGATGATCGGTTACGATGAGTTTCTGCGGATGAACGGACTGAAGGGAAACAAAGCCATTGTCATCATCGGCTATTTAGGGGTGTTTTGCCTTACCCTGCAGTGGCAGCATACCGGAGTTACGCTGAGTCAACTGGTCTGGTTGTTCATGTTTCTTTTTATGGCCGCAACGGTCATTTCCAAAAACAAAACAACGATAGATCATATTGCGATGGCCTTCATCGGCATGGTGTATATCGGTTTCGGATTTCATTACATGATTGCGACAAGAGACCTGACCGAAAACGGGTTGTATTGGACGCTGCTTGTATTCCTTTGCATTTGGTCAACAGATTCCGGCGCCTATTTTGTTGGATCAAAGTTTGGGAAAACACCGCTTTGGCCGGCGATCAGCCCCAAAAAATCAGTGGAAGGCGCCATTGGCGGAGTGGTGATTTCGATCCTTGTTGCGTTGATCTTCGCCTCGTTTAAACCCGAGCTTCTCGATTATGCTCGCGCGGCTTGGATTGGACTGATGATTGCTGTCGTTGGCCAAATGGGGGATTTAATGCAGTCCGCTTACAAACGGGTAAAAGGCATTAAAGATACGGGTGCGATTCTTCCGGGTCACGGCGGCGTGCTGGACCGGACGGATAGCTGGTTGATTGTTTTTCCGTTTCTTCACCTGCTGTCATGGATCCCTCACGTATAATATAGCCGGAGGTAAACAATTGTGAAAAAAATCAGCATTCTGGGCTCCACCGGCTCTATCGGCACGCAAACGCTGGATGTCATTTCCCATTATCCTGAGCAGTATACGGTGGAGGGCTTGTCCGGAGGACATAACATTAAGCTGCTGGCGGAACAAATCCGGCAGTTTCGTCCGCGCAAGGCTTCGGTAGCGACAAAGGAGCTGGCAGAGCAGTTATCACTGGAAATCCCCTCGGATGTAAAGGTATATTACGGAGAAGAGGGGCTCATCGAGATCGCGGCAGGTACGGATGCCGAGTTTGTCGTCACGGCGGTTGTGGGTAGCCAAGGCTTGGCGCCGACTATCGCGGCTATAGAAGCAGGGAAACAAATCGGACTGGCCAATAAAGAAACCTTGGTCAGTGCCGGTCATCTCGTAACCGGGCTTGCGAATCGGCGGGGCGTTCGCCTTTTGCCGATCGATAGCGAGCATTCCGCTATTTTCCAATGTTTGCAGGGTGAGCGCCAAGAACAAATACATACGATTACGCTGACCGCTTCCGGCGGAAGCTTCCGGGACCGTACTCGTGACGAGCTTAAGCATGTTACGGTTGAGGATGCATTGAAGCATCCGAATTGGGCCATGGGCGCCAAAATTACGATCGATTCGGCGACCATGGTCAACAAGGGTTTGGAAGTGATTGAAGCTCATTGGCTCTTTGACTTGTCTTACGACCAGATCGAAGTGCTGATTCATCCGGAGAGCATCATTCATTCCTTTGTCGAGTTTAAAGATTACAGCGTCATCGCACAGATGGGGCTGCCCGACATGCGGGTGCCGATTCAATATGCGTTGACGTATCCGAACCGGATGAAAACACCTGCCGGGCGGCTGCGGTTGAAAGATATAGGCAGACTGCATTTTCGCGAGATGGATTTCTCGCGGTATCCGTGCCTGCGAATGGCTTTTGAAAGCGGCAGAATCGGCGGATCTATGCCGACGGTGTATAATGCAGCCAATGAAGTGGCGGTGGAACGGTTCTTAAAAGGAGAGATTTCCTTTTTGGACATCGAGCGCGTCATTGAACAAGTGATGGCCGAACACGAACCGGTCGCATTCCCCGACTTGCCTGCGATCTTCGAGATCGACAAATGGGCAAGGCTGGCCGCGCGGAACGTCATGCCACAGCTATAATGGCAGCCTGAAGCAGCAAGCATTTTTCCGGTAAACCGGTCATAGGTTCATATCACGGGGCGGCTTGTATTCCTTTCATCATTAATGTTAATCTTAAGATAAGGAAACGCCTTTTACGTAACTATCGATGTGAACATTCGTGCTTAAGGAGGCCGTAAAAGTATTGGCGACGCTGCAGAATATATTTCAAATTGTGCTCTTGTTTTTTGTTCTCGTATCGATTCATGAGTGGGGACATTTTTATTTTGCTAAACGTGCAGGCATTTTGGTCAGAGAGTTTGCCATTGGATTTGGACCGAAGCTGCTGTCCTTCAAACAGGATGAAACCCGATATACACTGCGTCTTCTTCCGATCGGCGGTTTTGTAAGAATGGCCGGAGAAGATCCGGAAATCGTTCAAATCAATCCGGGACAACGCATCGCCGTAAAGCTGACCGACGATCAAGTTACCCACATTTATTTAAACGACTTTGACAGTCGTACAGGCAGCTTGGAAGGTGTGGTTGAACAGATCGATTTGGAGAAAAAGTTGTTTGTCCGCCTGGACGTCGACGGCGACATCCAACGGTTTTCCGTCCATCCCAAAGCGATGATGATCAGCAAAGACAAGGAAATTCAAATCGCTCCCTGGGACCGCCAATTTGGCAGCAAAACGGTAGGCCAGAGGGCTCTATCGATATTTGCCGGCCCTTTGATGAACTTTATTTTGGCGTTCATTCTGTTCGTGACCGTTGTGTTTATTGCCGGCGTGCCGCATAAAGTGAAAATTGCCGGTACGGTGCCGGGTTCCGCCGCTCAGCTTGCGGGGCTTCAATCCGGGGATTTGATTTTGAACGTAAACGGAGTGGACATCGGAGCGGATCGAAACAAGCTGACCTCCCTTATTCAAAGCTCCGTCAATAAACCCATGGATTGGACGATTGAACGTAACGGGGAGATCATCAGGAAGAATGTGACGCCGGCTGTCGACCAGGACGGGGTGATTCGCGTCGGCGTTACGCTCGTTGCCGAGACGAGACCGGCTACCGTAATGGAAGGACTGAAAAGCGGCTGGAACAGCCTTTCTTCCGCTACCATGCTGATATTGGATGGATTCGGCAAGCTCGCGACACTGCAGTTTAAACTTGACGATTTGGGAGGACCTGTGAGGATCGTCGAGTTTACAAGCGAGCAGGCCAGCGCAGGATGGGCGCAGTATATTTCGTGGACTGCCATTATGAGTCTGTATTTGGGGCTTTTCAATCTTCTGCCGATTCCGGCTTTGGACGGAAGCCGCCTAGTCTTTTTGGGACTTGAAGCGGTGCGGGGCAAACCGGTCGATCCCAGCCGTGAGAGCATGGTCCATTTTGTCGGCTTCGCCATGCTGATGCTGCTTATGATTGCCGTAACGTATAACGATATTTTGCGTTTGATGAACGGGTAAGAACTGCCTTCTGTAGGGGGAGAATCAGAGTGATGTCGAATTCAAAACAGGAAAAACAATTTGTAAAGGAAATCACGCCGCAAAGCGAAGATTTCTCGCGCTGGTACATTGACACGATCAAAAAAGCGGATCTGATGAGCTACTCTCCGGTCCGCGGCTGTATCGTGTTTAAACCGGACGGATATGAAATATGGGAGCATATACAGAAGGAACTGGATGCGCGGTTTAAAGAAACCGGACACCGCAACGCCTATTTTCCGATGTTTATCCCTGAGAGCTTTTTTCAGAAAGAAAAAGAACACGTCGAAGGCTTCAATCCGGAACTGCCTTGGGTAACCGAAGCGGGCGGAGAGAAGCTGGAGGAGCGGCTTGCCATTCGCCCGACGTCCGAAACCATGATCGGTCATATGTATTCCGAGTGGATTAACTCTTATCGGGACCTGCCGCTGCTCATTAACCAGTGGGCAAACGTTGTCCGGTGGGAGAAGCGTACCCAGCCGTTCCTGCGTACAAGCGAATTCCTGTGGCAGGAAGGCCATACGGCCCATGAGAATGAGGAGGACGCACGCAAAGAAACGATGCAGATGCTGGAGATTTACCGTGATTTTGTGGAAAATTTCCTTGCGATTCCTGTCATCATGGGACAAAAAACACCTTCCGAGAAGTTCGCCGGAGCCGTTGATACATATTCTATCGAAGCGATGATGAAGGACGGAAAAGCGGTACAAGCCGGAACCTCCCATTATATGGGCACGAACTTTGCCGTAGCGTTCGACATCAAATATTTGGATCGGGAAAACCAGCATCAATACTGCCACACCACTTCATGGGGCGTCAGCACCCGGTTAATCGGGGCCCTGATTATGGTCCATGGAGATGACCGCGGGCTTGCATTGCCGCCGAAAGTGGCTCCGACGCAGGTGGTTATGATCCCGATTGGACCGCCCAAAACACGCGATCAGGTGGTCGGCCGGGTTAACGAGCTTTATGATCAGTTGAAGAAGGCCGGTGTGCGCGTGAAAGTGGATGACCGTCCGGACCAAAGCCCGGGTTGGAAATTCAATGAATACGAAATGCGCGGCGTTCCGGTTCGCGTCGAGCTCGGACCGCGCGATATGGAGAACGGTCAGGTGGTATTGGTTTCCCGGATTACCGGCGAGAAGCGCATCGTGGCCCAGGATCAATTTACGGAAGAAGTGCAAAAGCTGCTGACGGAAACGCAGCAGGAAATGTATGATCGGGCCAAGCGTTTCCGCGACGAGCATATGACAGAGGCGGACTCCGTGGACGAGCTGAAGTCGTTTTTCGAACAGAAACGGGGGTTCGCGCTATCGGGCTGGTGCGGATCGGAGACTTGCGAAGCGCACGTGAAGGAAGAGACAGGCGCTACAAGCCGCAATATCCCGTTTGAGCCGGGAACGAACAAAACCAAATGTCTTGTTTGCGGTTCGGATGCCAAGCATACCGTTGTATTCGGACGAGCGTACTAAAATACGAAACCAATTTAGGGGTTTGTCCATACAAGCCCCTTATTTTTTAAGAATACATCATCTGAAAGTTTCAACGGAGCCGGAGGATTCTATAATCGCAAGAAAAGCTGCAGTTAAACCACGAACGGTTCTTTAACGAAAGGGCTTTGATCAGGAGCTTTTCTTTAGATAGGAGGTCAAGATGAGCAGCAGCAGTACGGCGCATAAACGCGACAGGTTTGAGATGCTGATGCATCAGGCGGGCGTTCCGACGGATGTAGTTCAGTCTTTTTTTTCGGACGGATATATTGATAAGGTAGAGACGAGTCGTAAAAATAAAGAATGGGTCTTCTTTATCGTGAAAAGCCAAATCGTCCCTTCTGACATCTATCGTTCCTTCTGCAAGATGATACGCGATAAATTTTCACATATTGCCGCGATACGTTTCGTGCTGCAGTACACGGCGGAGGTCAAACCGGAAGCGGTCGCGCATGAGTATTGGAGCATGTTTATCGAGTGGGTGCAGCGGGAGGCGGCGTCCATCAACGGATGGATGACCAAGGCGCACATTGAAGTGAAGGATAACGTGCTGACGCTTCATCTGCTGGATTCCATCGGGCTTGAGCTGGCGAAGAAGAAAAATATCGGCGGCTTGATTCAGAACTATTTCAGCCAATTCTTCGGCGTTGATTTTTATGTGAAGTATGCCGTGAGCGGGTCACGGGAGCAAGAAATGGAGAAATTCGCGAAGCAGATCGCTCAGGAAGAAAAAGAGGTCGCAAGTGTCATCATGACGGCGGTGGAAGCGGAGAACGAAGCGGCATCGCAGTCAAATGAAGAACTTAAGCTGATGGTCGGCTATGACATCAAGGAACCGGCCGTACCGCTGCAAGAGGTACAGGACGAGGAAAAGAAAATTACGGTGCAGGGAACCGTATTCGGCATGGAAGTCAAGGAGCTGAAAAACGGAAGCACTTTATATATGTTTAACATCACGGATTTTACCGATTCCATTATGGTGAAGGCATTCGCCAAAACGAAGGAAGACGTAAAAATCTACAACCTCATCACCAACGGCAAATGGCTGAAGCTGCGTGGACGGGTGGAGTACGACCGGTTTATGCAAACACCCGAGTTGGTCATGATTCCATCGGATATAAACGAAATCGTGGCGCCGCCGGATCGTATGGATGATGCCGAGGAGAAGCGCGTAGAGTTTCATTTACATACGACGATGAGTACGATGGACGGGATTACTCCTGTGGATCAGTATATTAAAACAGCGGCCAAATGGGGGCACAAGGCGATCGCCGTCACCGATCACAGCGGCGTTCAGAGTTTTCCCGAGGCTTATAAAGCTTCGAAGAAACACGGCATTAAGGTCATATACGGACTGGAGGCCAATGTGATTGACGATTCGGTCCAAGTGGTCATGAATGCGACCGACATCGCGATTGCCGACGCGGAGTACGTTATTTTCGACATCGAGACGACCGGTTTGTCCGTGACCAGCAACAAAATCATTGAAATCGCCGGCGTCAAAATGAAGGAAGGCAAGGAGATTGACCGTTTTGCTACATTCATCGATCCGCACGAACGGATTCCGTACAATATCCAGCAATTGACCAACATCACCGATGATATGGTAAAGGGCGCTCCGGAACTGGAGGATGTGCTTCCTAAATTCATCGAGTTTGTCGGGGATAGCGTTCTGGTCGCGCACAACGCCAGGTTCGATATCGGATTTATTCAGGCCAACTGCAAGCGGCTTGGCCTGCCGGAAGTGAGCAATCCGGTGCTGGACACGCTGGAGCTGGCGCGTTTATTGTTCCCGACGATGAAGAACCACCGTCTCAATACACTGGCGGATAAGTTCAAGGTGAGTCTGGACAACCATCACCGGGCCATCGACGATTCGATTGCGCTTGGCTTCGTGCTCTTCCATCTGTTAAAGGAAGCGGCGGATAGGGGATACACGCAGCTGGATCGGCTTAACGATCAGGTGGGCAAGAACCTGGCTACCCAACGGCCGTTCCACTGTTGTATTTATGCCAAGAACATGATAGGCAAAAAGAACCTGTTCACCCTGGTATCCTTATCGCATACGGAATATTTCCACCGGGTGGCGTGCATTCCCAAGAGTAAGCTGCAGGAAATGCGCGAGGGCCTGATCATCGCTTCCGGATGCGAAAAGGGCGAGTTTTTTGAAACGGTGCTCAATAAATCGTTGGAAGAAGCGGAGAACGTTGCAGCGTTCTACGATGTGCTGGAAATTCAACCGACCGGCATCAATATGCATTTGGTGGAAAAAGGCCTGGTTGGAAGCCCTGCACAGTTGGAGGATGCTAACCGTAAAATCATTGAGATCGGACGCAAGCTCGGCAAACCGGTCATTGCAACCGGCAATGTGCACTACCTGCATCCGCGTGAAAAAATATCGCGCGACATTACGATTCACGGGATTACGGGCTTTAGTCCTTTGAAAGACATCCGCAAGCCGGACGTTCATTTCAGGACTACGAAGGAAATGCTGGCCGAATTCGAATATTTGGGTAAAGAGACGGCTTATGAGGTCGTTGTCAAAAACACCTCCGAGCTTGCCGACCAGTTCGAGGAGCTGGAGCTGTTCCCGACGAAGCTTTTCACACCGATCATCGAGGGTGCGGACGAAGAAATCCGCAACACTTGCTACGAAACCGCGCGGCAGATTTATGGGGATCCGCTTCCGGAAGTGGTGACGGCGCGGCTGGAGAAGGAATTGGTGCCGATCATCAAGTACGGCTTCTCTGCGAACTATTTGATATCCGAGCGGCTTGTGAAAAAATCCAACCAAGACGGCTATCTCGTCGGCTCCCGGGGGTCCGTCGGCTCCTCCGTCGTGGCTACGTTTCTGGGGATTTCCGAGGTCAACCCCCTGCCGCCTCATTATGTATGCAAATCGTGCAAACACAGCGAGTGGATTCTCGACGGGTCGATTCCGAGCGGCTTCGATCTTCCGGATAAAAATTGCCCGAATTGCGGCGAGAAGTTGAAAGGTGACGGTCAGGACATTCCGTTTGAAACGTTCCTTGGCTTTAAAGGGGATAAGGTCCCCGATATCGATCTGAACTTCTCCGGCGAATACCAGCCGCATGCTCACAACTACACGAAGGTGCTGTTTGGCGAGAAAAACGTATTCCGGGCCGGAACGATCGGTACGGTTGCCGAAAAGACGGCTTACGGATTCGTGAAAAAATATGAAGAGGAGCACGGCAAAAAGTGGCGCGGAGCGGAGCTGAACCGTTTGGCTATGGGTTGTACGGGGGTTAAGCGAAGCACAGGACAGCATCCCGGGGGGATCGTGGTCGTTCCGGATTATATCGATGTTAATGATATTACGCCGGTCCAGTACCCGGCCGACGACACAAGCGCGGAATGGAAGACGACGCATTTTGATTATCACGCGTTCGATGCCAATCTGCTCAAGCTTGATATACTGGGACACGATGATCCAACGATGATGCGGATGCTGCAGGATTTGACGGGGGTCGATCCGACAACGATCCCTATGAACGATCCGAAGGTCATGAGCATGTTCAACTCCGTAGAAGCGCTTGGCGTCACGCCGGAACAGATTCGGACACCCGTAGCGACGTACGGCGTTCCGGAGATGGGGACGAAGTTCGTGCGTCAGATGCTGGAAGAGGCAAAGCCCAGCAGCTTCGCGGATCTGCTGCAAATATCCGGGCTGTCTCATGGCACCGGAGTGTGGCTCGGCAACGCGCAAGAGCTGATAAGAAAAGGCATATGTACGATCAAAACGGTAATTGGCTGCCGCGACGATATCATGCTGTATTTGATTTATAAAGCGGGAATGGACGCGGGACTCGCCTTTAAAATTACCGAGAGCGTGCGTAAGGGTAAAGGGCTTACCGAAGAGTGGAAAGAAGAGATGAAGAAGCATAATGTCCCGCAGTGGTACATCGACTCCTGCGAGAAGATCGAGTACATGTTCCCGAAGGCGCACGCCTCTGCCTATGTCATTTCCGCCGTACGTACCGCTTACTTTAAGCTGTACCATCCGATTGCTTACTATGCGACCTACTTCTCCGTTCGGGCGACGGACTTTGAGATTGAGCTCCTGTGCCAGGGCTACGACGCGATTCTCAGCAGGCTGATCGAGATCGAGGAAAAGGGCTTTCAAGCCTCCCCGAAAGAAAAAAATATGATATCGATCCTTGAGATGGCGCTGGAGATGACTGCGCGCGGGTTTACATTCAAAAGCATCGATTTGTACAAATCGGACGCTACCAAGTTTCTGATTGACGGAGACTCCCTTATACCGCCGTTTTCGGCTGTTGGCGGAATCGGCGAGAATGCGGCCAAAAATATCGCAGCGGCCCGAAACGATGGTCCGTTCTTGTCCATCGAGGATTTCCAAACGCGCAGTAAAGCGTCGAAAACGATTGTAGAAATTTTGGCCGGCATGGGCTGCTTCCGAGGTTTGCCGGAGACAAACCAGCTTTCGCTGTTTTAAACGGAAGAGGTTGTCGTTTTCATCATTATTGCAAATTGAACGGCACTTATGGTATAATCTTCTACGGTAGTAATGTTATATCTCGTAACCAGAGAGTGGGGAAACCCACTCTTTACATTTTGTATAAGGCATTCAAGCGAGTGAATAGGAGGAAGCAGGTTGAGCACACACATCAAATCCACAGTGGAAGAGCTGGTCCGGCCTTTTTTGGACGAGAACGGATTTGAACTGATCGACATTGAATATGTCAAGGAAGGCGGCAACTGGTTTCTAAGGGTGTACGTCGACAAGGAAGGCGGCATCGACATTGACGACTGCGGGCGCATCAGCGAATATTTGAGCGCAAGGCTGGACGAAAAGGACCCGATACCAAACGCCTATTTCCTTGAGGTGTCGTCCCCGGGAGCAGAGCGCCCCTTAAAGAAAACCCAGGATTATCACAAGGCGGTAGGGGAGCATGTTTTCGTTACGACTTATGAACCGGTTGACGGTTTAAAAGAGTTCGAGGGCAAGCTCCTGTCGTTCGACGAGCAGACGGTAGTGATTGAAGTCGGCAAGAAACAGCATGTTATACCTTTTGCGAAAGTGGCAAGCGCACGGCTTGCCATTGTGTTCTGATAAAGCATTGAATTGTCGTTAGTCACATTTCTCAATTATACGAGAGGGGGAACTCCGTTCAAATGAACATGGATTTTATTGAAGCGTTAAATGAAATTGAAAGAGAAAAGGGCATTTCCAAAGAAGTGCTCATCGATGCCATCGAGGCGGCTCTAATTTCCAGTTATAAGCGCAACTTCAATACAGCGCAGAACGTGCGCGTCGATATCAACCGCCATACGGGTCTGATTAAAGTTTATGCGCGCAAGACGGTTGTGGATGAAGTGCTCGACCCTCGCCTGGAGATTTCACTTCACGCCGCACGGGAGATAAATCAAAACTATCAATTAAACGATATCGTCGAAATCGAAGTGACGCCGCGGGATTTCGGGCGTATTGCGGCGCAGACCGCAAAGCAGGTCGTCACGCAGCGGATCCGTGAAGCGGAACGCGGTTTGATATATAACGCTTATGTGGACAAGGAAGAAGACATCGTCAACGGGATTGTACAGCGTCAGGACCAACGCAACCTGTACATTGATCTCGGCAAGATTGAGGCGGTGATGCCGCTTGGCGAGTTGATGCCTACGGACAAATTCAAACAGGGCGACCGTGTGAAAGCTTATATCACAAAAGTGGAAAATACGACCAAAGGTCCGCAAATTGTGCTGTCACGTACCCATCCGGGTCTGCTTAAACGTTTGTTCGAGCTGGAAGTTCCGGAAATTTTCCAAGGCGTGGTGGAAATCCGCTCGGTAGCGCGAGAAGCCGGGTACCGTTCCAAAATCGCCGTGCATTCCCGCAACGAGGAGGTTGATCCGGTCGGCTCCTGCGTAGGTCCCAAGGGCATGCGCGTACAAACGATCGTCAACGAACTGAAAGGCGAGAAGATCGACATTGTCCGCTGGATGGAAAACATTGAAGAATATGTGGCCAATGCCTTGAGCCCTTCCAAGGTTCTGGAGGTACAGGTGTTCGAAGCGGAAAAAATGGCACGAGTCATCGTTCCCGACTACCAGTTGTCTCTTGCTATCGGAATTAAAGGGCAGAACGCCCGGCTTGCCGCAAAGCTGACCGGTTGGAAGATCGATATCAAGAGCGAAACGCAAGCGGAGCAGGAGTATGGGCGTCCTAAAGCCAACTCCGAAGAAATGCATCAGGATTCGGTCAGCATCGACTAAATCAGGCGGGTCGGTGGATTAGCATACGGGAGGGAATGAAACGATGAAGCAGCGAAAAATACCTCTACGCAAATGCGTGGCCTGCCAGCAAATGATGCCAAAGAAAGAACTCATCCGAGTGGTAAAGACTCCCGACGGCGAGCTCCATATCGATCTGAAGGGAAAGAGAGCGGGGCGAGGAGCTTATTTGTGCGGAAAGCAGTCCTGCTTCAGGCTGGCCAAAAAGTCGCGTGCCTTGGACCGCGCACTGAAGACTGCGGTCCTTCCGGACATTTACGATGCGCTTGAACAGGATTTCATTAAGGTGGAAGACGAGTTTATTGCCGGAAAAGATGCGGTGGACGACGAAGATGAAGAATGATAAATTTTTTTCGAATTTGGGGCTGGCTATGAGGGCAGGAAAACTGGTCACCGGAGAAGATATGGTCATTGAAGCAATACGAGGCGGCCAGGCGAAGCTGGTGATCGTAGCCGAAGACGCTTCCGAAGGTACATTCAAAAAAGTTAACGATAAATGCAGTTATTATGGGGTTCCTATTTATCAGTACGGCCGTCGGGATCAGCTGGGGGCAAGCATCGGTAAGGAAACGCGGGTCGTTATTGCGGTAACGGACGCGGGGTTTGCGCGCATGTTGAAGCAGTAGGAGAACGCACGGAGGTGGACTGTATTGACAAAACAAGATAACAATAAAGATAAAATTAGAGTGTATGAGTATGCGAAATCCTTGAACATGAGCAGTAAAGAGATTATTACGATTTTAAAACGACTGGGCAAGCCGGTGAACAATCATATGAGCGTAATGGAGAATGATGCGGTGGAAAGTGTGGAGAAATTTTTCAAAGATGTAAAGGCAAATGCAGCGGCAAAGAGAAATGATGGAGCGGCGGCCGCCAAATCGGCCGACAAACCGGCAGGACGACAGGAACCTAAGCAGCAGACGGTTGCAGTTCAATCCAAGCCGGAGCAAAGAAAGTCGGCGGCGCAAGTGCAATCGGCGGCAACCCGACCAAGCAACGCGCCTTCATCGGGCAGACCGCAAGGCCAAGGCGGCGGACAGTCAGGCAGACCGCAGGGCGGTCAAGGTCAAGGGGGGCCATCCTCCTCCAACAGACCGCAGGGCGACAGCAGACAAGGTCAGGGCCAGCATCGTCAAAGCGGTCAAGGAAACCAAGGCGGCGGACGCCCTCAAGGCGAACGCCGTGGCCCGGCGGGCTCCGGTCAAGGACAAGGTCAGGGAGGCGGCTTTAACCGCGGCGGCGGCCAAGGCGGCCGGGGTCCCGGGCAGCGTCCGCAAGGTCAGCAAGGCGGAGGTCAGCAGGGGCAAAGACCGGATGCCCGCAGAAACGGATTGGACCAGCGCGGAGGCAGTAATCGGACTCCCGGGTCTGGAGAGTCCCGATCGCTGGGGAGCGTGCTTCAGGTGGATGTCGACGATAATGTAGCAGCTAAAGGCGCAGCCAACAAGAAAACAAAACTGGGACAAAAACGTTTTGACGATTTTAAATCGGGCGGCAAAGGGCTTCAAAACCGCGGCAATCAAAAGAATCAAGGCAAGGGCGGTAAAAATCACTCCGAGCCTCCGAAGCCGAAGATCGACAATACGCCCAAGAAAATTATCGTTCGCGGTACCATGACGGTAGGCGAGTTGGCCAAGGCGCTTCACAAGGACGCTTCCGAGGTGATTAAGAAGCTGTTGTTCCTGGGCGTGATGGCTACAATCAACCAGGAGCTTGATTTGGATGCGATTCAATTGCTGGCTTCTGATTACGGAGTCGAAGTGGAACTGAAGATTCCGGTTGAGGAAGACAAGTTCGAGCAGTTTGAAGAAATTGACGACGAAGCCGATCTGCTCGAGCGTCCGCCGGTCGTTACCATTATGGGTCACGTTGACCATGGTAAAACGACACTGCTGGATGCGATCCGCAAGACCAACGTAACGGAAGGCGAAGCCGGAGGCATCACTCAGCATATCGGTGCGTATCAAGTGGAAGCTCACGGCAAAAAAATCACGTTCCTGGATACTCCGGGCCACGAAGCATTTACGTCGATGCGTGCCCGCGGAGCTCAGGTGACGGATATTACGATTATCGTTGTAGCTGCGGATGACGGCGTCATGCCGCAAACCGTCGAGGCGATCAACCATGCCAAAGCGGCAAAAGTACCGATCATTGTCGCTGTCAACAAAATTGATAAGCCGGATGCTAATCCGGACCGCATCAAGCAGGAGCTGACAGAATACGAACTGGTACCTGAAGAGTGGGGCGGGGATACGATCTTCTGCAACATTTCCGCTAAACAGCGCATCGGTCTTGAGAACCTGCTCGATATGATTTTGCTTGTCGCCGAGGTTCAGGAATTAAAAGCCAATCCGAATAAACGGGCAAGAGGCACGGTCATCGAGGCAGAGCTGGATAAGGGTAAAGGGCCGGTTGCCCGCATTCTGATTCAGCACGGTACGCTGAAGGTGGGCGACAGTTTCGTAGCCGGCGTTTGCTTTGGCCGCGTACGGGCGATGGTCAACGACAGGGGCCGTAAGCTTAAAGAAGCGGGACCTTCTACACCGGTTGAGATTACCGGCTTGACCGAAGTTCCACAGGCTGGCGATCCGTTCCTTGTCTTTGAAGACGAACGTAAGGCAAGAGCCATTGCCGAGAAGCGTGCGGTGACGCTGCGTCAATCCGAAATGGGGGCGAATGCCCGTGTAACGCTCGATGATTTGTACAAGCAAATCAAAGAAGGCGAAATCAAGGATCTCAACGTCATCATTAAGGCGGACGTACAAGGTTCTGCCGAGGCGCTCAAAGGCTCGCTCGAAAAAATCGATGTTGAAGGCGCACGGGTTAAAATCATACACAGCGGTGTAGGCGCGGTTACGGAATCCGACGTTATTTTGGCATCGGCCTCCAATGCGATCATCATCGGATTTAACGTTCGTCCCGAGCCGCAGGCGAAGAATACGGCTGAGCAGGAAAAAGTCGATATTCGTATGCACAGCATTATTTACAAAGTGATGGAAGAAATTGAGCACGCTATGAAAGGGCTTCTTGATCCTGAATATAAAGAAGTGGTTATCGGCCATGCGGAAGTGCGCAATACCTTTAAAGTGTCCAAAGTCGGCGTGATCGCCGGTTGTATGGTGATCGACGGCAAAATTACACGCAATGCGGAAGTGCGCCTGGTTCGCGACGGCATTGTCGTCTACCAAGGAAAAATCGATTCACTCAAACGTTTCAAAGATGACGCCAAAGAGGTTGCTCAAGGATACGAATGTGGTATATCTCTAGACAAATTCAATGATATTAAAGAAGGAGATACGATTGAAGCCTTCGTAATGGAAACTGTAGAGAGGTGATCCGCATATGGCTAAAATTCGCGTGGGCAGAGTCGGAGAACAAATCAAAAAAGAGCTGAGCCAAATCATCCAGTCGGAGTTAAAAGACCCTCGGATCGGTTTTATTACGGTGACGGGCGTGGATGTAACGAATGATTTTTCTCAGGCGAAGGTCTTTTTGAGCGTTCTCGGCACCGATGAGCAGAAGGAAGAAACGTTGAAGGGACTGACCCGCAGCACCGGTTTTATCCGTTCGGAGCTCGGCAAGCGAATTCGGATGCGCAAGATACCGGAACTCCTGTTCAAATTCGATGAGTCGATTGATTACGGTTCTAAGATTCAAGGGCTCCTTCAGCAAATTAAACAGGAGAACCCGAATATATGACCGTCGGTTACGAAGCTCAGCTCCGATCAGCGGCTGAGTTTATCCGCAATAACGATGATTTCCTGGTGGTATCCCATGTCCAGCCTGACGGGGATGCCTCCGGTTCCACGTTCGCTATGGCATGGCTGCTGAAGTCCCTTAATAAAAAGGCCACGTTGATCAATGAGGGCCGGATTCCGGAGAAGTTCATGTACATGGCCGGCTCGTTTTCTGTCATACCTTACGAATTGGAACGTCCCGAACGGACGTTCAGGACGATTATTTCGGTCGATTGTGCTGATTTTGAGCGTATCGGCCAAGTACGGAGCTGCTTTGCCCCGCAATGGCAGCTCTTAAATATCGATCATCATGCGACAAACGATAACTTCGGGCAAGTCAATCTGGTCCGGGCCGATGCTGCAGCTACAGTCGAGGTGCTGTACGATCTGGCACTGGAGCTTGGCGTCGAGCTGACCCGTGAGCTGAGTATTTGCATTTATTCCGGTCTTCTTACCGATACGGGCGGCTTCCGTTACGCCAATACCACTCCCAAAGTGCTGCAAATTGCCGCCGACATGCTGGCGCGCGGCGTGCAAGGACACAAGCTCGCCGAAAGGCTGCTCGAAACGATGACTTACGGTCAGGTTTCGCTGCTCAAGCGGAGCTTGAGTACATTGTCTTTCGCCCATAATAATCGGGCGGCCTGGCTGTATGTGACACTGGACGATTTGTCGTCCACCGAAGCGACCTCTGAGGATATGGACGGGCTGGTGAACTATGCCCGTAATGTGGAGGGCGTGGAGGTCGGTATGCTGTTCAAGGAGAAGCAGCCCGGATCTGTAAAAGTAAGTCTGAGGTCAGCGGGCCAAGCGGATGTGGCTGCCATTGCCAAGCGGTTCGGGGGCGGCGGGCACGTTCGTGCCGCGGGCTGTACGATCAGCGGCAGTCTCGAGGAAGCGATTGAGCAAGTAGTCAAGGAAGTAGGGAAGGAGCTCTCATGACGCTCGAAGGCATTTTACCGATTTGGAAGCCGAAAGGCTTTACTTCTCATGATGTGGTGGCAAAGGTTCGCCGGATCATACGAATTAAACGAATCGGCCATACGGGCACACTGGATCCTCAAGTGACCGGCGTGCTGCCGCTTTGTATCGGGCGTGCGACCCGGTTGGTCGAGTACGTGCAGGAAATGCCCAAGGCATACGAAGCCGTACTCCGTCTGGGTCTTTGTACGGATACGCAAGATATGAGCGGACAAGTGCTTCAAAGATTGGAGAATCCTGGAGGAAGGGTGACTCCTCAGCAGGTGACCGAGACGATAGCACAGTTCGTTGGAACGATGGAACAAGTGCCGCCTATGTATTCCGCTGTGAAAGTGGAGGGCAAGCGCTTATACGAGTTGGCGCGGCAAGGCGTTGAAATCGAGCGCAAGGCACGCACCGTTACGATCTATAGTATAGAAGTGCTGAAAACGGATTGGTCGGGAGAATTTCCCGAAGTCCGGTTCCGCGTGAAATGTTCCAAGGGTACGTACATCCGGACGCTGTGCGCCGACATTGGTGCAGCGCTCGGAATCCCTGCGGTGATGGGAGAGTTGGTGCGAACGTCTTCGGGCAACATCGGTCCGGAGCAGTGCTTGACCTTGGAGCAGGTGGAAGAGCTTCACGAACGGGGGGCGCTGTCGGATAAGCTGATACCTATGGAACATGTGCTGAGCTGTTTGCCATCGGTCCGTTTGGATGATGAATCAGCCCGAAGAGCGCTGTCAGGACAAAAAATTCGTTTGGAGCCGGCTCATTGGCCGCAGACGGACAATTCACAAGCGGATTCCGGCAAACCTATTGCCGGATTCTCCGGCGAAGGCCGGTTGATCGGTATTTTTGAATGGGATCCGCGGCGCGGACTTTTATTACCAAACAAAATCTTTTCTTGAAGATGGGCGGCAAAGCGTGCCCTATAAGAAATGTAGGTGAAATAAAATACGATGCATACGGTACAGCTAACGTTTCCGCTCCCTGAGGCGTGTGTTGCAGACTCCCGGGTGCTGGCTATCGGCGAATTTGACGGCGTACATCTCGGTCATCGGGAAGTGATCCGTCGTGCGGTCGAGCGTGGGGCCGAATTGCGCCTTCCGGCTGCCATTATGACGTTTCATCCGCATCCCCGTCAAGTGCTGGGGATAGATAAATACACTCAACTGCTGACACCGCTTGCTGCCAAAAAGGAGCAGCTTGAAGCACTTGGAGTTCATACGACGTACATCGTCGATTTTAACGAAACTTTGATGCGGGTATCCCCTGAGCAGTTTGTTGAACAAATGCTTATTCCTTTGAGGGTGAATACCGTATTTGTCGGGTTTGACTTTACCTTCGGCTTTAAGGGCGCGGGCACATCGGACACGCTTTGCAATCTCGCTGGAGGGCGCTTTGCCGTAGAGGTGGTACGTCCGTTCGAGCTTCGCGGAGAAAAGGTGAGCAGTACGCAAATCCGCAACCTGCTTCTAAGCGGCGACGTTCAAGAAGCCGGTCTTCTTTTGGGCCGCCCGTACAAGCTTCAAGGGAGAGTAGTTCACGGAGACGGCCGCGGCCGCACGATCGGGTTTCCCACGGCTAACATTGAGGTGTCGGAAGACTATGTGATTCCGGCCAATGGCGTGTATGCCGTTGTTGCAACCGTTCGGGGACGTAAAGTAGGCGGCGTTATGAATGTCGGAGTCAAGCCGACATTCGATACCGGCCTGCTGCAGCCGGTATTGGAAGCGCATTTGTTTGACTTCTCCGATATGGTTTATGGTGAGACCATAGAGGTGGAGCTGCTCGGATTTATTCGACATGAAAGGAAATTTGGCTCCGTTCAGGAGCTGATTTCCCAAATCCGCCAGGATGCGGACCAAGCGCGTTTCATCATAGCAGAACGCAGATCCATGCAAAACTTATAATATGATTTTACTTTTACAGATGGAATATGATATACTTTGTAACGTTGCCCGAGTGCATATCTCTGGGGATAACAAGCGGGACAATAGAGAAACCTTGGCGTGGAGAATCGAACACTCCAACGATCTCTGGGCCAAAGGAGATTAGATTATTTATGGAGGTGAATTGGAATGGCATTGACTCAAGAACGCAAGCAGGAATTAATCCAAACTCATAAGACGCATGAGAACGATACAGGATCTCCTGAAGTGCAAATCGCAATTCTTACGGAAAACATCGTCAATTTGACCAACCATCTGAAGACGCACAAGAAGGACCATCACTCTCGTCGCGGCTTGCTCAAGATGGTAGGCCAGCGCCGTAAGCTGCTGACGTACCTCAAAAACAAAGACGTTCAGCGTTACAGCGCCTTGATCGAAAAGCTCGGCTTGCGCCGTTAATTTACGGTCATAACAAAAGCAACCACGCTTGTCCTTTGTGCACGCCAGGCCTATGGCGATGGATGCATAGGCTTGCGGGGTTGCTTTTTTTCGGCTACTATTTTCGCAAAAGAAGGAAATACTAATCATTATGCAGAATGCATTATAGATAAACTCGATCCGGCCGCCGCGGTAATTTTCTCCGAAGACGGTCGCTAACACTACATAAGCGATTTCTCGTGTATATGTTTTTTCATGGAGCGAACGCAAATTTTTAGGAGGTTGTTTATGGAGAAGAAGGTGCAAATGGATCTCGGGGGGCGTCCGCTGATTCTTGAAACCGGACGTTTGGCCAAGCAGGCCAACGGAGCTGTTTTAGCCCGCTACGGTGAGACGGTCGTGCTTTGCACGGTTACGGCATCGGCTGAACCGAAAGATTTGGATTTTTTCCCGCTGACGGTAAACTATGAGGAACGGCTTTATTCTGTAGGGAAAATTCCGGGGGGATTCATCAAGCGGGAAGGACGTCCGAGCGAGAAAGCCATACTCGCCAGCCGTTTAACGGATCGTCCGATTCGGCCGTTGTTCCCGGAAGGTTTCCGTAACGATGTGCAGGTCGTAGCGATGGTCATGAGCGTGGATCAGGAATGCGCGCCGGAGATTACGGCGATGATCGGCGTATCCGCGGCGCTCAGCATTTCGGACGTGCCGTTTCACGGTCCGATCGGCGGTGTGATTGTCGGAAGGGTAGATGGACAGTTCGTCATCAATCCGACAGTGGAACAGGCCGAGAAAAGCGACATTCATCTGGTAGTGGCCGGGACCAAGGATGCCATTATGATGGTGGAAGCCGGTGCGGAAGAAGTTCCCGAGGAAGTGATGCTCGAAGCGATCATGTTCGGGCATGACGAAATCCGTAAAATCGTTGCCGTACAAGAGCAATTTGCTGCAGAAGTCGGCAAACCGAAGATGGAAGTCAAGCTACACAGCGTGGACGCGGAAGTGAGCCAGGCGGTTCGCGAGTTTGCAGCTGCCCGTCTGATCGAAGCGGTGAAGGTTCCAGAAAAGCACGCCAGACAAAATGCGATCGATGCGGTAAACAACGATGCTATAGAGCACTTTGCCGCAGTTTATGCAGAAACTCCGGAAAAGATGGCGGATGTGAAAGAAACGCTTTACGATATCGTAAAAGAAGAAGTGCGCCGTTTGATTACGCACGACAAGGTGCGTCCGGACGGACGCGGATTGGAGGAAATCCGCCCGATCGAGTGCGACATCAATCTGCTGCCTCGTACGCATGGATCAGGACTCTTCACCCGCGGCCAAACACAGGCGCTCAGCGTTTGTACGCTTGGGGCACTGGGCGATGTGCAAATTCTTGACGGGCTGGATTTGGAAGAATCGAAACGGTTTATGCATCATTACAACTTCCCTCCGTTCAGTGTGGGCGAGGCGAGGCCGTTGCGTCCTCCGGGTCGTCGTGAGATCGGTCACGGAGCGCTTGGCGAACGTGCGCTTGAGCCGATTATTCCTTCGGAATCCGAATTTCCTTATACCATTCGGCTTGTTTCGGAGGTATTGGAATCCAACGGTTCGACGTCGCAAGCAAGTATTTGCGCCAGTACACTGGCTTTGATGGACGCAGGCGTTCCGATCAAGGCGCCGGTGGCAGGTATTGCCATGGGACTGATTAAAGATGGAGATCACTTCTCCATTTTGACAGATATTCAAGGGATGGAAGACCACCTCGGCGATATGGACTTTAAAGTGGCCGGTACGGCCAAAGGCGTTACGGCACTGCAAATGGACATCAAAATTGACGGCATTGACCGGGCTATCTTGTCGCAGTCGCTGGAGCAGGCCAAGAAAGGCCGAATGTTCATCCTGAACAAAATGCTCGAGCGCATCGATCAGCCGAAATCCCAGTTGTCGCAATATGCGCCGAAAATTGTCACGATGCAGATCAATCCGGACAAAATCCGCGATGTCATTGGAGCAGGCGGTAAGATCATCAACAAAATCATTGAGGAAACCGGCGTGAAAATCGATATCGAGCAGGATGGCCGTGTGTACATTGCCTCGTCGAACGAGGAGATGAACGAGAAGGCTCGTCAAATCATCGAAGGCATCGTCCGCGAAGTCGTTGTAGGAGAAACCTATCTTGGCACGGTCAAGCGCATCGAGAAATTCGGCTGCTTTGTTGAAATTTTACCGGGCAAAGAAGGATTGGTGCACATCTCGCAGCTGTCTACCGAACGCGTTGGCAAGGTAGAGGATGTAGTGAAGATCGGTGACGCGATTACGGTTAAAGTCACTGAAATTGATGCCCAGGGCCGCGTGAATTTATCGCGCAAAGCGGTATTGACGGCACAAGTTCCGGCACAAAACTAAATCTCATAGTCTTAATAAAGCGGGAATGAAGAAAGAGTCAGAGCAGTCTGTCTCTTTTTTGTTTGGCCTGTTGGTTCTCCGGTTCTAACCTTGTCCCAAAAGGCATATGAATGGGACAAATGAGGAACGACAGGAGAATGCGAAATGAAACGCTACCAGTTGTTGTTCACAGCAGCTTGCTTCGGTGCGGTGCTTGTCTTGGTGCAGCAATCGCCTCAAGTGGAACGATTTGTGCAGCATGCGATACAAAGCAGTGCCTCAACGAATCTGATCGGATCTCCTCTGGGCCAATTAGCCAGGCAGGTATGGCGAGAAGACCCGGATACCCGTAAAGCGAAGCTGCTCGAGCATATTCAAGCGGAGGCGAAGCGGCTGAACGTTGCACCGATTAACGCGAAGGTCGACCGGGTTTGGAAGGCGATACCCGGATATAACGGACTTGAAATCGATGTGGAGAAAACGTTGGAGCTTGCCGAGCGGGAGTCGTTTCCAGATCCGCCCAAGCTTCTTTTCAGGGAGGTTCCTCCTCAAGTCGGCTTGGAGCAGCTCGGGCCTCATCCGGTCTACAAGGGGAATCCGAATAAGCCGATGGCTGCTTTTATGATCAACGTCGCTTGGGGGGAAGAATATTTACCGGTCATCCTGGAGACGTTGAAGAAAGAAAATGTGCGCGCAACGTTCTTTTTTGACGGATCGTGGCTTCGTAAAAATATTCCCATGGCCCGGACCATCATGGAGCAGGGGCATGAGATGTCCAATCACGCGTATTCCCATAAGGATATGAGTAAATTAAGCCGGGCGCAGGCATTCGCCGAGATCAGTAAAACCGAAGAACTGTTAAAGCGGGAACTCGGTGTAGACAATAAGCTTTTTGCACCGCCTTCCGGGGACTTCAATCAGACTACGGTGGAGATCGCGCACAGCATGAAGCTGAGAACCATCCTTTGGACGCTCGATACCGTAGACTGGAAAAACCCTGAACCTTCCAGCATCGTCCGTAAAATTGAGACAAGAATAGAACCCGGCTCGCTTATTCTCATGCATCCGACCTCCTCCAGCAGTAAAGCGCTCCCGGGAATGATTCGCGTGATCAAATCCAAGGGGCTCCAGCTTGGCACCGTCAGTGAAGTCATTTCCCCGCAGCGGGTGCCCAAGGTTGAGTCGGCTGAATATTAATGTTAATATCTAAATATTATGCGCAAGCGTATCATTCATAGCAGGACTTAAGGAGGCTCGATGGCTTGGACAAATATACGCTTAACAATGGGCTGAGAGTCGTGGTAGAGAAAATACCGACAGGCCGCTCGGTGGCTTTCGGCATTTGGGTCAAAACCGGATCTCGCGATGAAAATGAAACGAACAACGGTATCTCGCACTTGATTGAGCACATGCTCTTCAAAGGTACGGATAAATATTCGGCAAAGGATATTGCCGAAATTTTCGACGGTATCGGCGGCAACGTGAATGCATTCACGTCCAAGGAATATACCTGCTATTATTGCAAAGTGCTTGATGAGCATCTGCCGATGGCGGTGGAAGTATTAGCCGATATGTTCTTCCGTTCCACGTTTGACCCCGTGGAGCTGGAGAAGGAAAAAAATGTAATCTATGAAGAAATCTCCATGTATGAAGATACGCCGGACGATATGGTTCACGATTTGATTGCCAAAGCGGCTTTCGGCAACCACTCGCTCGGATATACGATCATCGGCACGCAGGACAACTTGGCGGCCATGAGTTCCGATACGCTCAAGAATTATATGAAATCCCGTTATACGATAGAGAATACGGTGGTCAGTATTGCCGGTAATGTAGATGACAACGTCGTTGAACTGATTGAACGTCATTTCGGTGAATTTTCCGTTCAAGGCGGGGACCGCATCACGCCTCCGCCAGGATTTCGCAGCGACCTTCAGTATTTTCAGAAAAAGACGGAACAAAACCATATCTGCCTTTCGTTCCCGGGTTTTTCAGCCAAGGATGATCAACTGTATGCAATGATTCTGCTGAATAATGCGATCGGCGGAGGGATGAGCTCCCGGTTGTTCCAGGAAATTCGCGAAAAGCGCGGACTTGCCTATTCCGTGTACTCTTATCATACGGCTTATCAGGATGGCGGCTTGTTCACGATTTACACCGGAACGGCTCCAAAGCAAACAGAAGAGGTGCTTAAGATTACAATGGAGCTCCTCGCTGATTTGAAAGCAAACGGCTTAACGCCGGCGGAGCTGAAAAAAGGCAAGGAACAAATGAAGGGCAGTCTCATTCTAAGTCTCGAAAGCACCAGCAGCCGTATGAACCGTCTCGGCAAGAACGAACTGATGCTGGGTAAGCATTACAGCTTGGATGAGATGATCGAGCGGATTGAAAGGGTAGAGATGGAGCACATTCAACAGCTGACGGCAAGGCTGCTTTCCGAGCCGTTCGCTTTGGCAATGGTAGGGCAAACGGATGAAGCCATCGCCGGGTTCGGGAGGGATCGCCTTGTTTAATGCATTTGAAGTTAGAATCAAGCGTCTCCCGGGCAATGAGGATATCCCGCTTCCACAGAAAATGTCCCAGCTGGCAAGCGGGTTCGATCTGTATGCCGCGGTAACCGAGCCTGTGACGCTTGAGCCGGGCGCCCGGGCACTGATTCCTACCGGTTTTGCGCTTGCCATGCCTGACGAGCTGGAGGCGCAAATCCGGCCTCGCAGCGGGCTGGCATTCAAACACGGCATTACCTCCCTCAACAGCCCCGGGACGATTGATGCGGATTACCGGGGAGAAGTGAAGGTGCTGCTGATCAATCACGGTCAGGAGCCCTTCATTATCGAGCGGAAGGAACGGATTGCGCAGATGGTTTTCCAACTGGTGCCGCAAATCCGGCTTACGGAAGTTGAAGAACTGGACGATACGGTGCGCGGAGCAGGAGGCTTCGGGCATACGGGCACAAAATAATATCATATCCCGGAAGAAGGCGTTCTCCCGTTCCAAGCCACGGCTCGGAATGGGAGAACGTTTTTTTTTGTTCAGGAGAAGATGCGGCAGGGGCATTAGCCGGATTTTTTCAGAGTTCCGCTGTTTCCCGGCCGGCCCCTTGGAACCCATCTTTGGGCTTACGCATAAGATGTTTTATCGAAAGCGACATAGAAAGAGGTGAGAATGATGCTGACCGGGATTCATGTGGCGCTGATCGGCGGCGATGCCCGTCAGCTCGAAGTCATACACAAATGCTCCGAGCTGGATGCTACCGTAGTGCTGATCGGATTCGACAATTTGCAAAACGGGTTCAGCGGAATCACCAAGGCAGAACTGACGCCCGAGGTTCTTGAGGGAATGGATGCCGTCATTTTGCCTGCTGTAGGTACGGACGACTATGGACATGTAGAAAGTCTCTTTGCTTCAAAGGAATTGCGTATAGAGGGTAAACATATAGCGGCGCTGCCGAAGAAGGCAAAGGTATTTGCCGGCATGGCGAAGACTTACTTGCGTGAACTGTGTACCAAGGAGGGTATAGAGCTGATAGAGCTATTTGACCGGGATGATGTGGCCATATACAATTCGATACCCACCGCCGAAGGCGCCATCATGATGGCGATTCAAAATACGGATATTACGCTGCACGGTTCCGAATCGATGGTGCTTGGTTTTGGCCGGACAGGGATAACGGTAGCCAGAACACTGCAGGGCATGGGCGCCAGAGTGAGGGTTGGCGTGAATAAACCGGAATATTATGCCAGGGCCTTGGAAATGGGGATGAACCCTTTTTATACCAAGGACCTGATCACCAATGTATCTCATGTCGACTTGCTTTTCAATACCATTCCGTCGATGATTATTACGGCCCAGATTATAGCCAACATTCCTCATCGAGCCGTCATTATCGATCTGGCCTCGAAGCCGGGGGGAACGGATTTCCGTTTTGCCGAAAAACGGGGAATCAAGGCGATCCTTGCCCCCGGGCTTCCGGGCATCGTTGCGCCGAAAACGGCAGGACGCATCATTGGCGACACCATTACGCGGATTATTATGGAGGATGCAAATTCAAGGAGGAATAGGTAAAATGAATTGGCAGGGTCTTACGGTAGGTTACGCTATGACGGGCTCTCACTGCACTTTTGAAGAAGTTATGCCGCAAATCCGGCGTTTTGTGGATGCGGGAGCCAAGGTGATTCCTATTGTATCCAATACGATCATGACGACGGATACGCGATTCGGAACGTCGGAAAGTTGGCAAAAACAGTTGAAACAGATCACAGGAAATGATATTATTTCTTCAATTGTAGATGCAGAACCGCTCGGACCTTCGAAGCTGCTGGATGTACTGGTTATCGCTCCATGTACAGGCAATACGACAAGTAAATTGGCCAATGCCATGACAGAGAGCCCGGTACTGATGGCGGCGAAGGCGCAAATGCGCAACGGCCGGCCGCTGGTGCTGGCGATATCGACGAATGACGGGTTGGGCCTGAACGCGATGAATGTGGGCAAGCTGCTCATTACGAAGAATATTTATTTTGTCCCTTTCGGTCAGGACAATCCGCAAGCCAAACCGAATTCGCTTGTGGCCCGGATGGACTTGATTATGGAAACGTGCGAAGCGGCGCTTCAAGGCAAGCAGCTGCAGCCGATGCTGATTGAACGGTTTAATTACTGATCATACATTTTACTTATATCATCATAGGGGAGAGACGTACACATGTCGAATCAAAAATTGTTTAATGTCGCTGTAGTAGGTGCAACAGGTGCTGTAGGAGAACAAATTATCCGTTTGCTGGCCGAACGGAATTTCCCTATTGGTGAACTCAAGCTTCTCTCATCCGCACGGTCAGCGGGCAAGAAAATCAATTTCAAGGGTCAAGAAATTACCATTGAAGAAGCCAAGCCGGAAAGCTTCCGGAATGTGGATATCGCTTTGTTCAGCGCCGGTGGCGACGTAAGCCGCGCGCTCGTGCCGGAAGCGATCAAGCACGGAACGATCTGCGTGGATAACACCAGCGCCTTCCGGATGGACCCGGATACACCGCTAGTGGTGCCGGAAGTGAACATTGATAAGATTAATGAAAACAAGGGAGTCATCGCGAACCCGAACTGCTCGACAATCCAAATGGTGCAGGCCCTAAAGCCGTTGTACGATCGTTACGGGATTTCGCGCATTATCGTTTCCACATATCAGGCTGTATCGGGTGCAGGGGCAAGCGCGATCAGGGAAACGCTGCGCCAATCCCGTGCCGTACTCGACGGCCAGCCGGTGGAACCGCAAATTTTGCCGGTCGGATCGCTTCCGGTCAAGCATCAAATTGCGTTTAACGCCATTCCGCAAATCGATAAATTCGTAGATAACGGATTTACGTATGAAGAAATGAAAATGATCAACGAAACCAAAAAAATTATGGGCGACGAATCTCTGGAGGTTACCGCCACCTGCGTGCGCATTCCGGTCGTTTATGGACATTCGGAGTCCGTATATGTCGAATTGAAAAGCGACTTTGACGTGGAGGAAGTGAAGAATATCCTCGCTGAAGCGCCGGGAATCGTTCTGCAGGACAATCCGGCGGAGCAGCTGTATCCGCTCGCTACGGAGGCGGCAGGCAAGCTGGAGACATTCGTTGGACGTGTACGCCGCGATTTGAGCAACCCTCGGGCGCTGAACATGTGGATTGTTTCCGATAATTTATTGAAGGGCGCTGCTTGGAATGCGGTCCAAATCGCGGAATATATCGCGATCGAAAAATAATCACGGACAACTTCGGCTACCAAATCGGCTTCCTGCATGATGCGGGAAGCTTGGTTTTTGCTCAATCTTTGAAAGGCTACTCAAGAAGGGGAGATCTTGATGAAGATCCTAGTGCAGAAATTCGGAGGCACGTCCCTTTCCACAGCTGAAGCCAGAGCACACGTTATCGAGCATATCCAGGACGCATTGAAGCAAGAATACAAACTAGTAGTTGTCGTATCGGCTATGGGACGCAAGGGCGAACCTTATGCAACGGATACTTTACTGGAATGGATCCGTCAGAACGGAGACCGGCTGCCTGACAGGGAACAGGATATGCTGCTCTGCTGCGGAGAGCTGATCTCGGCGGCGACCTTATGCAGCCTGTTGAACGCGGCGGGCATTCCATCGACGGTGTTGACCGGCGCGCAAGCCGGAATACGAACCAACGATACGTTTGGCAACGCTCAAATCACATCCTTGCAGCCGGGGCGTATACTTGAACTGCTCGACCAAGGAAACGTTGTCATCGTTGCCGGTTTTCAAGGCGAAACGGCTGACGGCGATTTTACGACGCTGGGACGAGGCGGAAGCGATACGTCTGCAACCGCTTTGGGCGCTGCGTTGAACGCGGAGATTGTCGATATCTTTACCGATGTGAGCGGCATATTGACGGCTGATCCGCGAATCGTTGACGACGCACAGCCCCTGTCGGTCGTCTCGTACATGGAAATATGCAATATGGCGCATCTCGGCGCCAAAGTCATTCATCCCCGAGCGGTAGAAGTAGCCATGCATGCCGGTATTCCGGTTCGTGTGCGTTCCACGTTCTCGAAGGATCCGGGTACGCTTGTCACGCATCCTGACGCGATCAAGGCTGCAACGGGAACCGTTCAAGACCGATTCGTTACAGGGATAGCCCATGTGCCGGGTATTTCACAGATCCGCGTATCGGCAAAGGAAGGCAACTATGACCTTCAACTGAATGTATTTAAAGCGATGGCCCGTCAACGAATCAGCGTGGATTTCATCAATGTGAATCCTTCGGGAGTAGTGTATACGGTCTTTGATCATGAGGCCAACCGGGCGGCCGATACGTTGGTGGAAATGGGGCTCAGTCCCCAAATTACGCCGAATTGCGCCAAGGTGTCGATCATCGGCGGGGGCATGAACGGCGTTCCGGGCATCATGGCACATATTGTTGAAGCGCTGACGGAGGCAGATGTGCAAATTTTGCAGTCCGCGGACTCCAATACCACCATCTGGGTGCTGGTTCAGGAGGAAGACATGGCCAGAGCCGTAAGAGCGCTGCATAAGCAGTTCAAACTATACAGAACAATGAAGTAGGAGGAGTTTTGTCGTGGATTTTGGAAGACTTATAACGGCAATGGTAACGCCTTTTGATACCGACCTGAAAGTAGATATCGCTGGGTTTGAGAAATTGATCGACTACCTTATCGACGAACAGCAAAGCGATAGCCTCGTGGTTAGCGGTACAACGGGGGAATCTCCGACGTTGACGGAGGAAGAAAAACTGGAGCTTTTCCGGACCGCGGTGAAGCATGTCAATGGTCGTTGCCCTGTTATCGCAGGCACAGGCAGCAATGATACCGCCCACTCCATCCATTTATCCAGGGAAGCGGAAAAACTCGGTGTAGATGCTCTGCTGTTGGTGGCTCCTTATTATAACCGTCCTTCTCAAGAAGGTCTGTATCAGCATTTTAAAGCGATTGCCGAGTCGGTAAACATTCCGGTCATTTTGTATAACGTTCCCGGACGTACAGGTGTGAACATCGACGCCGATACGACGATCCGCTTGTCTCATATCCCGAATATCGTTGCCACGAAGGACTGTGCGGATACGGATCAGCTGACCCAGATCGTAAGCGGAGCTGCTCCGGGTTTTCTGGTCTACAGCGGTGACGACAGTGCTGCGCTTCCGGCCATGTCGGTTGGAGCACATGGCATCGTGAGCGTAGCGAGCCATGTAGTTGGAAAAGAAATGCAAAATATGATAAGATGTTATGTACAGGGAGATGTACAGGGTGCGGCAAGACTTCACGGTCAATTGCTTCCGATATTCAGAGGATTGTTCTTCTGTCCGCATCGCGTGCCGAATCCTGCGCCGGTGAAGCATGCGCTTCAACTCAAAGGAGTATCGACGGGAGGCGTGCGTTTGCCTCTCGTGAATGTTACCGAACAAGAAGGACAATTCATTGCATCCCTGTTTGAATGAGGTCTTCGAATGAATCGGTGCCATTCCGGCATCGGTTTTCTTTTTTTTGGATACAATACGAATAACTAACGGCGGACGGCGTGATGCTGATCAGCTTGTAAATGGTTAATTTGTTCATGTATAATGGTGGCAAGTGACTGGTGCGGTATATTTTTGGTTTTAGCTCATATCTGAATCGTCGTCAATTAATTTGAGGAGGTTTATGTACTTGTCCAAGAAAAATATAGACAAATTAACGATTTTCGCCTTGGGCGGCGTAGGTGAAATCGGAAAGAACATGTATGTTGTGCAATACGCGAACGATATTGTAGTGATTGACTGCGGATTGAAATTTCCCGAAGAGGACATGCTCGGAATCGATATCGTCATTCCGGATATTTCCTACCTGACGGAAAATCGCGATAAAGTCCGGGGCATTCTGATTACCCACGGACACGAGGATCACATTGGCGGATTGCCTTACGTGCTGAAGCATTTGAATGTACCTGTTTACGGTACGAGATTGACCATGGGACTCATCGAAACGAAATTAAAAGAAGCGAGTCTGCTTGGCGAAACCAAACGAATCGTCATTACGGCCGATTCCGAATTGAAGCTGGGCTGCATGACCGCAACATTCTTCAAAACGAATCATAGTATTCCGGATTCGGTCGGGGTGTGCTTGGAGACTCCGGAAGGGAATGTTGTGCATACCGGAGACTTCAAGTTCGATCAGACACCGGTAAACGAGCAGCATGCTGATCTCCACCGGATGGCAGCCATCGGACATAAAGGCGTGCTGGCCCTGTTATCGGACAGTACGAATGCGGAACGCCCGGGCTATACCGGTTCGGAACGCAGTGTCGGGGCGGAGATTGAAGAGGTGTTCCGCAAAGCGAAGCAGCGTGTCATTATCGCAACCTTCGCGTCCAATATTCACCGGATTCAGCAGGTAATCGACGCATGCGAGAGCACTCGCCGCAAGCTCGTTGTGATCGGCCGCAGTATGGTGAATGTAGTAAGCATCGCGAGCGAGCTCGGCTATCTGCATATTCCGGACGGCATGCTGATTGAGCCGGAAGAAGTGAATAAACTCGCTTCGGACCGTGTTGCCATTCTCTCGACAGGATCTCAGGGCGAACCTATGTCAGCCCTTACACGCATGGCGCGTTCGACCCACCGGAAGGTGGACATTTTACCGGGAGACACGGTCATCATCGCGGCCACACCGATTCCGGGCAATGAGCGCTATGTGGGACGTACAGTGGACGAGTTGATGCGGATCGGCGCAAATGTGATTTACGGACCGGGTTCCATCACAGGTGTGCACGTCTCGGGACACGGAAGCCAGGAAGAGCTGAAGCTGATGCTCAACATCATGCGTCCTAAATATTTCATCCCGATTCACGGGGAGTACCGCATGCTGCGTCAGCACGGGATGTTGGCGGAGTCTGTGGGCATACCGCGGGAAGATATTTTCATCGTGGACAACGGGGATACCGTGGAGATTCAAGATGGCGTGGCGCGCAAGGGCTCCAAAGTTCCTGCCGGCAACATTCTGATTGACGGACTGGGCGTGGGCGATGTAGGCAACATCGTACTGCGCGACCGCAAACTGCTCTCACAAGACGGAATTCTCGTTGTCGTGGTGACACTCAGCAAGCAGGATGGGGCGATTTTGTCCGGCCCGGATATCATTTCCCGAGGTTTCGTATACGTGCGGGAATCGGAAGGGCTGCTTGAAGAAGCGAACCGCATTGTGACCAGCACACTGCATCGCTTGATGAATGAAAATGTGAATGAGTGGGCGTCTCTCAAAACTCATGTGAAGGACGCGCTCGGACGATTTTTATATGAACAAACCAGAAGAAGACCGATGATTCTCCCTATTATTATGGAAGTCTGAAACTGTCCACCAGTCATAGCACCGTTAACTTAATAAATGTCACTTACATGAAAAAAGACCGCCTGTGTCCATCATCGACGCAGAGCGGTCTTTATGCGGTTCGGCGCATATTTTTGCGCTCCCGTATCATACTAAGGGGAGATTTTAACACTCTAGGGGGAATGTGACATGGCATTTGAAAATAATCAAGAGCAGACGCAGCCCATGACAGAAGACGCGAGAAAGAACGCTACAGTCGATGCTATTCAGCAGTTAGGACAAACGAATGTTCCAACCAACGAGTCTAATATCTTCTGCATGACGATAATTGGCCAGGTAGAGGGCCATCTTGTGCTTCCTCCGCAAAATAAAACGACAAAGTATGAGCATATCATTCCGCAGCTGGTAGCGGCGGAGCAAAATCCGAAAATCGAAGGCGTATTGATCATTCTGAACACGGTCGGCGGCGATGTGGAAGCGGGGCTTGCCATCGCGGAGATGATCGCCACCTTATCCAAACCGACGGTGACGCTGGTTCTGGGCGGCGGTCACAGCATCGGCGTTCCCATAGCCGTTTCGGCCAATTACTCCATCATTGCCGAGACGGCTACGATGACCATTCACCCCATCCGGCTGAACGGATTGGTTATCGGAGTGCCGCAAACGTTTGAATATTTGGACAAAATGCAGGAAAGGGTTATTCGTTTCGTCACACGCCACTCCAGAGTCGAGGAAGACAAATTCAAAGAGCTGATGTTCAAAACGGGGGAGCTGACCCGGGATATCGGAACGACGGTGATCGGATCGGATGCGGTCCGCTATGGTTTAATCGACGCGTTAGGCGGCGTAGGGGAAGCGATTCAAAAGCTCAACGAGATGATCGAAGAACGGCGCAGAGCCCAGGGAGGAATGGTCCAATGATTCATTATACGGTGCTTCCGCTTGAAGCAGTGATGGAAGGCATTGATCATGAGGACTTTCCAAGACCGGTTGAAATCGTCATGAATGGAGTCACGATGCAGGTGCACCCTATCAATGCCCGGCAGGCGAGGATCGTCCGTTTAATCAGCTGCAACCTGCAGGACTATTTGAACCCGCAGTATGCACCCGGAAGAATGATTGAATTTCAGCCATTTCTGCAGGGCTAAGGATCGAATTTACATTCCTTACATTCAGCTTCACCCCAGTTTATGGTATAATGAATCCTCGGGGGGTGAGCGGTCTTGTCCAAGAAGAGGAAGAGGGGCAAAGGACTTAAAACGAATTTGAAATTTGAACTGTACGGCATATTGATTTTGACATTGTCAATCATCGCTTTATCCCGTGAGGGCTCCGTAGCCCGCGCCCTGACTTATCTGTTTCGCTTTCTGATCGGAACGTGGGACTTTGTTATACCGTTAGTGTTTATATACGCTGCCTTGTATGCGATGATGAAGCGGTCGTGGCCGGTCTGGAGGACATCCCGTAAAACGGGTCTGCTGCTGATTCTTCTTTCCCTGCTGCTGATGAGCCATATCAGTCTGTTTGCCCAGCTTTATGAAAAAGCGGAGTTTACCGCAGGTCAAATCTGGTCGCAAACATGGATCGGCATGATTGACGGACTTGAACCGACGATGCAGGGCCAGGAAATTTTGACTGCCGGGGTAGGGGGCGGGATGATCGGCGCCTTGATCTACTCCGTTCTGTACTATTTGTTTGATAATTTGGGGGCGCGGCTGATCCAGTATACGTTGTTTATTGCCGGGTTTCTGTTGGTGACAGGTATCTCGCTGGGCGATGTACTCAACCGGGTAAGAGGCCGGAAGCCTTTTGCCGATACGCTGTTAGGTCAGTATATCAAACGGAAGCTGCTGGAACGTCATCAGCGGAGGCAAGCTGTCAATAAGGTGAAGAAAAGAAAACCGGCTGTTGCTTATATTCCGGAACCGGATGAAGAATATGACGAGGAAACGTACAAGCCAGAAAAGAAAAACCGCGGGTCTGGAAAGAAGCGCGCGCTTTTCTTCGAGCTGTTAAATCCCTCCAAAGGCGGCAGCAAATCGGCTGATAAGGTGTCAGGAGGTCCGGACTCCGACCATTCTTCCGATAGCGAGGAAGAGATGGTGACCGTGTATACCAGAGCAGAGGATGAACGATCGCTTCTGTCGGGAAATGAGCCTCCTGTGGCTGAATTCAATGATCCTGCCATCCCGGTTATCCGCGATTTCCAGGAGCAGGTACAGCAGGAGACGGTGTTAGCCACGGGAGCCAAGGGAGAAGGCGGCGCTTCCTCCGGCTCTAAAGCCGCAGCTCAAGAGTCGGCCGAACACGAAGGCGGAACGGAAGATTTCGATATGAAGAACAAGCCTTTGGAGATTCCATACGAGCTTCCGTCCCTCCAGCTGTTATCCAAGCCGTCGTCAGGCAAAGGCGGCGATGCGCTCGATTACAAAGCCGTTGCCCGTAAGCTGGAGGCGACGCTGGAAAGCTTCGGCGTTAGAGCGAAAGTGCTTGAGGTGGTCCGTGGTCCGGCCGTGACCCGGTATGAAATTCAACCTGATGTCGGTGTGAAGGTGAGCCGAATCGTGAGCTTAACGGACGATATTGCGCTTGCCCTGGCTGCCAAGGACATACGGATGGAGGCGCCGATTCCGGGGAAATCCGCTATCGGGATCGAGGTGCCGAATACCGAGGTGTCCGTCGTTACGATGCGCGAGGTCATGGAGAGCCCTACGTTCCAGGATGCCGCTTCCAAATTGTCTATAACACTGGGCCGGGATATTTCTGGACAGCCGATTGTAGGCAATCTCGCGCGCATGCCGCATTTGCTCGTTGCCGGAGCTACGGGTTCGGGAAAATCAGTCTGCATCAACGGCATCATCACGAGTATATTGTATAAAGCGAAGCCGGATGAAGTTAAATTTTTGATGATTGACCCGAAAATGGTGGAGTTGAATGTGTACAATGGCATCCCGCATTTGCTGGCTCCGGTCGTTACGGATCCGAAACGGGCTTCCTTGGCGCTGAAGAAGGTTGTCGTTGAGATGGAGAAGCGGTACGAACTGTTCTCCAAGAGCGGCACGAGAAACATTGAGGGCTATAATGCGATGCTGACGGAAACCCAAACGGGAGCTCCGCTGCCGTATATTGTGGTGATCGTGGACGAGCTCGCGGATCTGATGATGGTCGCTGCCAACGACGTAGAGGATTCGATCTGCCGTCTTGCACAGATGGCTCGGGCTGCAGGGATCCATTTGATCATCGCAACCCAGCGGCCGTCCGTCGATGTCATCACGGGCGTCATTAAAGCGAATATTCCTTCACGGATTGCCTTTGGCGTTTCATCCCAGGTGGATTCCCGGACGATACTCGATTCGGTCGGAGCTGAAAAGCTGCTGGGACGCGGGGATATGCTGTATTTGCCGATGGGCGCTTCCAAGCCCGTGCGTGTGCAAGGGGCTTTCCTGTCCGATGCCGAGGTCGAGGCCGTTGTGAGCTTTGTGCGGACGCAGGGAAAAGCCGAATATGTCGAAGACATGGTGCCTCAAGTGGAAGAAAGGCAGGAAGAGCAGAATGAATTTGAGGATGAACTGTATGATCAGGCGGTTCAGATCATCCTGGAAGCCAAGCAAGCCTCTGTTTCCCTGCTGCAGCGCCGGATGCGCGTCGGGTACACGCGTGCGGCGAGGTTAATCGATACGATGGAAGCCCGCGGGATTGTCGGTCCGTATGAAGGCAGCAAGCCTCGCGAAGTGCTTGTTTCCCTCGAGCAGTATCAGATCAACCGCATGAGCTCGTGATGAAGGTCGTACATAACACCCAGAGATTACCAATTCTGCTTGAATAGAAGCTGACTCCCTTTCTCATAATAACCGTAAAAAGGTTGCCAAAATGAAGTGGGAAAGGTGAGTATGATTACAATGAATAAACGATTGGTTGTTATTACCGTTTGTTTAATTTTCGTTTTGTTTGCCGGTTTTGAACTTAAGCATCGCTATAGCACGGAGCAAACGTTCAGCAAGAACGAAATCCGTTATGGAGCTTCCTCCACTGCGGATGTGTACGAGCTTCAAGGAAGGCTTAAGTTTTTGGGCTTTTATAAAGGAAGGGTGGACGGCGATTTCGGCTATCAGACCTTGAAGGCGCTCAAGTGGTTTCAATCCGAGTTCGGGTTAAAGGTTGACGGTATCGCCGGAAGTAAAACCAAATTGAAGCTTTGGGAAGCGACGAAGGCCTGGAAGCCCAAAGCCGAGGACTTGCCTCCTTGGGTTACCGGGGGACGGCAGGGTCAAGCCTCGGGCGGAGGCGGCGGCCAGGAGCGGGCATCCGGGGCACCGACAGGAATGACGCCCTCAACGCGTTTCGGATTGTCACAGCAGGATCTGAATATTATGGCTAACGCTGTGTACGGGGAAGCCCGCGGGGAGCCGTATATCGGCCAAGTCGCCGTTGCGGCTGTTATCTTAAACCGCGTGAAGTCTCCAAGCTTCCCCAATACCGTTTCCGGAGTCATTTTTCAACCTAGAGCATTTACCGCCGTTGACGATGGACAAATCTGGCTGACTCCAAACGATACGGCACGCAAGGCCGTTCAAGATGCGTTGAATGGCTCGGATCCTACCGACGGCTGCCTGTATTATTTCAATCCGGAGACAGCGACGTCCGCCTGGATCTGGACGCGTCCTCAAGTCAAACAAATCGGAAAACATATTTTCTGCAAATAAAGCATCAAGTAGAAGTAACCCTGCTGCGGTTGCTTCTTCTGTTTATAGAGGAATATAATGGATCATGTGAAGGAAGGCGGATGGACGCGATCATGAGAGGAGTTGTTTCGCCATTGAAGGATACCCAATTTCAGCGAGGTACGGTGCGTAACGTACGTGTACATGTGCTCCCGACGGAGCAGTTCAAGACATTCGCGTTATCGGTGTATATCGGCAGTCCGCTTGACGAGGAGACGGTGACCCCGACAGCTTTGATACCGTTCGTTCTTCGGCGCGGCAGCAAAGCTTACCCGCAGACAAAGCAGTTCCGGGAACGGTTGGACGACATGTACGGTGCGGGCTTTGGTTTTGACATCTATAAACGCGGTGATTATCAAATGCTGCAGTTCCGAATGGATGTAATCCAGGATGAATTCGTTTCGAGCAGCCGCTCGCTGCTGGAGCAGGCGATCGAGTTTATGGGCGGCGCCATAACGGAGCCTGCGCTCGAAGGCCGCACGCTGGTCCGAAAGTATATTGAATCGGAAAAAACCACGCTGGAGAAACGGCTGCAGGCGATCGTAAACGACAAAGTCAAATATGCGGCCGAGCGCTGCATTGAAGAAATGTGCAGCGAGGAGCCTTACCGGCTGCATCCGCTGGGCAAGCTTGATGTGTTGGAATCCATCGAAGCCGAGCCGTTGACGGCGCGGTTTCACGAACTGCTGCAGAGCGCACCTATGGATGTCTATGTTGTCGGAAATACGAATCTGGAGCAAGTGCTTCCATGGATTGACCGTTATTTCTCGGTGCAGCGTTCCGCGGCTCCTTCGTACAGTCTCAGGATCGAACACAGAAATGCGGCGCAGGTCAAAGAAGTGGTTGAGCGGCTTGACGTAAGTCAGGGCAAACTGAACATGGGACTTCGCATACCGACATCCTACGCGGACGAATCTTATCCTTCTGCGCTGCTGTACAATGGTATTCTGGGCGGTTATCCGCATTCCAAGCTGTTTACGAATGTCAGGGAGAAAGCAAGCTTGGCTTACTACGCTTCCTCGCGTCTGGACGGCCATAAAGGAATCATGACGATCCAATCGGGAATTGAGATTGCAAACTATGAGAAAGCCGTTACGATCATCAGAGAGCAATTAAAAGCAATGGAAGAAGGAAAGATATCGGACTTGGAGCTTCAGCAAACCAAAGCGATGATTTCGGGCCATTTGCGCGAGCTGCAGGATTCCGCATTCGAATGGATTGCTTTTGATTTCAACAACCGTCTGTCAGGTGCGGAGCGTACGGTTCCCAAGCTGATCGAACAAGTCGAACAGACGACCCCGGAGCAAATCCGGAATATAGCGCAGAAGGTTCAGCTTGATACGATTTATTTCCTGCGCGACCGCAAGGGAGGAGAATAAATGCAGGTCATCCCTTATCCACATGTGAAAGAAACATTGTATACGGAGCAGCTTCCGAACGGACTTTCCGTTTTCATCCTGCCGAAAGAAGGCTTTCAGAAAACGTATGCTACCTTTTCCACAAAATACGGTTCTATCGATAATCACTTTCAGGTAGAAGGCGGAGAGCGGCGAAAAGTTCCTGACGGCATTGCGCATTTTCTCGAGCATAAAATGTTCGAAGAGCCGACGGGCGACATTTTTTCCGTATTTGCGGCGCAAGGAGCCTCGGCAAATGCATTTACCAGCTTTGACCGGACGGTTTATTTATTTTCTGCCACCGGACATATCAAGGAAAACTTGACTACGCTACTGAATTTTGTTCAAAATCCGTATTTTACGGATGAGAACGTGGAGAAGGAAAAGGGCATTATCGGTCAGGAAATCAATATGTATAAGGACAATCCGGACTGGCGCGTGTATTTCGGGTTAATCGAGACGATGTACCATGTCCATCCCGTGCATATAGACATCGCCGGTACGGTGGAATCGATCGGGAAAATTACCAAAGAAATGCTTTATGATTGCTACCATACCTTTTACCATCCGAGCAATATGAGCTTGTTCGTCGTTGGCAGAGTGGAACCGGAGGAAATCATGGAACTGGTAAGGCAAAACCAGGCGGCCAAATCGTTCAAAGCTCAAGGGGAAATCCACAGATATTTCGATGAGGAACCGGCCGCGGTAAAGGCGCCGCGCAAGGTGGCCGTGCTGCCCGTTTCTTTGCCTAAATGCCTTTTCGGCTGCAAGGAGCCGGATCAGCCGCTCAGAGGACGGGAGATGCTGAAGCGGGAGCTGGCGATGAAGGTCCTGCTTGATATCCTTGTGAGCCCAAGCTCGGCCATTTATCAAAAGCTGTACGACGAGCAGCTGATTTCCGACAGCTTCGGTTCGGAATACAACATAGCGGAAAACTATGCCTTTACCGTGATGGGCGGAGACACAAAGGATCCTGAGAAATTAATTTCCCGGGTCCAAGAAGAAATCGACCGTGTCAAATCGGAAGGCATCGCCGTCTCGGATTTTGACCGGAGCAAGAAGAAAAAGATCGGCGCATTCCTGAGACAGCTCAATTCACCGGAAGCGATCGCTAATGAATTTACTAAGTACCGATTTAAAGGTATTGAGCTGTTTGATATTCTGCCCGTTTACGAGGAGCTGCAGCACGCCGATGTGAACGAGCTGCTTCACAGCCATTTTGATTGGAACCGCCTTGCGGCATCCATCGTGACAAGTGATTCCAATGGAGCATAACGCGAACAAACCATTTACGGAACAAACGGTATTGATCACGGGGGCGAGCCGGGGCATCGGCGCGGCGATCGCCCGCCGTTTTGCCTCTGCGCGCTTGAATGTAGTCATTCATTATCTGCAGTCTCATGAAGCGGCTAATGAAACCGCTCGTAGCTGTATGAGCCAGGGAGCCCGCGTGCTGACGGTGACTGCCGATTTGCGGTCCCAGGAGCAGGTGGAGCGAATGAAGGAGAAGCTACTGCATCACGGAATGATACCTGATATTCTTGTAAACAATGCAGGCGTATCGCATTACGGAATGCTCGCCGACGTAACGGAAGAGCAGTGGGACGAAATGATGGGAATCAATCTGAAAGGAACCTTTCTCATGACCCGCCAGTTTATGCCCTATATGGTATCTCAAAAATACGGCCGCATCATCAATGTATCCTCCATATGGGGCATTTCCGGGGCTTCCTGCGAGGTCGCTTATTCTACCGCCAAAGGGGGCATTAATGCCTTTACGAAAGCGCTGGCCAAGGAGCTGGCGCCATCGGGGGTTACCGTCAATGCTGTGGCTCCCGGCGCTGTGGATACACTGATGATGGCCGGGTTTGATGCTGCGGAGAAGGCTGCCATCGAAAATGAAATTCCGGCAGGCCGATTCGGTCGTCCGGACGAAATCGCTTCGCTTGTTTATTTTCTTGCTTTGCCGGAATCGGGTTATATTACCGGACAAATCATCAGCCCCAACGGCGGTTGGCTGACGTAAGCCTGCCGTATAATCCCCTTTGTTATTGCAGACATTATAGTTGCAACGACCATTCATTCTTACAAGGAGGAATTGCGACATGGCTACGGTGCTGAAGGTGTTCGAGCGTTGGAAAGAATTCTTGGGTGAGCGCGTAAAGCAGGCTGAAAAGGCCGGAATGACAGAGGAGACGATTTCGAATCTGGCCTTCCAAATCGGCGAGTTTCTGGCCGACAAGATTGATCCCGAGAACAAGGAAGAGCGCGTGCTGAAAGAGCTTTGGGATGTCAGTGACGAACAGGAAAGAAAAGTGTTGGCTCAGATCATGGTCAAGTTGGCCAAAGCGAATAATTAATCATACCGGTATTGTTGAAAGCCTCCTCTCGGGGAGGCTTTTCCTTGCTTTTTCCATTGGTCATGTTAAAGATTGTTGCGATATTTAGAGAGTAATCCGGCCTGTATTTGTCTCGACATTTGAATTATAATTTTTATGATAATTCTAATGAAACGAGGGATAACCCTATGGCTCTTCCATCCGTTGAAAAGCAATTTGCAGATGCGTTGAAATCCATTGCTCGAAATTTGGAAATCAAGGAGTACGTTCAACAATCTACCGAACTTTATCCGATTGCCATAGAATCGCTGAATATCCACCCAACATTTATGCTGCCATTACGGGTATGATTCAGGAGGGTCGAGACTCCTTTCAGCTTTATTGAGCTTATCCATACCTGTTTGTTCTTGTTTCAACATCCGAACATGGGTGTGGACAAAGATCACATTAGCCTTTAACAGAGCCTTTCTGTTATACTGGATAAGGGATCATGGGTTGACAGAAGAGAGGTTGATATACGTTTTGAAGAAAACTTTAAAACGATGGATAATTGGAATATCTTTGCTTGGTATGGCCGTCATGGCGGCGGGATGCGCCAGTCAAATCCCGGAGATTGATCCGGCCTTGCTGGAGTCCAAAAAATCAATTCTTGTCATAACCGGACCGGAAATTTCGGATCCAGTCAAGAATACGCTGCAAAGCACGCTGCTTGAATGGCGCGAGCAAAAGCAAACGTCGTTCGAATGGATGCAAAATGCGTCGGCTCTGACGGAAGAACAGCTGGATCATGTTAGAACTCGGCCTTATGATATGATTTTAGTAGCGGGACATGAGTTGGTCCGCAATGTCCTGCCGGAAGCCGGAAAAGTACCTGAGCGCAACTGGTTGCTGCTCGATGATGTTATAGATCGGAAAGCATTTGCTGTATCTGAGCAGAATATCTCGCTCAAGCTGGTGACAGAGGAACAGCTTCAGGCTGAATGGGACGAATGGGTACGCCAGCAGCTTGTAAGCGGACGAAATATCGAATGGGTTACCACCTCGGCCTATCCGATTCCTTCGGAGTGGGCGCCTTCCGAAGAAGCGGAATACATCAGCTTGGCCGATGCAGAGGGCTGGTTTTCGCAATTGCAATATCAGGTTCAGGCGAACAGGCCTTCATGGATTGCCGTATATGCTCCGCTTGAAGCCGCACAATTGCAGCGGTTGAACTCCCTTCGGGTTCCGGTGATGAATCTGGCTTCGACCCGGATTGAACTGCAGTGGCCTGGCATTTTGACCTCGGTCAGGGATATGTTGGAGCAAGGACGGTGGCAGCCGGGGATTCAGCCTTATACCAATGCGGAAATAAAATTTATCACGAAACGTGAATAAGTTAGTGCCTTTCGAGAGGATTTTATCGAATTTTGTAGAATATTTTTGTGGTGCGAGTTGCAAAAATTACGGATCGGAGAATAAACTCATGACAATAGAAGTAAATCAAGAGATTAAACAATGGTATATGGAGTACAAAATACATAAAAACCGTCCGGGACTTTTGGGAGATATCGCATCTTTAATGGGGATGCTTGATATCAATATCGTTACGATCAACGGGGTGGAAGACCGGACCCGCGGGATGCTGTTGCAAACAAAAGATGAAGAAAAAGTAGAATTAATGGGTAAAATGCTGAAAAAAGTGGATAATATAACTATAACAGCTTTGCGCACGCCGAAGCTGGTTGATATTTTAGCGGTACGGCATGGCCGTTATATTGAACGGGATTCGGACGACCGCAAAACGTTCCGTTTCACTCGGGATGAACTTGGACTGTTAGTGGATTTCCTTGGCGAAGTATTTAAGCGGGAGGGAAACCATGTCGTAGGATTACGAGGCATGCCGAGAGTAGGCAAAACGGAATCGATCATTGCGGGCAGCGTATGCTCGAACAAAAGGTGGACCTTTGTTTCCTCTACCTTGCTTCGCCAAACCGTGCGCAGCCAGCTGTCCGAAGAAGAGATGAATCCGAACAACGTGTTTATTATTGACGGTATTGTGTCGACCCTGCGTTCCAACGAGAAACATTATGCTCTCCTGCAGGAAATTATGGCTATGCCGTCCACCAAAGTCATTGAGCATCCGGATATTTTTATCCGTGAGTCCGAATATACGTATGATCATTTCGACTGTATCGTCGAGCTTCGCAATACGCCGGATGAAGAAATTTCATATGAGATCTTTACATCAGGGATCGACGATTATTAAGCATGGTTGACGCGAGCTGGCGTCTGTCCATAAGGTTGCTTCCACTGTTCTTGAAAGGAGTGACAACGTGTCCGATCTTGGTCAGATGTTAAAAAAAGCCAGACTGGAAAATAAAATATCGCTCGATGATTTACAAGAGACGACTAAGATTCGCAAGCGGTATCTGGAAGCCATCGAAGATGGCAACTATAAGGTACTGCCCGGGAATTTTTATGTACGGGCGTTCATTAAAAGCTACGCCGAAGCTGTCGGTCTGGATCCGAACGAGGTGCTGAAGCTTTATCAAAATGTAATTCCGTCTCTTGAGCCTGAGCCAATGACTGAACCGATCCGCAGCAAGCGGACGACCCGTAACACGGAATGGATTGGCAAATGGGCCTCTAACCTAATGGTGATTTCCTTTGTCGTGCTGATCCTGGGGATTATCTATTATTTTGTTAATCTTAATTATAGCGGCGGCTCCAAAGATGCCTCGGACGATTTGCCCAAGACGATTACCGATAAGGTAGCGCCCGCTCCCCAGACGGCGGAAGTCGATGGGGACGCCAATGCCAAGACGGGAGCTGCAGCGCAGCAAACGCCTGCACAGGTGCCCGTGCAGCCTGAACTTCCAAAAAGCGAAGTAAAGCTGGTCAAAAGCGAGAAAAACACCGATTATTACTCGGTAGCGGGAGTGCAGGAGCTGAATATCGAAATGACGGTGACCGGCGAGAAGTGCTGGGTTGAGGTGGAGTCCGCGGGCCATGAAAAGAAAGTGCTCGCTTCGCAAAACTTCCTGAACGGAAATACGCAAACGTGGACTGTTCCGGATACCGCGCGATTGGTTTTGGGAAGAGCCAGTGCTGTGGAATTGAAGATCAACGGCATCCCGATTAATGTAGGGGACGAAGCGAATGTCAAACGAATTCAGATCGACCTGCAGCCTTCTTAGCCTGGATTGCCGCCTGAGCGTGAACGGTTATCATGGAGAGGCAGCCGCGATTCTGCGGCAGTGTAAGCATAAGGGGATTACGCCATTGGCTATTTATGGTTTGGATTTGCACATATTATACAGCTGAAGACACTCGTAGGCTTTGTGCTGAAGGTGTCTTTTTTGTTATGATTAAGAAAAGCTTCTGTCGGAATCTTTTGCCAAGATGACGGACTGTGATTAGCGGCGGTTTTCTTGGTACAGAATGTCAAGAAAGGAAGAGATCATGCATGAGCAGCGAAAATTCATTCGACATCGTATCCAAATTGGATATCCAGGAACTGAACAATGCCATTCATCAGGCGGAAAAAGAAATCGCCACACGGTTCGATTTCAAGGGGAGCAAGAGCAGTATAGCTCTCGAGAAGGAGGAGCTGGTCGTCATATCCGACGATGAGTTCAAGCTTCAGAATGTACTCGACATTCTTCATTCCAAGATGGCCAAACGGGGCATCTCTTTGAAAAATTTGGACTATGGCAAGGTGGAACCGGCCGCATCGGGAACGGTCCGCCAGAAGATCAAGTTGAAGCAAGGCATCGATCAGGACAATGCTAAAAAAATCAATGTGCTGATTCGCGACTCCAAGCTGAAAGTAAAAAGCCAGATTCAGGGAGATCAGATTCGGGTAAGCGGGAAGAGCAAGGATGATTTGCAGCAGGTCATGCAGCTGCTCCGGAAAGCCGATTTGCCGCTTGAATTGCAATTCATCAATTTCAGGTAAGCGCCGAAGACGTGCGGATTGCCTTACGGACAAAAGCATTCGTAAGGCTTTTTATGATTTTGACACTCTTTAAACGGTTATATTATACTTGTAACTAGTCGTTGAGAAGGAACAGGTGGAGGATGTTACATGACAGAGAAAGTTAAAGTAGTAACCCTGGGCTGTGAGAAAAATTTGGTTGACTCCGAAATCATGTCCGGTCTTATTCACGAACGTGGTTACAGTTTGGTATCGGAAAAGGAAGAAGCTACGGTCATTATTGTCAATACATGCGGATTCATCGATGCGGCGAAAGAGGAGTCGGTGAATACGATATTGGATATGGCTGAACTGAAGCAAACCGGCAAATTGAAAGCGTTGATCGTATCGGGCTGTTTGACGCAGCGGTACAAGGAAGAGCTGATGAATGAGATGCCGGAGATCGACGGGATCGTCGGAACCGGTGATTTTGACAAAATCAACGATATTGTCGATAAGGCGTTGTCAGGCAAAAAACCGGTTATGGTAGGAAATCCGGTATTCAACTATGAGCAGAAACTGCCGAGACGTTTAACCACGCCTCGTTATACAGCCTATGTGAAGATTGCGGAGGGATGCGATAACGCCTGTACATTCTGCAGTATTCCGATCATGCGCGGAAAGTTTCGAAGCCGCAGTATGGAGTCGATTCTTGCCGAAGTGGAACAGCTTGCCGCTCAAGGTGTAAAGGAGATCAGTCTGATTGCTCAGGATTCCACCAATTACGGTACGGATCTTTATGACAAGTTCATGCTTCCTACACTAATGAACAAGGTAAGCGAGGTTGCTGGCATCGAGTGGGTAAGGCTTCATTACGCATACCCCGGCTTTTTCACGGACGAACTGATCGACGTGATTGCCAATAATCCAAAGGTATGCAAATACGTGGATATGCCTTTGCAGCACAGCGAGGACCGTATCCTGAAGCGGATGCGCCGGCCGGGCCGGCAGCGTGACGCTCGCGAATTGATTCGAAAAATCCGTGAACGTATTCCAGGAGTGTCGCTTCGTACGTCCATCATAGTCGGCTTCCCGGGTGAGACCGAAGAGGATTTTGAGAATCTGAAGGCGTTTATCCGCGAAGTTCAATTTGACCGTCTTGGGGTATTTACGTATTCGCAGGAAGAAGATACGCCGGCTTCGCGTCTGCCTGATCAAGTCCCTGATGAGGTGAAGGAATACCGCGCGAACGTGCTGATGGAAATCCAGAGGGAAATCTCAAGCGAGAGAAACAGCAGCCGGATCGGTCAAGTCATCGATGTCTTGATTGAGAAATATGACGGCAGGGGCGATGTCTATGTAGGCCGCTCCATGTACGATGCTCCGGAAATCGACGGCGAGGTATTTGCCCGCGGGACGAAGCTTGAAATCGGCGAAATTGCGAAGGTAAGAATTACCCATTCATTCGAATTTGACTTGTCCGGGGAGGTCGTGGCATGAATTTGGCCAACCGGATCACGTTGGCGAGAATATTTTTAGTCCCGATCATTATGTTCTTTTTGCTCGTTAATGTGAAATTTCCCCACATCCGGATCGATCAGTTCAGCATTACGTATAACCAGATTATCGCGGCGCTGATCTTTATCGTGGCTGCGAGTACGGATAGTCTCGACGGCTACATTGCCAGGAAACGGAAGCTTGTCACGAATCTCGGCAAGCTTCTGGACCCGCTCGCGGATAAGCTTTTGGTGTCTGCCGTTCTGGTTTCCCTGGTGGAGATGGATAAGCTTGGGGCGTGGATTGTCATTGTCATCATCAGCCGCGAGTTCGCCGTCACGGGCCTTCGTCAAATTGCGCTGCTTGAAGGCATCGTCATGGCGGCAAGCAAGTGGGGAAAATGGAAAACAGCGGCGCAAATAACGGCGATTATCGCACTGCTCCTGAACAATTTTCCATTCGCTTTCATCGATTTCCCGTTTGACGTTGTCACCAGCTGGATCGCCGCAATTATTACCGTTTATTCGGGTATCGATTACTTTGTTAAAAATAAGCATGTGCTCAACTTTGACGAACAAAAACAGTAGGTGTTCCTATTGTTTTTGTTTTATTTGGAGGCGAAACGTATTATGAAAGCGGAAATTATTGCCGTCGGAACCGAACTGCTGATGGGACAGATTGTGAATACGAATGCACAATATTTGGCACGCGGACTTGCGGATATCGGTGTCGGCGTTTATTTTCAGACGGTAGTAGGCGATAACGCTTCACGGATAAAAGAAGCGCTGCGCCTTGCCAAAAGTCGCGTGGATTTAATTATATGCACAGGCGGGCTTGGTCCAACGCAGGATGATCTGACAAAAGACGTCCTTGCCGAGGTGCTCGGACAAAGCCTGGTGATTCATCAGCCGTCGCTGGACAAGATGAAGACTCTCTTTGAAGGCCGGGGAATTCCCATGGTTGAGAGCAACATGCGTCAGGCGCTCATGCTCGAGCATAGCGATCCTCTTGCCAACGATACGGGACTTGCGGTCGGCAACGCCGTGACGCATGAGGGAACGCATTATATTCTGCTGCCGGGCCCCCCAAAAGAAATGAAGCCGATGTTTGATCGTTATGCACGCCCATGGATCGAGTCCAAGATGGATCATGTACAGCCTCTTTATTCTTTGATGCTGAAATTTGCAGGAATCGGTGAATCGTCACTTGAACATGCGCTGATCGATCTGATTGAAGCCCAGTCCGATCCGACGATCGCTCCTTACGCCAAAGAAGGGGAGGTGGCCATTCGTCTTACGACCCGGGCGGCGTCGGCCGATGAAGCGGCCGGAAGGCTTAAGCCGCTGGAACAGGAGATCCGCAGCAGGCTTGGCGAATACATTTATGCGGCGGAGGATATTTCTTTGGAGCAGCATATCCTGCAGACGCTGGCCTCGCAAGGCAAGAAGCTGGCCGTAGCGGAGAGCTGTTCGGGCGGGCAATTGAGCGACATGCTGACCTCCGTTCCCGGCAGCTCGGATGCGTTTGTAGGAGGTATCATCAGCTATTCGAATACAGCGAAACATAAGCTTTTGAAGATTCCTATGGAGCAGCTGGAGGGCGACGGGGCGCCGGGCGCGATCAGTGAAGAAACCGCCGCCGCTATGGCCGAGAATGTAGCGGAGCTGACCGGAGCCGACTATGGCGTTTCTATTACCGGCGTTGCCGGCCCGGGCGAATCGGAGGGAAAACCCATCGGACTCGTTTACGTAGGCATTGCCAGGCGGGGGGAGAAAGCCTCTGTCGTCAAGCTGCAGCAGTCCGGCAACCGGGAGACGATAAAGCTGAGAGCATCCAAAAGTTCGCTCTACCATCTCTGGAAACTTTTAAAGTCATAGTTGCCACCATTCGGAAAATCAGGTATAATACATTATAGCGGAAGTACCGTAACAAGCCCACAACCTTTGTTACGGTTTTTCTTTTGTTCCACATGCGAATGTATGTTCGAAAAACAGCTTGGCAACGGGTGAAAAACCCGCTATGATGTAATTATACGAATATGAAAAAGGAAGTGAGTCTCTTGACAGACCGGCGCGCAGCCTTGGAGAATGCACTACGTCAAATTGAGAAACAGTTTGGTAAAGGATCCATTATGAAATTGGGTGAATCTGCCCATATGCAGGTGGAGACGATTCCTAGCGGTTCGCTTGCATTGGATATCGCCCTGGGGATCGGTGGTTTTCCTCGAGGTAGAATTATAGAGGTATACGGACCGGAATCTTCCGGTAAAACAACGGTAGCACTGCATGCCATTGCCGAGGTGCAGAAGGTAGGGGGGACGGCTGCCTTCATCGATGCGGAGCATGCTTTGGACCCGCTGTATGCCAGCAAGCTTGGCATCAACATTGATGAACTGCTGCTGTCCCAGCCGGACACAGGCGAACAAGCGCTCGAGATCGCGGAAGCGCTCGTGCGCAGCGGAGCGGTCGACATCATTGTTATTGACTCTGTAGCGGCACTTGTACCAAAGGCCGAGATCGAAGGAGAGATGGGGGATTCCCATGTCGGGCTGCAGGCTCGCTTAATGTCTCAGGCGCTGCGCAAGCTGTCCGGAGCCATTAACAAATCGAAGACGATAGCCATCTTCATCAACCAGCTGCGGGAGAAGGTCGGCGTAATGTTCGGAAACCCGGAGACGACACCGGGCGGACGAGCCCTGAAGTTTTATTCCTCGATTCGCCTCGATGTGCGCCGCGTGGAGACGATTAAGCAGGGAAATGATATGGTCGGGAACCGCACGCGGATCAAAGTGGTCAAGAACAAAGTAGCCCCTCCGTTCAAGCAGGCAGAGATTGATATCATGTATGGCGAAGGCATATCCAGAGAGGGCAGCATCATAGATATTGCAACCGAGATGGATATCATCCAGAAGAGCGGTGCATGGTACTCTTATAACAATGATCGGCTTGGTCAAGGACGGGAGAATGCGAAGCAGTTCTTGAAGGAGAACAAGAACATTGCGGATGAGATCGAAAAGCAGATCCGGGATAACAGCAATCTGGTCACTTCGGTTGGAGCGAACATGGATGAAGAGGAAGAAGAGGATTTCGCCGTACCTTTTGAATAACCTCCACGTCACATCAGCTACTCCGATGCGCCGGTAGATTGCACATAGCGATTTCACCAACCAGGGCAAGGGCACCTTTACGATGAGTGAAAGGTGTCCTTGCCGTTTGTAAGGAGCGTGTTACAGGTGACGGATCATACAGACGAATGTCTGGCACCGGGAGTCATCACCAAAGTTGAACAGCAGCGGAGATCCAGACAGCGTTATAACCTGTTTATTGACGAAAAGTTTGCTTTTTCCGTACATGAAGATGTCCTGGTCAAGCATCGGCTTCTGAAAGGGGAAGTCGTCGATGCTTCCCGGCTGCAGCACATATTGTACGAGGAAGAGGTTCACAAAGCCTATCTTGACGCAATCCGGCTGTTGTCCAGCCGGCTGCGCTCCGAACATGAGCTGCTGACGCGTCTCAAGCAAAAAGGGTATTCGCCCGAAATCTATCAACTGACGGTTGAACGTCTCCGGAAGGAAGGTTACCTGAACGATTCGCTGTTTGCGGAGCAGTTGACCAAGCAGCGGCTGGAGTCGCAGAAAAAAGGGAGACGCTGGATTAAACAGGAGCTTCAGCAAAAAGGGATTGATAAAGTACATATCACAGAGGCCTTGGAGCAGGTAGATGAAGAGACAGAGTACCGGATAGCCTATCAGTTGACGATGAAGCGGTACGGAGCTGAGCTGGAGAAGGATGCCCTTAAAGCCCGGCGCAAAATTGCAGGATTTCTTCAGCGCAGAGGTTACCCGGGGGCGGTAGTGAGCAAAGTACTGAACCGTTTGCCTGTCCAGGGGCAAGAAGAAGAGCGGAATGAACCGGATATAGACGAAGATTAGGATGAAGTTTTCATCCAATTATTAAATGACTTTAATAATTAATGTGGTATATCAAAATTCAAGAAAACGACAATCTTCTTGACAAGCTTCTTTCTCAAAAGATAAAATGTTTATGTATAAACTTTATACACAAGAATCTTCCCCACCAGCCAAAGGGAATATTCACAAAGTAAAATCGCCAATTTTTACTTTTTCCTAGCGCTTGTAAAATGGATAAAAAACCTGATTATCCCAAGCTTACCCCTTGGAGAAACAACGAGGAGGTGAACTGGATGCAAGACTCAGTCATCTGGATCCTGATTGTTCTCGTTGTTGGTGCTCTATGCTTATGGATTGGTTATTTTATCCGCAAGTCCCTTGCAGAGGCGAAGATTTCCAGTGCTGAACAAGCTGCCGCACAAATTATTGATAATGCTCGCAAAGAGGCGGAAGCACTGAAGAAAGAAATGGTTCTGGAAGCGAAAGACGAGATTCACAAGCTCAGAACCGAAGCTGAAAAAGACATTCGTGACCGTCGGAATGAAACTCAACGACAAGAGAGACGATTGTTGCAAAAAGAGGAATCGCTGGATAAAAAATTAGAATCTCTTGAGAAAAAAGAAGAGCAGATTGCCAACAAGGAGAAGCGAATCGAAGAAACCCAAGTGCAAATTGATCAGATTTATAAAGATCAGGTTGCCGAACTAGAGCGGATTTCCACACTGACGATGGAAGAAGCCAGGAACATCATCTTGACTAACGTTGAGCAGGAGGTTCGTCACGAATCCGCACAGTTAATTAAAGAAATTGAACAACAGGCCAAAGAAGAAGGCGACAAGAAAGCCAGAGAAATCATCACGCTGGCCATCCAGAGATGCGCCGCCGATCACGTGGCTGAAACTACCGTATCGGTTGTAGCTCTGCCGAATGAAGAGATGAAAGGCCGCATCATCGGTCGTGAAGGTCGTAACATCCGGGCTCTGGAAACACTTACGGGCATCGATTTAATCATCGATGATACGCCGGAAGCGGTTATTTTGTCCGGTTTTGACCCGATCCGAAGGGAAATTGCCAGAACATCGCTTGAAAAGCTGGTAGCCGACGGACGAATCCATCCGGCCCGTATTGAGGAAATGGTGGAGAAGTCCCGCAAGGAAGTCGACGAGCGCATTCGCGAATACGGCGAGCAAGCTACGTTCGAAACCGGCGTCCACGGACTCCATCCGGATTTGATCAAAATTTTGGGACGCCTGAAATTCCGTACAAGCTATGGCCAGAATGTACTGAAACACTCGATGGAAGTTGCATATCTGACCGGGCTGATGGCTGGAGAACTGGGAGAAGACGTGACATTGGCGAAGCGTGCCGGACTTCTTCATGACATCGGCAAGGCGCTTGATCATGAGGTCGAAGGTTCTCACGTAGAAATCGGTGTCGAAATTGCAAAGAAATACAAAGAACATCCTGTGGTGATCAATAGTATCGCATCGCACCACGGCGACTGTGAAGCCACATCGGTCATCGCCATGCTTGTCGGTGCGGCAGACGCTCTTTCCGCCGCCAGACCGGGAGCTCGCAGGGAAACGCTCGAAACGTATATCAAGCGTCTCGAGAAGCTTGAAGAAATTTCCGAGTCGTTCGAGGGCGTAGAAAAATCGTATGCGATTCAAGCAGGCCGTGAGGTTCGCGTCATGGTTCAGCCGGAGAAGATCGATGATACAGAAGCGTTCCGTTTGGCCAGAGACATCACGAAGAAGATTGAAAGCGAGTTGGATTACCCGGGTCATATCAAAGTAACGGTTATCCGAGAAACACGTGCTGTAGAATATGCCAAATAATTTGCATACACTAGAGGAGAAGTGGCTGAAAAGCCACTTCTCTTTAATTACATAACGAACCGAAATCAGGCAGGAGGAGAAAGTCATTCGAATTTTATTTATTGGCGATATCGTCGGTTCCGTCGGACGTAAGGCGCTCAAAACATGTTTGCCCAAGCTGAAAACAAAATACAACCCTCACTGGATTATTGCCAATGGAGAGAATGCCGCGGCCGGCCGGGGAATTACTTCGGCAATTACCAAAGAGTTTCTTGAGCTTGGCGTGCAAGGGATAACGATGGGAAACCATACGTGGGATCAAAAGGAAATATACGATTTCATCGACAAGGAAGACCGAATGGTTCGTCCCGCCAATTTTCCAAAGGGAACGCCGGGCCGGGGGATGACGTTCATTAAGGTGAAGGATCAGGAGCTTGCCATTATTAATCTGCAAGGACGCACCTTTTTGCCGCCGCTCGACTGCCCTTTTGAAAAAGCCGTCGAATTGGTGGAGCAAGCAAAGAAAAGAACCAAGTATATTTTAGTCGATTTTCATGCTGAAGCCACGTCGGAAAAACTGGCTATGGGCTGGCATCTTGACGGGAAAGTGACGGCTGTTGTAGGTACGCACACGCATGTACAGACGAACGACGAACGTATACTTCCGCTCGGTACGGCTTATGTAACGGATGTAGGGATGGTCGGTCCGAGAGACGGCATCCTTGGTATGGAGCGTAATGCCGTGCTTCAAAAATTCAAAACGCAGCTGCCAGTCCGGTTTGTAGTGGATGAAGGAAAATGGCATTTCCACGCGGCTTGCATCGATTTGGATCCGGCAAGCGGGCTGGGTAAAAAAATTCAACTGATTCGGATGGATGAAGACGGAGTACTCCTCGAATAAACCAGGCTATGAAAAAGAAGGAATTGACGGCCCATCTTCAGAGAGAAGGAATTATCGGGAAATTCCTAGAATATGAATAGTACTGGAAGCAATCATCATTCCCGAGGAGGTACTTTTCATGGAAGTATTAAAAGTTTCAGCAAAATCCAACCCAAATTCCGTTGCCGGCGCACTCGCCGGAGTGCTGCGTGAACGCGGGGCTGCTGAGCTCCAGGCCATCGGGGCGGGCGCTCTGAACCAAGCGATCAAAGCCGTAGCCATAGCTCGAGGATTTGTGGCTCCCAGCGGGGTTGACTTGATCTGCATACCAGCGTTTACAGATATTGTAATTGACGGGGAAGATCGGACGGCCATTAAATTGATTGTAGAACCAAGGTAAAATAAAAAGTGCATATACGGTTGCGCCAGAACACCTGTTTACGTTGTAGACAGGTGTTTTTTGTCTAGAAGGCGGAGTCTGTAAAGGGTTGGGCATCTTTTAAACGGACTCCGTGCAGGAGTTTTTTCTATGTTGAGCCAGGGAGGAAAAGCTGATGAAGGTGATCGACGGGCACTGCGATGTGCTGTTAAAAATGTACTTGGATCCGGCAATCGACTTTTACGACGTTCATACCTCGCCGATGGACGTTACCTATTCCAGAATGCTTCATTCCAATGTAAAGCTGCAATGTTTTGCAATTTATTTGCCTGAACGTATAACTCAGCCTCATTTTGACCATTATTTGGAGTATATAAATATTTTTTATCAAAAGATCGTTCGCAGCGGTCTTATACAGGCCGTCAAAACCCGCGGGGATCTGGAATTGGTCATGAACGGCCGTGTTCCCGGAGCGCTGCTGACATTGGAAGGTGCCGATGCCCTTTACGGAAACCCCCTTTATACGCGTACTCTTTATCACCTGGGGGTTCGCATGATCGGAGTGACATGGAATTATGCGAATTGGGCGGCGGACGGGGTGCTGGAACCCCGGCAAGGCGGGTTTACCCGCAAAGGAAAAAGCTTTATTAAAGATTGCAATGATCTGGGCATCCTATTGGATGTGTCCCACTTGTCGGAAGCGGCATTTTGGGATTTGGCGGCAGCTTCCGCCAAGCCGTTCGTAGCCACGCACTCCAACGTCAAGAGGCTGTGCGGACATCCCAGAAATCTGGACGATGAGCAGATCAGAGCTTTGATTCGTGTGGACGGGCGGATCGGAGTGACATTTGTACCATGGTTCGTGGAAAGCAGCGGGAAGGCAAGCGTTGACGATGTCGTAAGGCATATGGAATATATTTGTGCGTTAGGCGGTGAACGCCAGCTTGTGCTGGGTTCGGATTTTGACGGGATAGACCGTCACATTCCGGGCCTGGAGCATACTGGCCAATATGACCGTTTGGCTGAAGCGCTTTACAAAAAGTTCACAAAAGAGCAAATAGAAGGATTCTTTTATAAGAACTGGCACACATTTTTGAGTCAACACCTTCCCATTCACTGAAATTTAACATCTTTTTTATAGATATAAGACAACTAATACATTCTCAAATTGATATGGATTTAATCTAAAATAACTATCTTTAAAAAATGCTCTAAACCCTTGCTTTTTAATGCTTTACGGCATAAAATTTGTTTGACAGGTGAGAAAAATTTTTTATCTCGCTTCACAAGCGTTTTAGTGTCAAGCTGCAGCGTCAGCGAATTTAAAAGGAGTGGACAACGGTGATTAGCCAATTATCTTGGAAGGTCGGAGGACAACAGGGGGAAGGCGTGGAAAGTACCGATAAAATTTTTTCCACGGCATTGACCAGACTTGGGTACTACTTGTACGGCTACCGTCATTTTTCCTCGCGGATTAAGGGCGGGCACACAAACAACAAAATCAGAATCAGTACAAAACCGATTCGAGCCATTTCTGACGATTTGGACATACTCGTAGCTTTTGACCAAGAGACGATTGATTTGAATGCGCACGAGCTGCGTGAGAACGGCGTCATTATTGCCGATGCAAAAGTAAATCCGGTAGTTCCTGAAGGCGTGAAAGCCAGATTGTTCCCGGTTCCGATTACGGCAATCGCTGAAGAATTGGGCACTTCCTTGTTTAAGAATATGGCTGCTTCGGGCGCATCCTGGGCACTGCTCGGTTTGCCTCTCGAAGTATTTAATAAAGCGGTGGAAGAAGAGTTCGGACGCAAGGGCGCGGCTGTTGTTGAAAAGAACGTAGAAGCGGTTCGTAAAGCGGCGGAATTTGTGCTTGAACTTACGGGCGGTCCTCTTCCGGAGTTTCAATTGGAGCCTGCAGATGGCAAAACGAAGCTGTTCATGATCGGTAACGATGCTATTGGTCTAGGCGCAGTAGCCGCAGGCTGCCGATTCATGCCTGCTTATCCGATCACCCCGGCTTCCGAGATCATGGAATATCTGATCAAGACGCTGCCGAAATTTGGCGGTACGGTCATTCAAACCGAGGATGAAATTGCGGCCTGTACGATGGCGATTGGAGCCAATTACGGCGGGGTTCGCGCATTAACGGCATCGGCTGGCCCCGGCTTGTCTCTGATGATGGAAGCGATCGGTCTTGCCGGTATGACGGAAACGCCTGTCGTTATCGTCGATACGCAGCGCGGCGGTCCGAGTACGGGACTTCCTACCAAACAAGAGCAATCCGACGTGTTGGCCATGATTCACGGGACACATGGTGAAATTCCGAAAATCGTATTGTCTCCTTCTACCATTGAAGAATGCTTCTACGATACGATTGAGGCGTTTAACCTGGCTGAAATTTATCAATGTCCTGTCATTTTGCTTACAGACCTTCAATTGTCGCTGGGCAAACAAACGAGCGAACTGCTCGACTACAATAGAATTCAAATTAACCGCGGAGAATTGCAAACAGGCGATCTGCCGCAGCTTGCAGAGCATCAAATGTTCAAGCGCTATGCTTTCACTGAGAACGGCATTTCCCCTCGTTCGCTGCCTGGTCAAAAGTATGGCATTCACCACGTGACAGGGGTAGAGCATGCTGAAGACGGCCGTCCGTCCGAAAGCCCGGTAAACCGCAAAAAGATGATGGACAAACGGATGGCTAAGTTGAAGCATGTGAAAGTAACCGATCCGATCAAAGTGGATGCTCAGCATGAAAATCCGGATCTCCTGATCATCGGTATGGGATCCACCGGCGGAACGATCGACGAAGCCAGAGGCCGTTTGAACGGCAGAGGCATCACCTCGAACCACATCACGGTTCGCCTGCTTCATCCGTTCCCGGCTGAGGAACTGAAGCCTTATATTGAAAAAGCGAAAAACGTTATTGTCATTGAGAACAACGCAACGGCCCAACTGGCTTCTCTGATCAAACTTAACGTAGGCTATGCCGATAAAATCAAGAGCATGCTGAAATATGACGGTAACCCATTCTTGCCGGCTGAAATCACAAAATACTGTCAGGAGTTGAACCTTGTATGGCAACGTTAAAAGATTTCCGCAACAATATCAAACCGAACTGGTGCCCGGGCTGTGGTGACTTCTCCGTACAGGCGGCGATTCAAAGAGCGGCTGCCAATGTCGGTCTGGAACCGGAACAGCTTGCCGTTGTCTCAGGGATCGGCTGCTCCGGCCGGATTTCCGGTTACATTAATGCTTATGGGTTCCATGGTGTTCACGGACGTTCGCTTCCTATCGCACAAGGCTTGAAAATGGCTAACCGCGAATTGACCGTTATCGCGGCAGGCGGCGACGGCGACGGTTTTGCCATCGGTATGGGTCATACGGTTCATGCGATCCGCCGTAACATTAACATTACCTACATTGTCATGGACAACCAAATTTACGGCTTGACCAAAGGTCAGACTTCTCCGCGCAGCGCTGAGGGCTTCAAGACGAAATCGACCCCTTCAGGTTCGATCGAATCCGCACTGTCCCCGCTGGAAGTGGCTCTGGCTGCAGGCGCAACGTTCGTAGGTCAATCGTTCTCGAGTAACTTGAAGCAGTTGACTACGTTGATCGAAGAAGGAATTAAACATGAAGGCTTCTCCTTTATCAACGTATTCAGCCCATGTGTTACATTCAATAAAGTGAATACCTATGAGTGGTTCAAAGAGCATATCGTTGATCTGGAGGAGACGCCGGATTACGATCCGTCCAATCGTATTGCAGCAATGACCAAGATCATGGAAACCAACAGCCTGGTTACCGGTTTGATCTATCAAGATAAAACCAAAAAGAGCTATGAGAATTTGGTCGCCGGCTTTAAGCCAGAAGGACTTGCTAAGCAAGACTTGAAGATCAGCGAACAAGATTTTGAAAAATTGGTGGCTGAATTTAAATAATTTTCCGAACTTTATTAAAGCATACGGCGCTGGCCGTATGCTTTTTTCGCTTGGGTTGGGTATAATGTGAAGAGAAGTGCAGGCGGAAGAAAAAGGAGTGTAGGGTATGAAGCAGGTGCCTATCGGTGTGTCCGCAAGACATATTCATTTATCGAAGGAGCATATTAAGCTGCTGTTCGGTCCGGATTATGAACTTCAAGTGCTGAAAGAGCTGTCGCAGCCCGGACAGTTTGCGGCAAAAGAAACGGTTACTGTCGTTACCCCCAAAGGGCAAATAGATAAGGTCCGCATTCTTGGTCCGGCGCGCAGTCGATCGCAGCTGGAAATATCCCGAACCGATGCCTTTACACTGGGGATCGACCCGCCTGTAAGAGAATCGGGGCATATTGAGGGAACGCCGGGGATCAGAGTTATTGGCCCTGCCGGGGAGGTCGAACTGGAGGAGGGGGTTATTGTAGCGGCAAGACATATTCATTTTCATACAGACGATGCGGCCAAGTGGGGCATTACGGATAAACAGAAGCTGACCGTTCGAATTGAGGGGGAACGCGCGGTTACATTCGAGCAGGTTATCGCCCGTGTTTCAGATCAATTTGCGCTTGATATGCACATTGATACCGATGAAGCCAACGCCGCGGGCGTGAAGACCGGGGATATCGGTTTTATATTGTCGTAGGATGCGGAGGATTCTTTTGAAATGCATGCCGTATTAATGATATAATAAAGGGTATGATCTTCGCGGCAAATTGCAGTTCAGGAGGAATTCGAGGAATGACGACGACAAAACAAAAATCCGAGAAAGATTATTCGATATATTTTCAGCCTCCTTCTCTCACAGACGCCAAAAAAAGAGGGAAAGAAGACATTGAGGTTCATTACGATTTCAACATCCCCGAAGAGCTGCGTGAGCTCGGGAAGGACAAGTATTATCTGATTCAAACGTACGGCTGTCAAATGAACGAGCATGATACGGAGACGATCAAGGGCTTGCTTGAGCAGATGGGCTATCGAGCGACCGAGGACCGCCGGCAAGCGGATATTATTCTGCTGAATACATGCGCCGTTCGGGAGAACGCGGAAGATAAGGTATTCGGCGAGCTCGGCCACTTGAAGCACCTGAAGACGGAGAAACCGTCGCTGCTGCTCGGCGTTTGCGGCTGTATGTCTCAAGAAGAGGCGGTGGTGAACCGCATTCTCAAGAAGCATCCGTTCGTTGATCTGATTTTCGGTACGCACAACATCCATCGCCTGCCTGTTCTGGTGAAAGAAGCGATGTTCAGCAAAGAGATGGTTGTTGAGGTATGGTCCAAGGAAGGCGACATCATCGAGAACCTGCCTAAGAAGCGCGAAGGAATCAAAGCATGGGTCAACATTATGTACGGCTGCGACAAGTTCTGTACTTACTGTATCGTGCCGTATACGCGCGGAAAGGAACGAAGCCGCCGTCCGGAAGATGTTATTGCAGAGGTACGCGATTTGGCGCGGCAGGGCTTTAAGGAGATTATGCTGCTCGGCCAGAATGTAAATGCATACGGGAAGGATTTTGAAGATTCCAATTACCGTTTTGGGGATTTGATGGACGATATCCGTAAAATAGATATCCCGCGGGTCCGCTTCACTACCTCGCATCCGCGCGATTTTGACGATCACCTGATCGAGGTGCTGGCTAAGAAAGGCAACCTGATGGAGCATATCCACCTTCCGGTGCAATCGGGAAGCAACGAAATTTTAAAGCGAATGAGCCGCAAGTACACGCGTGAGCGTTATTTGGAGCTGGTGAGCAAAATCAAGAAAGCAATCCCCGATGTCGTCTTGACGACAGATATTATCGTGGGTTTTCCCGGCGAAACCGAGGAGCAATTCGAGGAAACCGTTTCGCTTGTGCGTGAAGTTGGCTTTGACAGCGCGTTTACGTTCATTTATTCTCCCCGGGAAGGCACGCCCGCTGCGGATATGGAAGATAATGTTCCTCTTCAAGTGAAAAAAGAACGATTATACCGCCTCAACAATGTCCTTAATGAATTCAGTAAGGCTAGCAACGAGAAGCTGAAGGGCCAAACGCTTGAAGTGTTGGTTGAGGGCGAGAGCAAAAACAATCCGAACGTATTGGCCGGCCGCACGCGTACGAACAAGCTGGTGCATTTTGAAGGGCCGAAGGAGTTGATCGGAAAGTTTGTGCAAGTGAAAATTACAGAAACCCCGACGTTCTATATCAAAGGCGAATGGGTGCAGGAAGCGATAGTTCATTAAGTTAAAGATTAGGGGCGTGTGACGCATATGGCGGAGCAAAAATATACGAATTGCGGCATGGAATTGTACCACAACAAGGATCTAATCGTCCGTGAGGATATTATGGCCAAAGCGAAGGAGCTTGCGGCACTTTTGTCTACTTCCAACGAGGTTCAGTTTTTTCAAAAGGCTGAGAAGCAGATCGCCAATAACGATCATATCCAGTCACTGATCAGCGCCATTAAGAAAAAGCAGAAGGAAATCGTAGCTTTCGAGACTTTCCAGAATCAGAAAATGGTGGACAAAATCGAGAAGGAAATCGAGGAACTGCAAAATGAGCTTGACGCGATTCCGATCGTAAGTGAGTTCAAGCAGTCTCAGGAGGATATCAACTATCTGCTTCAGCTTGTAATGACAGTGATTCGAGATACGATTTCAGAAACGATTACGGTTGAGCAAGGAACGGTAACCAGCTCCTCCTGCAGTGACTAAGATATAACCAAGATGTAACTATAGGACCGATTGTGCATTGTCATAGGGCGCATGTCGGTCTTTTTATTTTACAGAGTCTGGTATATGATTGGAGCGGAAAATAGATACTATTGAGAAAAAAGTGGAAGGAGTACGAAAATGTCAACGACGATGAATCCTATACCGGGTCCTAAGGGGCTGCCCTTTTCGGGTAATTTGTTTGCGTTTCGAAAAGACCCTTTGGGTTTTCTTACGAAAGTGCAGCGCGAATACGGAGATGTAGTGTATATTCGCTTTGGGCCGTCCCGTCATGTCTATTTGATCAGTGACCCGGAGCAGATCAAGGACATTTTGCTTACCAAGCAGCACGCATTTCATAAGGCGAAGGGCTTGCAAACGGCCAAAGCGGTTGTGGGCGAAGGGATTCTCACGAGCGAAGGCGAAAAGCATATGCGGCAGCGAAGGCTGCTGCAGCCTTCCTTTCGCAAGGATCGGATCGGCCAGTATGCGGAAGCGATGGTGGACTATACGGAACACATGCTGCAGACCTGGCGGCCCGGCGAGACGCGCATCGTAACGGAGGACATGATGCAGCTGACGCTCGATATCATCACCCATACGATGTTTGGAACAGGTATTACAAGCGGTATAAACGAAATCGGCCGTGCGATTGAAGTCGGGATGAAATATGTCAGCCATAAGGCCTCGTCGTTTTTGGATATTCCGGAATCCATTCCGACCAAGAGTAATGTGGAGTTTAAGCGGTCGGCCCAAACGCTGGACCGTGTCATCCTCGGTATTATTGAAGAGCGGCGCAAAAAGCCTGATGCCAACAGAGAAGATTTGCTGTCCATGCTGTTGGAGGCCAGGGACGAAGAAACGGGAACGGGGATGAGTGATAAGCAGGTTCGCGATGAGGTGATGACGATCTTTCTGGCTGGACATGAAACGACGGCAAACACGCTGTCCTGGACCTGGTATTTGCTTTCTCAGAATCCGGAAGCGGAGCAGAAGTTTCATGAAGAGCTGGATCGTGTGCTGGGCGGCCGCAGGCCGACACATGACGATATAGACCAATTGAAGTACACCCGGCAGATCGTCTGGGAGTCCATGAGGGTGTACCCTGCTGTCTGGGCCGTGAACCGTCAAGTGGTCAAGGAGGTTGAGATTGGCGGACGCCTTTACAAGCCGGGCGACACCTTGATGATGAGCCAATTCGTCATGCACCGGAACCCCAAATATTATGAGGAGGCAGACCGGTTTCTTCCAGAGCGGTTTGAAGGGGACTTGCTCAAGCAAATTCCTCAGTTTGGCTATTTTCCGTTTGGCGGCGGTCCAAGGGTGTGCATCGGCAATCATTTCGCTCTGATGGAAGCTACGCTGCTTCTTGCAACCATCGGGAGCCGTTACAAGCTGCGGTTAGCGCCCGATCACCACGAGGTGCGGCCGGAACCCCTTGTGACACTTCGACCTAAGAACGGCCTGAAAATGGTGGTGACAGCAAGAAAGGAATAAAATACGGGAAAAGCGGATATGCTTTTTTTACAGAAAATTTAGACTTGAAAGGAGGCTTTGTTGTGGATCTCGTCAGATTTACGATACACCCGAACAATGAGGCCGAGCTTAAGGCTCTGATGGATGAAATCAATGCCCACTCCATTCTCACGGAAACGGAGAAACAGCAGCTATTGGAAGAGCTGAACGACCTGCAATACGAAGTAGAGCAACCCTAAAAATGGACCCTTCTCCGGTTCGAGACTTGAGGGTCTTTGAATGGGTGGGGGAAAAGTCCCCGGAATTCATCTTGTCGGACAGTTGTGTTACAATATAGCGGTAAGCGTGATGTGAGATGAGGTGAATCCCGGTGGAAAAAGACGTTTTAACCCGGTTCGGCGTATCGATGCCGGAGGAATTGATTAAGCAGTTTGACCAGTACATTACGGACCAAGGTTACACCAATCGATCTGAAGCGATACGGGATTTGGTGAGAAGAGTGCTCCTTGAACCCGGGGGGCTGCCGGGGGATCAGCTTGTGGCGGGAACGATTGTGATGGTGTACGATCATCATGTGACGGATCTCCCCTTATATTTGATGGAGCTGCAGCACGATTATCATCATTCTATTATTTCGACAATGCATGTGCATTTGAACCACGACCAATGTCTGGAGATTATCGCTGTCCGCGGCAATCTTTCCGAATTAAGAGAGTTAAAGCAAAAAATTCAGGTGCAAAAGGGCGTTTTATACGCGGAGTTATCCGTTACTTACGTGGATGAACACGGATCAACCGGATCAAAGCATCAGCATACATAAATCAAAGACCCGGAGTTATCGCTAACCGGGTCCTCATTTGTTACGAACGCGGGATGAAAATAGGGTAGGCTCCATGAATGGAGCAAAGGAGGTTCGGCTGACGGGCTGTCGGCTAAGAGCAGAATAGGTGAAGAAGGGGACACTAGGGAAAAAATCCTCTTGCTTCTTTCATAAATTTGTCATCGAATAACGCAGGACGAAGTATTTTTTCGAACGGAATTGTGGTATTTTGATAGACAAAAGCAAAAATCAGCTATCCGCAACCGAAAGGGGTCTATACGTTACATGGCGACAATCATACTGCTGCTTTGCTTGATTGTGATGGGTTCTTTCTTCAGTGTTTCCTTTGTTCTATTTTTTCAGAAAAAAAAGACCTTGGGATTTCTTTTCATAGCTCTTGGATTCATTAGCGCCTTCTTCTTTTACTATGCGATCTTTAATGGCTGGCTTGCTCTGCCGGAGGCTAAGTAAACGCAATGGACGGACGTAATCGTAAAGATATAACGCCAGGTGCGGAAGTGGATATTGTGCTGAAGCAGGATCAGCGAACAGGCAAGCTGACCCGCGGAATCGTAAAGGATCTGCTGACCAAGTCATCTGTGCATCCGCATGGCATTAAAGTGAGGCTGACAGACGGCCAAGTCGGACGAGTCAAGCAAATCATCAAGCCCTGAATAGAAATAGTTTGCAGCCTTCCCGCGTACAATGAAAACAGCAGAGGGAAGGAGAGTTTGCGGATGGAAACGTTCGGCAGAGGGTGTCTGTACCTTGTGATCGGCTTCATTGTTGTTTTTGTCTTCGCATGGATCACACGGAGTACAATCAACATTCCCTGGTTTATTTTGATTCCTCTTGTGATTTTGGCTTTCTGGATAGCAGGTAAAAAGGGCAAATGAGCAAAGGACCTGGATCAGCCTCTTTGGATCATTGTAATGGACTGCCGTTGTATCCGGAAAGACCACCTTCGCATGCCCATTTGTTTCAGGGATGGTCCTCACTCGTGCTTGGCCATGTCCATCTCGTCGAATTTTTTACTTATCCGGTCAACGGAAGCGCGACGGATCAGCATGTGCATACATATCAAGGTCATACTTCAGTAGCTGTCGGACACTTTCATCGTTTCATCGGAAGGACAGGTTGCGCAATCCCGCTGCCGGACGGCTCGCATTATCATGACATAGACGCTATTGTTGACGAGGAACCTTTTGAGTTCAAAAAAGGCTATTATGTTACGGTAAGCCGGATAAAACCGCATACCCATGAATTTAAGGGATTTACCGGAACCGGACTCGGCTACGAACCTGCAGAGGGGTAAGGATAGAGTGTTGAAAGAAGAGACTTGGCTCATGGGCCGAGTCTTTTTTAATTCCGACGAATTCAGTGTATTCTGATGAGTTTACCTACATTATTCCATTATGGATAAAACACTAGATAAAAATGGATTATATACTATTTATTTTAAATAAAATTGAAAGAAATTTTCGTTTTTATTGGCATCATTCCAAAAATAGACGAATTGATTATTCCAAATTGAAATAAAGTTAGGTATAATAGAGGTACGATATTGGAAAGCGGGGAGGGAGTCTCGTGAAAAGCCGGAAACATACTTTCAACCAATGGGCGAATATATTTTGGACATTTTTCAAAATCGGCCCTGTCACCTTCGGCGGCGGATACGCGATGATTCCAGCCATCGAAAGGGAAGTCATCAATAAGCGGCACTGGATTACGCAGGATGAGATGAGTGGAGTCTTGTCGGTGGCCGGGTCGGCGCCGGGAGGAATCGGGGTCAACGCAGCCGCATTCATCGGGTACCGATTGGCGGGAATTCCGGGAGCTGCGGCGGCGGTAGCCGGCATGACACTGCCGACGTTCGTTATCGTGTTCTTATTGAGCCTTGGCTTCAGCCAGGTGGTTGATTATCCAAAAGCAACTGCGGCATTTCAAGGCATTCAAGGCGCGATTGCGGCGTTAATTATCATCTCGGCATACAACATGGGCAAATCATCCGTGGTGGATCGAACGACATTGGTCACGGCAGCATGTACGGTCGTCCTGCTGCTGGTGTTTCATTTGTCCCCTCTGCTTGTCATTGTCGCCGGGCTCATCATCGGACATTTACTTGTTCTTATTAAAAACAAACTTGGGGTTGTTGTGCGCTACAATAAAGAAGCTGCAGCAACTACGACATCTACGGGCTATAAATATGCGGATTATTATATAGCCGACGGGATTTGACGGATCGGGGTGTCCCCTATGCTTTGGAGCTTGTTTTATGTATTTTTGCAAATCGGGTTCGTATCGTTTGGCGGCGGCTATGCGATGATCCCTGTCATCCATCATCAAGTTCTTCAATACGGGTGGATTTCCGAAAAGGAATTTTCCGAACTGGTGGCACTTGCGGGGATGTCGCCTGGACCGATTGCCACCAACAGCGCAACCTTAATAGGTTATAAAACGGCCGGTCTCGCCGGAGCGGCGGTTTCCACACTGGGAATGATTCTTCCTTCTCTGCTGCTTATCATTCTGATTTCCGCTTTCTTTTATAAAGTGCAAAAGGCCGATTGGGTGAAAGCGACGTTTTACGGATTAAAGCCTGTAGTGACGGGAATGATTATTTACGCAGCGATTCACTTTGGCATACCGAACGGTGGTTCCGGTTTGCTTTCCTGGCAAACAGCCGGTACCTTGATTATCATGGCGCTTTGTATTATTGCGCTGCTGAAATACCGGATGCACCCGTTTGCGGTGATCGTCTTGTCAGGACTGCTCGGTATTGCATTCTTTTAACAATAACTGAATGAATACGTTTTTCTTGCTTCTGCTTGTGGTACAATGAGGGTTGGATTGTTGGATTATCGGAGTGATGCTCATTGTTGAAACTGCCTGTAGAATCGATCCTTCCGGAATTGAAGGACAAATTAAAAACGCATACCAACGCGGTGCTGATTGCTGCGCCGGGGGCAGGGAAGACGACCCGCGTACCGCTTGAGCTTCTTTCCGAGCCTTGGCTTGGCTCCCGCAAGATCATTATGCTGGAGCCCCGGCGTTTGGCCGCAAGGGCCGCTGCACGCTTCATGGCTGCGATGCTTGGAGAGCAGGTGGGAGAGACCGTCGGATACCGGGTGCGTTCGGATACAAACGTCAGTACCAAAACGCGAATCGAAGTCATCACCGAAGGGGTATTGACCCGTATGCTGCAGAGCGATCCCTCCCTGGAAGGGGTAGGACTCGTCATCTTTGACGAGTATCATGAACGCAGCATGCAGGCCGATCTGGGACTGGCCTTATGTCTGGAAGCCCAGGCTGTTCTTCGTGAGGATTTGCGGCTGCTGGTGATGTCCGCCACATTGGACGCCGCGCCCATAGCCGCGCTGATGCATGATGCGCCGGTCATCGTGAGTGAAGGCCGAAGCTTTCCCGTGGAGACCCGATACTTGAGCCGTCGGCCGGAAGGACGAATAGAACCTGTGGTCGTAAGGGAAATCATCCGCGGGCTGTCGGAAGGGGAAGGCGATCTTCTGGTCTTTTTGCCGGGTGCTGCCGAGATTCGGCGGGTAGAAAGTCTCCTGGCCGGCATGAACTTGGGAGCTAATATCCGAGTGGCTCCGCTGTACGGCCAAATGCCGCAGAAAGCGCAGGATCGCGCGGTGGCGCCATGCGGTCCCGGCGAACGCAAGATTGTACTGGCGACGTCGATCGCCGAATCCAGCCTCACCGTGGAAGGGGTAAGGATAGTTGTGGACAGCGGGTTGATGCGGGTGCCGCGCTTCTCGCCGCGTACAGGAATGACTCGGCTTGAGACGGTGCCCGTTTCCCGCGCTTCAGCGGATCAACGGCGCGGGCGGGCGGGCCGTCAGGCACCCGGCCTATGCTTTCGGCTGTGGACGGAACAGGAAGAGAGAAACTTCGCGCAGTATACAACGCCGGAAATATTGGAAGCCGATCTCGCTCCGCTGGCGCTCGAGTTGGCCGCCTGGGGCGTGTCCGATCCGGAACAGTTATCCTGGCTGGATCCGCCGCCGGCCGCTGCGTACTCACAGGGCCGCAACCTGCTCAAGCAGCTTGGCGCACTCGATGCAGCGGGAGCGATCACGGCTTACGGACGCCGGATGGTGGAGCTCGGGATGACGCCCAGATTGGCGCATATGGTGCTTCAGGCGATTCCTTTGGGCTATGGAGGGCTGGCTTGCGAACTTGCGGCGCTGCTTAGCGAACGGGACATGCTGCGCTTTGAGGCTGGCGTTCCCGATGCGGATTTGAGGCTGCGCGTGGAAGCGCTGGCCCGCCCGGAGGCACTTCCTGCCGGGGTTACGGTCGACCCCTCGATCAGGCAAAGAGTGAAGATGGAAGCCAAGCATTGGAAGCATTCGCTCGGATTACCGCTGCAGCAGGAAGCGGCAAATGCCGAAGCGTGCGGCTGGCTGCTCGCTTACGCTTACCCGGACCGGATAGCACAAAGAAGAGGCGGCGGACGTTATTTGCTCAGCAGCGGTCGGGGGGCCGTCTTCGGAACACAGCAGCCCTTATCTTATGCGCCTTATGCAGTTGCGGCCGAGCTTGATGATCAAGGAGCGGAGAGCCGAATTCACTTGGCGGCTCCGTTGGATGCGGATGTCATATACAGACATCATGCGGAACGTATTGTAACGGAAGATACGGTCGCCTGGGATGGCGGTTCCCAGTCGGTTAGGTCAAGACGGTGCGATCGGCTCGGAGCGCTGGTTTTGCGGGAGGAACCTCTGTCAAACCCGGATCCGGATAAATGGCTGGAGGCATTGCTTGACGGAATCGCAGAGGAAGGCTTAACCATACTGCCATGGACCAAAGGGGCCAAACAGCTGCGTCAGCGTATGGGTTACATGCAGAGGCATCATCCCGATTGGCCTGACGTATCGGAGTCCGGTCTTATCGCCGGCCTGAAACACTGGCTTGCTCCGCATGTGTATGGCATGAGAAGCCGAGACGATCTTCAGCGGGTGAATCTGACGGCTGCGCTCGAATCCATGCTGTCGTGGCCGCAGAAGCAAGCCTTGGATGAGAGTGTCCCGACACATATCGTGGTGCCGAGCGGCTCGCGCATTCCTGTCGATTACAGCGATCCCGACGCACCTGTCCTGGCCGTACGCCTGCAGGAGCTGTTCGGACTTCAGGAGACGCCGCGTATCGCAGGGGGGAAAGTGCCCCTTGTGCTGCACCTGCTGTCCCCGGCGCAACGCCCCGTACAAGTGACGAGGGATTTAGCAAGCTTTTGGCGGGAGGCTTATTTTGAAGTGAAGAAAGATTTGAAGGGGCGGTATCCGAAGCACTATTGGCCGGATGATCCGCTCGCCGCCATTCCGACGCATCGCGCCAAGCCGCGAAACCAGGTATAAGCCCGGCGGCTGTTATGGATGATACCTGAATTTGCCCCATCGCAAAGGACATAGGAAAAGCCGCACCGGATTTCCCGGGCGGCTTGCTTTATGCTAATAGCGGAAAACATTCGATCTCGTTTGGCCGCTGCGCAGAAGCCGCCAACCCAAATAGATCAACACTGCGGCAATCACCAAATTGAGCAGCTTCAACAGCCAATACAGCATCAGTCCGACCCCGGCGGCCATCATCAGAGCGCTGCAGACTTTTTTCAAAGTGGAATCCGCCTCCATCCACAGCTTGTAGCCGAAGCCGACCATCACCAGAGCGACCAGATAAGCGAGCAGAGCGGCCAATCCGCCCCAAGCGATTAATCCCCAAACCCCGATCACGATCATAACGGCACCGCTCACGCTTTTTATATTCCATTTCATCGCTGTTCACCCGTCCTTTTACGGATTGTCTTTGTTTTTATTGTAAACGAAGGGCGGCTGGCTGAAAACCGTCCGAAGACGGTTCGTTAACTGGACCTTGGTCGAGCACCGGGTCCGGAGCTGTTTTCATGGGATTAGGCATTTTCTTCAGAGAGCGATATAATTAGTAATATAATGGATAAAGATAAAAGGAGACGACATGGCGTTTAAATCCAGGTTTTTAACTATATATTTCGGGTTATTCGCTCTGTATGCCATTTTGATTGGCATCTATTTGTGGCTGACTTCAGGCGATCAGATCCCGGATGCCCTTAAAGGAACCGCCGCAGATCCCGCCACATTTTTGACGGAAACTCAGCTGCAGCAAAGCGAGGTTTATTCCGTACTGCGCAATTGGCTCTTTTTTATCGGTTATCCTTGGGAATGGGCGATTTATCTCGTGCTGTTGTTCACCGGTACTGCCGCGCGATGGCAGGAGAAGCTGGCGAACACAGCCATGCCGGGTTATGTCCGGTTTCCTGTATTCGTGCTTTGGCTGAGCCTTGTTTCTTTTGCCGCTCTGCTGCCGCTTCGATTGGCCGGATACGCCCTGGCCCGTTACTACGGCGTATCGACCCAAGCAGTCTGGAGCTGGATCCGGGACAATTCGGTTTCATTCTCGATCCATTATGTGATGCTGGCGCTTGTCTCTTCCGTCGCATTCTTCTTTATTCGCCGCGGAGGACGCTGGTGGCTGAAGCTGTGGCTGCTGTCCGTGCCGTTCATTCTCTTTCTGATGTATATACAGCCCGTGGTTATTGATCCGCTCTACAACGAGTTTAACCGGCTTTCCAACCCGCAGCTCGAGCAGAAAATTTTAGCTTTGGCGGATAAAGCGGATATTCCGGCGCACAGGGTGTATGAAGTGAAGGTGTCGGAGAAGACGAATGCGCTGAACGCTTATGTCAACGGGATCGGCTCCAGCCTGCGGATTGTGCTTTGGGATACGACGCTGCAGAGGCTGGACGAGAATGAGATTCTGCTGATCATGGCTCATGAGATGGGTCATTATGCGATGCACCATTTGGAGTGGAGTGCTTTGGGTTCCGTTGCCTCCTCATTTTTCCTGCTTTGGATTGGCAGCATGCTCTATAAGGCGATGATTCGGCGGTGGGGCTCTCGATGGGGCATTCGAAAAGCGGGTGATGCTGCCGCCCTTCCGGTACTGCTGCTCATTATTTCCCTGCTTTCCTTTGCCTTCAGTCCTGCGGCCAATTTCATATCCAGACAGGCGGAGCGGTCGGCTGACGAGTATGCGATTCGTTTAATCGGCAGTACGGAAGGAGCGGTGACAATGTACCAGAAGCTTGCCGCAGCTTCTCTTAGTGAAATGAATCCGCCGCTGCTGGTGAAGCTGTTCCGGTCCACCCATCCAAGCTTGATGGAACGCATTGCAGGTGTTCGGATTCATGAAGAAAGAAAATAAGGAGTTGCAGCTATACTTGATGTGCGGAATGGCCACGTCACCGGATTTTATGGAAGACTTCCGGTATGAGCTAAGCAGACGGATGATAAAAGCGGGCTTGTCCGCGACCTCGCAGCTTTTATTCCCGTACGGGGATTGGAGCCGCAAAGCGGCTGCCCAAATGCTCGAGATTACCCATGATACGGCGCTTGGCCCTAAACAGTTTGCACGTTCTGTCGGAGGACGCCGGGCAGCGCAAGAGGTTAGCAGAGGCCATGCGGCATTTCGCGGAATTCGTGTGTTCATCGGTCATAGCGGGGGCGGAGTGGCAGCAGCGCATGCGTCCCGCCTTTTGCTGCAGGATTACGCTGAAAAAGATGCTCTCAGGCACTTCATTATTCAAATCGGTTCGCCTAAGTGTGCTGTGCATCCTGAAGATCGGCAGGACACGCTCTATATCAGATTCGGCGGGGATGGCCGCAGGACGGATCCCGTGACCCGTATGGGCAGTTGGGGAGGATGGCAAAAAGCGGCGGGAAGATGGTGGCGCTGGAATCCGGAAAAGTACGCGCCGGCAAGCCGTGTTCAGCTTTCTTTAATCGGAGGCCATGCCGATTATTTCAGGCGCCATGATCCTTTTGTCTCTGGGGAAGGCGTGTCCAATCTGGAGATAATGACGGATTGCATCCAACGCTGGCTGAAGGAGAGAATGAATGCAGCCGCCATGCTTTAATTACAGGGTCCCCGACCCGAAAAATAGCCTTGCAAACGCTTACCGTATAACTTATGATATAGTAAATTTATTCATAGGAGAGGACTGATGCAGCATATGAGAGTGTGTGAAATCACCGTACGCAGAGATATGGAAGCGCAGGAGCTGCAGTGGATATCGCATCAAGCCAGCCTATTTAGTTCGGATGTCATGTTCAAGTATGAAAACCTGAATCTTCAATTGGATGCCAAAAGTTTATTGGGGATGATGCTGCTTCCCATTCGGCGAGGTACGAAGCTGACGGTTCAAACGAGAGGAAAAGACGAACTTGAAGCGTTGGAGCATCTCATTCTCTTATTGGAGAAACAAGATGCACCGCGCGAACAAGGCTAATTTCATGAACCCGCGGGATCGGGGTTTTTGAGGTTATTGCCGCTGATCGCGTTTTAACTGCACATCAAGCACAAACGTGCCGAACGGAACGAGCGATGCGATCAAAGCGCCGATTCCCCGCATAATCGACCAACGATGCACGAACATCACCTGCGCAACCGCGATAAGGAATAGAATGAAGAGCAGCCCGTGCAGCGCTCCTACGATCCTGACGGCCATAGGAAAATCGGCAAAATATTTGAGCGGCATGGCGATCAAGAGGAGCACAAGATAAGATATCCCTTCGTACAAAGCGGCGAGACGAAGACGCCCTAAAGGCGTTCTCCATGTCATAAATGCACACCTCCTTATAATACAATACTTTCATTATATACCAATTTTGCGGCAGATCTATGGCTGAATTTATTTGTTCGGAATATGTTCAATTTGTCGGTTCGTTTCATCATGGAGACAGGGAAAATATAGCTTGTGAAAGAGGTTGAAAATTCCGCTTTTTTGATTCACAATGGGTAAGGGTCTGTACCGGACGAGAACTCCATCATTTCCAAACATCGGGCGATAGCAAAGGAGGCTTGCCGCATGAACGGGCTCGAAATCGTGAGTACCATCGTGGTTATGAACGTGGTGTATGTATCTCTATTTACGATCCGTATCATTCTCGTAATGAAAGCAAGGCGATTGTTGGCCGCTTTGATCAGCATGGCTGAAGTGTTCATCTATTTAATGGCATTAAATATTGTACTGAAAAATATTGATGAACCAATTAATCTGGCCGCGTATTGTCTTGGCTGGGGTGCAGGCGTATGGCTTGGCATTAAAATAGAGGAATGGCTGGCGCTTGGGTATACGACTCTGCAGATTGTAGTCGATCATGAAGCAAACTTGCTTCCGCTCCAGCTGCGTGAGAAAGGCTTTGGCGTGACGAGCTGGTTGGCGGAGGGCCGGGATGGCCCCCGGTTGGTCATGCAGGTGCTTGCCAAACGGAATCAAGAAAAAAATCTGATGAAGCTCATTGAAAATATCGCGCCCAAGGCCTTCGTGATTTCGTATGAACCTCGGACGTTCCGCGGCGGGTTCTGGACCAAAATTCTGAAGCGCTAACCGCTTCAAGAAGAGCAATAGACCCTTTATTTGTTCTGCGGCTCTTTTATGCTGTTGCTGCGTTCCTCATATTGATCTTATGATGTTGTCATTTACCAAGGAGTATGGAGAAGACTAAAATCCCGTGCGGCAGGTCGTTTCACGCAGTAATTCAAGCACTCCGGCATTCGCCGGATATCTTTGTCCTTCAGTGCTCCGAGCGCAGCGATCTGAAGCCAATTGCGTTTAAGCAAATAATCGCTCTCGTACTGCAGTTCAAAGCCTTGGTCGTACAAGTTGAAAAGGAACGGCTCCGAACGAGCTGACGCAATCCAGCGCCAGAAGAAGCCCGTGTCTGCTGCTAATTTGTTTCAATCGATCCAGATCGTTCAAGACTCCGGTGGAAGTCTCCCCATGAACCGCCCACATCCATCCGTACCCTCCAGAGTTCGCGGTTTCCTCCAAACGCTCGTAATCCAAGGGCTCTCCATAGGGGGATGGAATGACATCAAAATCCAGATCCCAGCGGCAGATGACGATAAAGCTTGAGCTCCCGGGTTGTACCCGAATGATGCCCATATCATACTCATGACGGCTCAAATAACGGTCCAAGAAACGTATTAAACCATATAAAAGCGAAAAGGCTTCTTCCGGCATTGCGTGCTCCCGCATTGCCGCTGCCCAGCGTACGTAAATCTCTCCCGTCCTTTAAGCGGACGATCCAATACCCTGCAAAAAAGCCTCCCAGCAAATAATTTAAGACCAGCATACTTGCTTCCATCCATTGCATCTCCACCATACTCCCAAGCAACCGCCGTATTCTTGAGCCTAACCCTAGCTAGGATCATTTTTATATTAAGGCCTGAAGCTTCGTGCAAAAAGTACTATTTTGATCTAGTACTTGGTCATCAGTTCGCTTCTTTACATGAAACGGGGATTGCGGGATTTGTCGGCTTATCCGTTTCGTGTCTGCGATGAGCTTTGAATGGCGAAGGTAGGCATCGGTTATGTAAACGAGGAATATAATGGTGTTATGACCGTAGTGAATAAGTAATCTGGTGATGAAGTTAAGAAATGACTGCGCGAGGAATACATGAAGCTTTCAAACCTTGGAATTTGTTTCATGACCGGACTCCGAGGTGAAGTACTGCATGTGTATATCGGGAAGGGGGAAGGAGAGATGCCGGCTAAAGTGGAGCGGGACTTAGGAGGACAAGCTTCTTATGGCGGCTCCGGCAAAACTCCCGGTATGGGGAGATCCACAAAACCGCGGCTTCGCTGGACAAGCTTTCTGCTAAACCTTTACTGCCGGTTCCAAGACGATGATGTTCCCGCCATGGGTGCGCAGCTGACTTATTACTTGATACTGTCCTTTTTTCCTTTCCTTATCTTCGTTATTGCGGTTCTCAGCTTTACCGATCTTCACACTCGGGACGGGATCGGGAGCCTGGCTCAGATCATGCCGGACACGTCCATCCAGTTGATTCAGAGCGTGCTTCAAGAAATGGATGGCTCGAACAGCGGTTCTCTGCTTTCTCTCGGTTTAGCGGCCGCTTTATGGTCAGCGTCCAACGGAGTCAATGCGGTCATCAAGGCTTTGAACAAGGCTTACGATGAAGAGGAGAACAGACCTTACTGGAAGGTTCGCGGTATTTCCGTACTGTTCACCGTTATTTTGGCGATGGGGATATTATTTACGTTCATCATGCTGGTCTTCGGCCGACTGATCGGAGAGGCGCTATACAGCTTCTCGCTTATGCCCGGCAGCTTCGAGACCTTTTGGAGAATCGGCCAGTTTGCCATTCCTTTGGTTGTTATGGTAATTGTGTTCGCGCTCTTGTACCGCTATACGCCGAATTTGCGGCTGACTTTCAGGGAAGTGCTGCCCGGGGCCGTTTTCGCGACCTTGGGCTGGGTGGTTACATCATTGTTGTTTTCGTTTTATGTGAACAACTTCGGCAGCTACACCAAAACATACGGAAGCATCGGAGGCATCATTGTGCTGCTCATGTGGCTTTATTTGTCAAGCATGATTATCGTGCTGGGGGGCGAGATGAATGCCGTGCTGCATTGTCACAAGGAAGGAAAACGGAGGCCAAGCTGCAAAACATTTGCGTTCGCTCTGCCCTTGCCTTTCGGCAAGAAAAATCGGCACAAATGAAGAATACCCATAGTTTTCAACAGCCGGAAAAAGAGCTGTCGACCAAACAGCACCGCAATGGCAGCTAAACAAGCGTACGGGAACCGCCTGAGGGCGGTTTTTTTGCATGGATCGGCGACGCCTTTACTCGCTAAGCAGACTTGACAGAATGCATCGGAGCGGATATCGTCTTTCTATGAGCCAAGACGTTTCTGGATTTGGGCAGCGGAAATCAACCATCAAACCGTACAGGGGGAGCCGCGGTGGAATTATGGATGATCTATTGGATTACAATCAATTTTGTCGCATTTTTCATCATGGGATACGATAAATCTCAGGCGAAAAAAGGCAGCCGGAGAATAGCCGAGCATACGCTTTTTCTTATTGCTGCGGCCGGAGGAGCTTTAGGCATGTGGTTCGGCATGCGAAAATGGAGACATAAGACAAAGCATGTTTCTTTTGTATACGGAATTCCGCTGCTTGTTGTCTTTAACGCGGCGATCGCTTTTTATTTCGGCTCAGCCTGATGCGGCTCCGAGTCCTATCGATGTTGGAGGATGTCTATGGAGGCAAGAATGGACTATGTTTTGCTTCCCGTTGTTAATTTCATCGAAAAACACTGTCTGAACTGGTTTCGGGCAGTGTTTTTTTTATGCTGCGGCTAGTGACGGAAAGAAACGTCTGTGTTACACTATTAATTATTCGTGACACGATCAAATATAAAAAGATTCGGAGTGGAAAAAAGTGAAGAGGCAATTCTTTCGCATGACCCTGGTATTCATTGCGGCATGTTTTCTGATCAGCCTTATGGCAGGCTGTTCGAAGGAAACGGAGCAGCGTTCGGAAACGAACAATGAAGAACTTATACTGGCTGTTGGTTCCGAACCGGATACAGGCTTTGACCCGACTGCCGGCTGGGGACGTTACGGGTCGCCGCTTTTCCAAAGCACACTGCTGAAGCGGGATCATGAACTTCGCATCGTCAATGACCTCGCGACCGGCTACGAAATTAGCGGAGACGGGAAGGTATGGACGGTGAAGCTTCGCAACGATGCAAAGTTTTCCGACGGCAAGCCGTTAACTGCGCAGGACGTGCAGTATACATTTGAGACCGCTGCAAAGAGCGGCTCGGTCATTGATCTGACGAATATGCAAAGCGTAAAAGCCATCGACGAATATACCGTGCAGTTTACTTTGAAAGAAGCGCAGTCGCCCTTCATCTATTTGCTGGTTACGACAGGGATCGTTCCAAAGCATGCGCACGGCCCGAATTATGCGTCCAACCCGGTCGGATCGGGGCCTTATCGGCTCGTGCAGTGGGATAAAGGACAGCAGTTGATTGTGGAGGCGAATCCGGAATATTACGGGACCAAGCCTTTCTTTAAGAAGCTGACGTTTTTGTTTCTGAATGAGGATGCTGCTTTTGCCGCAGCCAAGGCCGGTAAGGTGGACATTTCGTACATCCCCGCTGCATTCAGCAAGCAGACGGTGGAAGGAATGCGCCTTGAAGCCGTACGCACCGTCGATAACAGAGGGATTGTATTTCCTGTTGTCCCTTCCGGCGGCAAAACAAAAGACGGTCATCCGATCGGTAACGATGTAACGGCCGATATCGCCATTCGCAAAGCGATAAATATGGCGATCGACCGCAATGCCCTTGTAAAGGGCGTGCTGGAGGGGTATGGAACCCCGGCATACACGGTCAACGACGGTCTTCCTTGGTCAAACCCGAAAACGGTCTTCCCGGACGCTGATCTGGAAGGAGCCAAAAGTCTGTTGGCGAATGCCGGCTGGAAGGACTCCGACGGCGACGGCATTGTAGAGAAGGGCGGCTTGAAAGCGGAATTCCCGCTCATCTATCCGGCCAGCGATGTGACGCGCCAGTCTCTTGCGATTGCGGCAGCGGATCATATCAAGGCGATAGGCATTAACATCAAGGTCGAAGGCAAGAGCTGGGACGATATCAAAACGATGATGCACTCCAGTGCCGTGTTGTTCGGCTGGGGAAGCCACGACCCGCTCGAGATGTACAATCTGTTCAGCACGAAATATCGCGGTATCGAATATTACAACGCCGGCTATTACAGTAATCCGGTCGTCGATCAATATATGGAGCAAGCGCTGAAGGCGACCAGTGAGGAAGCGGCCATGGAGTTCTGGAAAAAAGCGCAGTGGGATGGTACCACCGGTGTAAGCGCCTTGGGCGATGCGCCTTGGGCATGGCTTGTGAATATCGATCATCTGTATTTGGTCAAGGACGGACTCGATATCGGAAAGCAGAAAATACACCCTCATGGTCACGGATGGCCGGTGACGGACAACATCGAAGAGTGGAAATGGCTGAAATAGAGGGAGAACGGAGTCATTACCCCATGATGCGAAGCATGATTACATTTATATGGATGAAGAGCATACGGCTTGTCTTTCTCCTGGTGGCCATCAGCTTTATTTCCTTTCTGCTCGTAAGCTACTCTCCGATCGATCCGATTCAAGCCTACGTCGGAGCCGATATGATGCGGGTAAGTCCGGAGCAGCGGGAACAAATTGCCCAATATTGGGGGTTGGACAAGCCTTTGTTGGAGCGCTTTTTTCATTGGGGAGCCGCCGTGCTGCAGGGGGATTTGGGAATCTCCATGATGTACCGCCTTCCGGTTGGGGAAGTGATCGCCGAACGGTTTGCCGCATCCTTTGCGCTAATGGGAGTCTCGTGGGTTTTATCGGGACTCATTGGTTTTACTGCGGGTGTAATCGCTGCGATGAATAAAGATACATGGCTGGACAAGCTGATCAAATGGTACTGTTATACGTTGGCTTCCACTCCCGCCTTCTGGCTGGGTCTGGTGCTGCTGATTTTCTTTGCCGTGTGGCTGGGCTGGTTTCCGATCGGCCTGGGTGTTCCGGCCGGGGTACTCGCCGAGAACGTCACATGGGGGGATAGATTGCTTCATATGACATTGCCCGCACTGACGTTAAGCGTCATCGGCATCGCCCCCATCGCGCTGCATACGAGGCAGAAGCTGCTGGACGTGCTCGCAAGCGATTATATTTTGTTTGCCAGAGCCCGCGGAGAGCGCGGATTTTGGCTGTTTTGGAGACACGGTTTGCGCGCAGTGGCGCTGCCGGCAGTGACCTTGCAGTTTACAGGCTTCAGCGAGCTGTTTGGCGGAGCCGTGCTGGCGGAGCAGGTGTTTTCGTACCCGGGTTTGGGTCAGGCCACGGTGGAAGCGGGCCTTCGGGGCGATGTCCCGCTTCTGCTTGGCATCGTCCTGTTCAGCGCGGTGCTCGTCTTTACGGGAAATACAGTTGCAGATCTGATCTATCGCGCGATAGATCCCAGGATCAGGGAGGGGCGTTCCGTATGAAGAGGGATATCGCCCCCGAACGCCGCATCCTCCGTTCTGCATCCAAATGCAATCCAAGACAGAGGGCTTTGTTCCTGGCTGTGTCTGCGGCTGTTCTCATAGCAGGAACATGGTTCACAGGGCATTGGCTGGGTGACGTAAGCTTATCGACCCATCTGGAACTGCGCAATCGGGTTCCGTCTCTTGCTCATCCTTTCGGCACGGACTGGCTGGGAAGGGATATGTTTACACGCACCTTAAAAGGATTGACCCTGAGCATACAAGTCGGAATGATGGCTGCGGTTGCGAGTGTAAGCATTGCCGCCGTTCTGGGGCTGCTCGCCGCAACGATGGGGAAAACGGTTGATCGCATCATCGGCTGGTTGATCGATTTGTTTTTGAGTGTGCCTCATCTGGTCACGCTTATTTTGATCAGCTTTGTTCTGGGCGGCGGAGTCAGAGGGGTTGTCATCGGGATTGCCCTGACCCATTGGCCGAGTCTGGCGCGCATTATCCGTGCCGAAGTGCTGCAGCTGCGTTCGTCCGAGTTTGTTCAGATTTCGCGGCGATTCGGGAAGTCCCGCTGGTGGGTAGCCGTTAGACATATGACGCCTCATTTGATCCCCCAGCTGTTGGTGGGCCTGCTGCTTATTTTTCCGCATGCGATCCTGCATGAGGCGGCGATTTCGTTCTTGGGCATGGGATTGTCTCCTCATCAGCCGGCCATCGGTATCATCCTGTCCGAGTCTATGCGATATTTATCGACCGGCTTATGGTGGCTGGCGTTTTTTCCGGGCCTTTGTTTGCTGATCATTGTACGGGCCTTCGATACGGCAGGTGAAAATCTGCGGCTGCTCCTGGAAACGCACAGGTCGAATGAGTAGTTTTTTGGGGTCATGAGTCATACGTAAGGGAGGTTTTGTGCGGAAATGTCCGTTCTTTTGGAAGTGAATCATTTAAGCATCTCCTTCCTGCAGTATACCCGCGGTTTTCAGCAAAAAAAGCTGAACGTGGTACAGGAGCTGAATGTTACCGTCCATGCCGGAGAGATCGTTGCGTTAGTCGGGTCAAGCGGTGCAGGCAAGAGCCTGTTGGCCCATGCGATCCTGGGGATTCTCCCGGACAGTGCGGAGACCTCCGGCTCCATTCGTTATGATGGAGAAGAGCTTACGACAGCCAGACAAGCTGCGTTAAGGGGGCGCGAGATTGCTCTTGTCCCGCAATCGGTCAATTATCTGAATCCGTTGATGCGCGTAGGAGAGCAGGTTCGGACGAACCGCGGAGACGCTAAAGAAGCGGTCAAGAAACAGCGGGAGATTTTTGAACGGTATGGACTGGGGGCTGAAGTGGAACGCATGTTTCCTTTTCAACTGTCAGGCGGAATGGCCAGGCGGATTCTTGTCTCCACGGCAAGCATGAGCGGTGCAAAGCTTGTCATTGCCGATGAACCGACTCCCGGTCTCGACGCCGGCGTTGTCAAGGAGACGCTCGGCTTCTTCAAAGAGCTGGCTGATCAGGGATGCGGTGTGTTGTTCATCACTCACGATATCGAAGCAGCCCTGCAGATCGCTCATAAAGTAGCCATCATTTATGCCGGCACGACCGTAGAGACGGCCCGTCCGGACGATTTCGCCGGCAGCGGGGAAAAGCTTCGGCACCCTTACAGCAAGGCATTGTGGAGAGCGCTCCCGCAAAACGGTTTTGAGCCGATCCCGGGCTTTCAGCCGCATCCGGATGCGCTCCCTGAAGGCTGCAGGTTTGCTCCGCGCTGTCCGATGGCTACGAACGAATGCATGAACTCTCTGCCCGAGATGCGATGGCTGCGCGGCGGATCGGTGAGGTGCATCCATGCTTCTTGAAGGGCGAAATCTGGGTTTTCATTACGAAAGGGCCTCTTGGATATTCAGGGGGATAGACATCATGATCAAGCCCGGTGAAGTGGTAGGGCTGGTCGGGCCAAGCGGCTGCGGCAAGTCCACTTTAGCCCGCATGCTGGCCGGCTATGAGAAGCCCAAGGAGGGAAGCGTTCTGTTGAATGGCGCTCCTCTGCCTTCCAAAGGCTTTCTTCCGGTTCAGCTGATATTTCAGCATCCGGAAAAAGCGGTCAACCCGCGATGGCTCATGCGGTCCGTACTGAAGGAGAGCTGGGACCCCGATGAACAGCTTCTTGCCTCTTTAGGCATTGAGGAGGAATGGCTAAACCGGCGTCCCGGCGAGTTGTCCGGCGGCGAGCTCCAACGATTCTGTATCGCCAGGGCCCTTGGTCCTAACACCCGTTTTTTGATTGCCGACGAGATTACCACGATGCTCGATGCCATAACCCAGGCCCAAATCTGGCATGCGGTGCTAGAGGCGGCCGAAAAGCGCGGTATGGGAATGCTTGTGATCAGTCATGATAAGCATTTGATCGGACGGGTTTGCACCCGGGTAATGAAATGGGGCTCTTCAAGGACGCTTTAGGGGGTTGACAACAAGCCGCGAAATATAAAACTTCCGAACCGGCAGGGGACTGGAAATCGGCATGTAAAACACACCAGCTGCGAATTTAGTTTCGTACTGGTGTTTTTTTAATGTAAAAAGACCTAGATGATATTCTAAAATATAGTACTAAAGACTCGTAAAAATGATAGTCAAATTGTGGAAAATGTGTTAGAATAAAAGAAAAGATGTCGAAACACCATAAATTAACACTATCCATGTCGATAGTTTTGACGATATACATATTTCTTTTGCACCAAATGTAAACAATGTACAACCAATGATAGTCCGATCAAGGCACAGCCATTGAAAAGTGGTGTCGCAAAGCTAAAGGGGCTAACGTGTGGAAACACACCATGCCAGCCAGCCGCCGGAATGAGGAAGAAAACCCTTCATTCGGAGGGTTTTCTTTTTTATTGTAATCGAAAAAGATGGCTTCGTTAAAAAGAGGATGTTGTAGCCTGTGAGGATGGTGAGAGGCCATGTACGGTGTTTTTAATGAAAAGCGATTGAAACATTTATCGGAAGAAATTGAGAGAATTCGATTCAAAATGCATGGCATATTCAACATCAAGCTTTGTTTATCCGATCCGGAAGTTAAAGCATTAAGCAAGGAATTGGATTGTGCGGTGATCAGATACCAAGAGTATATCAAGCGATTGACATGAATGAAATAAGGACAATGAGAGGTATTTTACGGAAAGGGTGATGTCAGTGAACGGTGAACAGGCGGTAAACGGACTAACACAATTGCTGGTCAAAGATATAGTGACCTATGAGCATAGTATAAGGGTTGGAAAAATGGCCAAGCTGATGGCGGCCTATCTGAACTTTGATGAATTGCAAACCCAAAAATTGATTGCAGGATGCTGTTTACACGATATTGGCAAGGTACACATCCATGACTCCATTTTGAAAAAGAAATCCTCGCTCACACAGGAAGAGTGGAAATATATGAAGTGTCATGCTTTTTTCGGAGTTCAGATGGCCATCATGGAAGGAATTACCGATCAGGATGTCATCGATACCATTCATTATCATCATGAGCGTTGGGACGGTACAGGCTACCCCAGCGGCTTGAAGGGAAACGACATTCCTGTATATGCCCGCATTTGTTCGATATTGGATGCTTTCGACTGTATGATATCGGATCGCCCCTATAAAAAAGGGATGTCCATACAGCACGCTCGCGAAGAACTGCTGAACCAGAGTTATTCGCAATTTGACGGTCATTATGTTCAGGTGTTTCTCACCATCCAGGATATGATATTGGAACATATTCAAAGAGACTCCGTACATTCGTTCGCCTATCATACGAGAGCTATATATCATTCGGGAATCGTATGACGATGAGATGAGTAGGTCACCGCCGGTGGCTTATTTTGGCTTTTGACAGCTGAAAATGTTACAAATTATTGTTTTTTGATAGGACGGAAGGAAAATGAGGGGAAGGTAATGAATTAAAATTAATGAAGGGCAGGAAGAGCCGAAGCATACAAGATTGGAGGGAAATCAGAAGTGAAGAAGGTTCTTACATCCACGACATGGAAGGTATGGCTTGCCTTTTGGATGATGATCGCCATGCTGACCATTCCGGCCCCGAGAGCGGACGCGGAATCGTTCTCCTATTTCGGGTATCCGAAAGGAACGGTGGGCATATCCAAGCCAACCATCGGTTTTGAGCTTGGCGAAAGGAACGGACTGCAGGTTGGTTCGTTTAGTATGAAGCTGGATCAAAAGCTTGTTTCGGGGACTTTTGATAAAGAAACGATGAGTTTTACATATACACCGACTGCGGGATTAACGCCAGGGGAGCATTCGGTTGAAGTGCAGCTGCAATTTACCGGTTATCAGACGGTTCATTTGAATTGGACGTTCACGGTAGCAGACAACCCTATAAGCGAAGTTCCCGCCGCATACTCACAGACCCGTCAACTGGGTCTGAAAGCGATCAACGATTATCGCATGCTTTACGGATTAAAGCCGGTCAAGCTCAACGGGAATCTGACGTTAGCTGCCCAACTCCATGCTCAATATTTGTTCACGAACCGTGCAGGGGAGACGACGCCTTCGGTTTCGCTGCATGATCAAAAGAAGGGATTGCCCGGTTATATAGGAGCCACCCCTTCCGAGCGTGCGGTTTATGCCGGATATTTTCGCGGCGTCGGAGAAAATGTTTCTTTTAAAACGGGAAATCTCGTGGATTCCATCGACCAGCTGTTTGATGCGCCGTATCACCGCAAGCCCTTTTTAATGCCGCATGTTACGGAAGCAGGTATAGAGATGGTCGGGGATTATGTCGTCATCATGTTTGGCTATGGGGAAAACTCCGAAACGGAGATGACGGTCTCTCCTGCCCCCGGGGATCCCTATGTTCCGCTGATTTTTGACGGTTACGAAAATCCGGATCCAATACGTATGCATGCGTCAAGAGATTATCCCGTCGGGTATCCGCTTAAGGTAGTCGTAACGGGAAAAGGCGTTGGCGAAGTCCAGTTGCTTGAAGCGACTTTGAAGGATGAATCGGGTCAACCGGTGAAGCTGCTGCAAAACAGTCCGAGCAATGACGATCATTTAACCAACAGCGTCATCTTAATTCCACCCGAGCCCCTAAAGCCAGACACTTCATATGCTGCATATGTGAAGCTGGGCGTAACAGTGAACGGGGCATCCCAAACGCTCGAGAAAGCCTGGAATTTTCATACGGAGCCGATTCGCGGCATCGGGAAGCAGAAGCTGCATACAGACATCGCCGCGTATGTGAAGCTGACAGAGCAGAAAGACAGAATTCAGCACGTGGTCACCTTCAAGCTGGACGATGATAGCTATACAGTGGATAACGTGCCGTTCCCGTTGAAGAGGGCTCCGTTTATCGAGGAAGGCACGTCCTATTTATGGGTCAGGGACTTGGCCGCGGCGCTGGGAGCCGAAGTGACTTGGGATGACGAACGCAAAGCGGCGGTCTATACAAAAAACGGCCGCGTAATCACTTTCTTTACGGGTCGTAACGTGTATGCCATTAACGGTATTGAACATACTACGGAATCGCCGGCCCGACTGGTAGACGAACTCACCATGATTCCGGTACGCCTGCTGTCCGAGGTTTTGGGTGCGCAGGTAGAGTATCTGCCGGAAACGCGGACCGTAAAAATTGTGTATTGATACGTTTGAAGAAGCTGAAGGGTCCCGGTGATATGCCGGGAGCCTTTTTTTGGTACGTCCAGCATGGGCGTCATCTTTAGGGTGAGAGTCCCGAACGGGGGCTGGCGAGCGCCTACCGTAGCTGAGGGCAAGACCCTCTATGTCAATATAGAATGTACGTTCGGTTTTTGGGACGGATATCTCCCACTTCGTAACACTGGAGAGTCAGAGGTGTGTTTAATCGCCTCCTCGCCTTTTCGATCCAAATCAAGCAATACATATTTTTTGAACAAGGGACTTGCATGTTTTCATAGGTGAGAGGACGGGGGTTAGCCGCCCCCTCCTACTCGATTCTCCATTTCGTTTATACGCCTAAGAGGATATTCCGCAAGGAACCCGAATATATACATTGTATCTTTGGATAGTTGAAGCAGAAGCTGAGGCCGTTAGCCAATCATGGATAAGGGAGGAATGCGGATATGATCAACATCCTGCTTTTGTTCTTGTTGATCATGAATCCGGGAAATCCGGTCGATTCTCATGAAGATTACATTTTTGATGCGCGTCAGGCAAGGGTCGGTCAAACCGCAGCGGGAATGACGATCCAAGATTTGGATGTTCAACCGATCAACGAGTCGGATTATTGGGCTGTAGTCAAATTTAAAGGCGAGACCACGGTTTGCGGAGAGATTGTATTTATCGACGATAATGAATCCGGTGAAGGGTGGGGACTGCTTAATTATTTTACCCCGAGCAGCCATTGCGCCGCCAAAATTCCGGTAACTGATGTCGGGAAGCAGCGCAACGGTTTTTCGTTGACCGATAACCCTGCCCGGCAGCTTGAATCATTAAAATTAAACGGTAAACGTTATCAGATCACGCTGATCATCGATGATTATGAAATCTATCAGACCGGTAAGGCTCAAGAAAACAAAGCGCGTCTGATTAAAGTTGTAGATGCAGTGAAGTTGGATTAACATCAAAGAGTCAACGAGAATTCTTGGGGAGGAAGACATGAGGGTTATTGATTTATCGGAGATGATAATGGATGGAATGACCGTTTACCCGGGTGATCCCGAAGTGAAGGTTGAAGTGGTTCATACCCGCGAAGAGCATACATGGGAGCTGCGTCAATTGACGTTGGGCACACATACCGGAACACATGTCGATGCTTTCTCACATATGCATCAGGGGGGGAAATCCATCGATGAGATTCCTGTCGAACGATTTTTCGGAACGGCACAGCTTGTAAAATTACATTCGGAGTGGCCGGTTCGTCAAGGCTTGTTTTTTATAGAAGAATGCGGAATGGAACAGTTTGAACGAATTAAACAAGCCAATCCGCCTTTTGTAGGAGGAAACCTTACGGAAGCTGTGGAGAGAAACCTGTTGGCGATCGGAATCCTCACCTATACGAACCTGGTAAATCTGGAATTGCTGCCTTACGGAAGAAGCTTCATGTTTTATGGCTTCCCTCTTAAAATTAGGCACGGGGACGGGTCTCCGGTGAGAGCCGTTGCCATACTTGATCATTGAATCGCAAGGGTATCCGTTCATGGTTGTAACGGGTATCCTGTTTGCGTCGAATCAAAATGATCCGAATTTTCGCATGCACCGTTTCATTTTTCCCCGGCCGCACTTTACATCCAACGATCGTAGATTTAAATTCAAGGAATGATTCTGAATCGAATGTCAATTAAATACAATGAAATATCGATGTCTCTACGGGAGGAGGGGCACATAGCAGCGGAAAGCTAAGGACGTGATTGTAAGCGTTAACAATCATAGTGTGAAAGCTTCTTCAGCATTACGGGAACGAGGTGATTACAGTGGGAACTCGCTTATTATCGGAGCATATGATTAAAAAACAGTATCCTCATTTGAGATATGTAAGAATTCATACCGACGGCAACAATAAAGCCACGATCTATGCATGGAACGATAATTTGCAATTACCCGATAAAGAAATAACCAAGTTGAAGAAATTCGCTTCCGGTTATTTGCCTCAGCACGTTTGTTATCAAGTCAAATCCTATGACAAGATTGAAGCTGACCGGGTCCCGCAAGTTGGTGAGCTTCCGGAGGCTGTGGTTCAAGCGGCAATGAGCAGAAGCTTAAATCAAAACCGCATCGTCGAGGTGATGAATGAGCTGTTTTCCAACGGAAGGATGACCTTTAACAGCTACGATATGATCACGGGAACCATTCATTTTGATCTTTGCTCATCTGTGCCGTTTACCGTGATGGAAAAAGAACTGATTCGCCGGTATCTTTACGAAATTACGCCTTTGGGAGCTGCCAGTGAAGTCAATTATTGCCAAGAGCCGGTCGGCGATGATAAACCTGCAGATTTGATTTGAAAGAATTAGCAGGCGAAGCAGGATGTACGGCCATCCCATCCAAAAAAGACTGATCCGCCATTGGTCAGTCTTTTTTTGGTACGCCCAGCATGGGCGTCATCTTTAGGGTGAGAGTCCCGAACGGGGGCTGGCGAGCGCCTACCGTAGCTAAGGGAAAGGGTGTCCGCCGCGAGGCGGAATCCGAAGGAAGCCGGGGGCAAATGCACGGGTCAAGGTACACGAACTGGATTTGAGGCAGGGTTAGTCGGATGAGTTGCCCAAACATAATGAAATCCAAAGCCGCCAAGGGCTAATCCTGTAGACTCCAGTGGTCGCGGGCAGACAGATGACGTTCTTATCTGGGGAGGCCTGCGGAATATGCGAAGTCACTTCGTAACACTGGAGAGGATGTTCGAAGGGGACAACCTACGGCTCGCTTACAAGCGAGTGGTCCAAAACGGAGGAGCCCCCGGTGTGGACGGCGTAACGGTAGTGGAGCTACAAGCTTACCTGAATATCCACTGGGAAACGGTGAAAGCCGAACTCCATAAGCGTGTGCTGAAACGGATTCGGGCTTACCTGAACGCCGGAGTCATGGATAACGGGGGATGTCAGAGGATGGAAGAGGGCACGCCGCAAGGCGGGCCGTTAACCCTGCTTCTGGCCAACATCCTGCTGGACGAACTGGACAAAGAACTGACCAAGCGCCAAAAGGGCATCTCAAAGTTTTTGCCTGGGTAATGTATTGAATAATGGATTGATCCTATGGTATTATAATTGTAACATTTTGTATATAAAACCAGGTTTATTATAATAAACCGAATGGTGAGCGATACATATCATTTAGTCTTACGTCAATATGCTGAGCGCGTCATATTTTCGCCGATATAGTGTTTTGCAAGCGTTTTACAAGGAGGAAATAAATCCGCATTCCGATGGAGTCTTCCCATCCGGCTTTCTTGCTAACCAGGCCGTCTCTGCGGAAGAGATAAGCGTTGAATTTATCATGATCAAGGAGTATGATGAAAGATGAAAACTTTAGTTTGGTCAGGTCCTGAAAAAATGGAAGTACAGGAGGCAGCCGTTCCCGCATTCGGGGAAGATGAATTGCTGTTGAAGGTAGATGCCGTAGGGATCTGCGGATCCGAAATTGAAGGCTATCTGGGACATAACAGCCTCCGGGTACCTCCGCTGGTCATGGGGCATGAATTCAGTGCCACGGTTGAGGCCGTAGGAGCCAAGACCAACGGGTTCTCAAAAGGAAACAAAGTTGTAGTCAACCCGCTTCTTTCCTGCGGTGCGTGCAATTCCTGCCGCAAAGGGCTGGTGCAGCTGTGTGCAAAACGGGCCATCATCGGCATTCATCGGCCGGGGGCATTTGCGGAGTATGTTCATGTGCCGGCATCTGCCGTTCATCTTCTTCCGGAGGGAATAAGCCCTTTTCGGGCGGCTCTGACTGAGCCACTGGCGTGTTCGCTGCGAGCGGCCAGAAGAGCGATGGAAGGACATCCGTTTGCCAACGTCGTCGTATTTGGAGCGGGAACGATCGGCTTGCTAAGCTTTCTGACCGCACAAATTTTGGGGGCCTCCAAAATCATCGTCGTCGATACGAACGAGGCCCGCTTGAGAACGCCTGAAAAATTGGGCGCCCATGCGGTATTTACTTCCCATACTCCCGATTACTTGCATCAAATCAAGGAAGCCATGGGACCTTCCGGAATTGACGTCATCATCGATGCTGCGGGATTCCAGGCCACCCGTTCCGCGGCTGTAGAACTGGTGAATCTGGGCGGAACCATCATGAACATCGGTCTTGGCATTGATCATACGCAAATTCCGATCAATGTTTGTATTCGCAATGAAATATCAATCCTGGGCTCCTTTTCTTATGATAAACAGGACTTTTACGATGCTCTCGAGCTCTTGAAGAGCGGCAAAATTAACGAATCGGATTGGTCGGAAATCCGTTCCTTACGGGATGGAGACCGGGCGTTTCAGGATTTGATTCATGGAAGGGTACCTCATGCAAAAATCTTTTTGATACCTTGAGGGGGAGTATTTTTCCTCCCTATTTTTTTTTATTTATGGAGATGAGCAACAGTGAATTGGCTTATTATTCTTTTATGTTCGATTTGGGGATTTAACTGGGTTGTAATGAATATCGGGGGGCAATATTTTCCGCCGATGATGTTTTCCGCACTGCGTTTTCTTGTAGGGTCTCTGGTCATATTTGCCGTCATATGGGTTAAGCGGATTCCATTGCCCAAAAAAGAAGACTGGAAATGGTACGGAATATGCGGTTTTTTACAGATCGCCTATGTTTATACGGCTTCCCAATATGCATTTCATTATATGGATACGGGCCTTGTATCTGTTCTGAATTTTACGATGCCCCTATGGCTGACGCTCATCTCTCCGTTTTTTATGCCTGATGAACGTTTGACGAAAATGAAATTGTTAGGCGTATTTACCGGCATCATTGGACTGGTTATGGTCATGGAGATAAATCCGGCTCAGTTTGACGGCAATGGGATGAAGCTGTGGATGGAGGTATTCGTATTATTAGGTGCGGTGGGCTGGGCGATATGCAATATTATCATGAAAAAAGTGCTCCATTCCCACGATAAGATTCAGTTTACAGGGTATCAGATGCTGATCGGCGCCATACTGCTGCTTTTGGGGTCATTGGCTTTTGAAAGAGGGGATGCGATCACCTGGAGCAGAGAAGGCATATTCGCCGTTCTCTTTGCGGGGGTGCTCGCATCTTCCCTGGCTTATGTCTTATGGTTTTATATTTTAAGCAAAATTGATGTGACCAAGGCTTCCATGAGTTTATTGCTGGTGCCTGTAGTCGGTGTTTTTTCCAGCGCGCTCGTTTTCCAAACCCGGTTGAGCTGGAGCGTCTTAATAGGGATTGTTCTGATACTTGCGGGTATCGGGATCGTTAATCTGAAGCAGGGTCAGCGTGCACGGAGTATTGCTGTTAAGCAGTAAACCCATCCGCATAATGAACAAGGGGCCTCATCTGAGTCGAAGACTTGGGTGAGGCCCCTTGTTTATTGTAAGAACCCGAAATGATGAATCGAAAAATCAGAAATTACAAAAAATTAATCTCTGTATAACAATGAGTTGATACTTCAAGGCTAAAGTCAAAGTAAAGCGTTCCATTTCTTTTCCGATGCCCGCTGGAAGACATCGCAGAAAGGTGAGATTCCGATGACAATACGAATGGGAAATGCACAGCTGCACTCTTTACCTTTTGAAGTTAAATTGGCTTATCGTTCCGATGAAATTGAGCAAGCATTACGTTTACGGTACCAGGTTTTTGTCGAGGAGCAGCGTAATCTTCGTTTAATGAACGATTCAGGCTTGGAGCAGGACCGGTATGACGAATTTTGTGATCATCTCATTGTTAAGGATCTGAATTCGCAGGCCGTTGTCGGCACATATCGCTTGCTTCCCGGGCCCAGGGTGCTTCAGCACTGCGGATTTTACTCGGAAACAGAATTTGATTTGTCCCGCTATGAAGATTATAAATGGAATACCCTGGAATTGGGCAGAAGCTGTGTGGCGGCGGAATATCGCAATGGAAGGGTCATTCAACTGCTATGGGAAGGCATTGCCGATTATATCAAGCAAAAAGGATACCGTTATTTAATAGGATGTGCGAGCCTTCATATGGGCACCATTAAAGAACTGAATGAGCTGTACACGATGCTTGCAGTGAATCACGTCATTACGGACCGCTTTGGAATTACCCCGCTTGAAACGCATCGCATTCCAGGTTTACAGCTGGTAAACATGGAGCTTAGCGAAAAGGAGTTATTTCGTAGGCTGCCTCCATTAATGAAAGGCTACAAGTGGTTAGGCGCTGAAATCGGCGGCGAGCCTGCCTATGACGAGATTTTTGATACCGCGGATTTTTTCATTATTCTGGAGGCCGAAAAGATCACGAACAGCTACAAAAAGAAATTTCTAAGGTGATTTCAACTCATCGTTCCAGAGGAGGCTTTCCATTGTACGTCTGGATAGGAAAAATGGCAGGGCTTGAACATCGATTGCACCGATGGGCCGGCTTCATCCCCCGTTGGGCTATTCGTTCAGCTTGTTATGGCTTAAGCTGGCTGCTCTTTATGTTTGCAGTGAAATGGAGAAAAAAGGTGCTGAGTAATATGAAGCAGCTGCTTCAAACCACCGGTACGCTTCAGCTTTGCCATTACTGCAGATCGTATTTCTATCAGGTCCTTCTGACGCTTTACGAAATAGGATTCGATTCCTCCGGGCTGCTGCGGCATTGGGAGAAGCGTTTTGAAATTGAAGGCGAATGTCATCTCATAGAGGCGCTCAAGCACAAAAAAGGAGTCATATTAACGGTTCCGCATATCGGCAACTTTTTTTTCTATTACTGGTATTTGTCACAAAAGTATCTCTGTTTGACGGTGGCTACGGCAGGGAGTGAGGAGCTTCGTCCTTTGTATCTCAAATTCCAACGGCTGGGCTGCCGCGGATTGGATTACGATAACGTCCCGCCCCTGCAGCTTATTCGCAGGCTGCGGAGCCATTTGAAGCAAAATGGTGTAGTCTTCCTTATGGGAGATTTTTACCGCCGAAGCTTTCCTCCTGCCTTTTTTTTCAACCGGGCCACAAGGAGTCCTAACGGTGCGGCACATCTTGCATTGGAATATGGCGTTCCGATTCTTTCTTTTTACGGATACCGGACCAAGGGATTTTGTCACCGGCTCGTCTTTGACGCACCACTGGACTTGAACGGGCAATTTCAAACGGATCAGCGGTATGAGGCAACCAATGCGTTGAATAAAATTCTGGAACAAAAGGTCAAGATGGCTCCGGATCAATGGTTTTACTGGTTTAATACCGAGGAAAGATGGGACTGTCACCCGGAACGGAAACAAAGCAGCAAAGGAATAGAATCCGCTTCATAATGGGTACTCGTGTTACAAGACCAAAGGTATTGTGAGGCTGATGAAGAACATGGATACAGGGAGCCATTTGATTATTGGCGCGACATTGGCGGGACTTGCTTATGTGGACCCCGTAGTGGCGCATAATCCAAGTTTGGCCCAGGCTGTTATGGTAGGCACATTGATTGGCTCTCATGCCCCCGATTTGGACACGATACTACGGATTAAGGGATTCTCGTATTATATCAGATATCACAGGGGAATTACCCATTCGATACCCGCTTTGTTGATATGGCCTGCGTTCATTACATTGCCGCTGATGATGGCCTACAGCCGTTGGGATGATTGGATGCATCTTTACGGCTGGATTTTTGCCGCGGTTATTCTTCACGTAGGGCTCGATTGGTTGAATGCTTATGGTGTACAGTGTATGCGGCCTTTTAACAGCCAATGGATGCATCTGGATGTTCTCGCTATTTTTGATCCGTTTTTATTTTTCCTTCATGCCTTCGGATTAGGATTATGGTGGGCCGGGTATGACCCGGCGGGCGTCTTTACCTGGGTCTATGCGATTAGTATAGGATATATCGGGTTACGGGCCTGGTGGCATCATCTTTTAGTGAAGCAAGTTATAAATATGGTCGGCCGGCAGAGCATTTGCCATGTGCTTCCTGATCTTCGCGGATTTCGCTGGAGCTTTGTCGTAGAAACAGACGAGTGCTTTTATACCGGTAAAATTGTTTTTCGTACGATCAGGATGGAGGATGTGTACACAAAAGAAAAAAGAAACCATATCATCCAAGCAACGATGGGCATAGATGGAGTCCGTACGTTCCTGGGCTTTGCCCAGCGCATTCATGTTACCTGGAGGGAACACAACGACGGTTATGAAGTAAAATGGAGCGATGTCCGTTTTTGGTACAACCGTAAATTGCCGTTTGGAGTAGATGTTCAGCTTGACCATGAGTTGAAGGTGATTGATTACTCCCTCGGCTGGAGGAAGAAGGCGTGGGATCCTCCTTTTGTATAAATGAATTCAATTCCGTCGGATTCAACCTTGGAGATATGCTCCCCTTAAAGTAGACAGGTGAAATCATGAAAACCTGCTGCTGAAGGGGAGCTTTTTCCGCTTCTGAATATTTAAGCCCCCGGGTTCTTCATAAAATTAGAGCGGCATGTTCCGAAATACGGAACAAATATCTTGTTTAAACCGCTCAAAAAAACGATGATAAAAGTGTTCACCTCATATCATTTATCTACTTTTGCCAAGGGGGTCATTCGGGTATGTTTAAAAACGTACAATTGAAAACGTTTACTTTTCTGGCGCTTGTATTTGTATTTGTGATCGGGTGCAGTGCTGAACCGGCTGCGACAATGAAGGAAGCACAAGTACAGACCAATGGAGATAGCGCTTCGGCCCCGGTCTCCAATCAGCCTTTAGACCTCCGATTCATGGCTGCTCCACAATCCGGTTCATGGTATCCGTTAGCAGTAGGTATTACAGAGGGATTGAAGAAGAACATGAGTCAGTTAAAGCAAGTCAGTATTGAACCCGGCGGCGGTGTTGCCAATGTAATTGCGGTCAACGGCGGAAAGGGACAAATGGGATTCTCACAGGCTATGCCGACGGTTGACGGTTATGCCGGTAATCCGCCCTTTAAAGAAAAGAATCAGAATGTGCAGTATGTGCTCTCGTTATTCCCGCATACCACACATATCGTTGTGCTGAAAAATTCAGGAATCACCAACATCGAAGAGATCAAAGGCAAAAAAATCAATGTTGGTCCTAAGGGTTTATTGACCGAAGATATTGCAGCCAGAATTCTTAAGGCTTATGGCATGAGCTATAAGGATATGGCCAGCGTTCAAAATCTGTCCTTTTCAGATTCCGTCGAGCAGATGAAAGACGGGCGCTTGGACGTACTGTTCTGGACGGTGCCTTCTCCCTTTGCGGTATTGACCGATCTGGCTCAAAGCAAGGATATGGACTTGCTGGCGATCCCCGAGGACAAAATTGAACAAATGACCTCGTCCAATCCCGGTTTGGTTCGAGCCATCCTGACAAAGGGAACGTATAAAGGTCTGGATCATGATGTGGTGACCGTTCAATCCCCGCTAGTGGTTATAGCCAATAAGGATGCACCGGTGGATCTGGTATACCAAGTGACCAAAACCATATACGATAACCTGAACGATTTGAAAAAAATCGATCCTGCTTTGAAACCGGTGGATCAGGAAAGCCTGCCGGCCGATATTGGCGTTCCGATGCATCCTGGGGCCAAGAAATTTTTTCAGGAAAAAGGATTATTGAAATAATACGCTGTAAGACCAACGTTACATGGTGTGGCTCCACGCAAGATTATACAAGAAAGGCTGGGTGAAAATGCAGCATTACTTGAAAAAGCTCGTGCTATTCATTACGTATGCCTTCAGTTTTTATCATCTGTACACCGGGTTCTTCGGTACGTTCGAGACGTTCCTGCAGCGCTTTGTCCACCTGTCTTTGGCTATGTTTCTTATATTTTTGCTGTATCCTTATAAAACCGGAAGCCGCATCATCAATAGGATTCTTAACAGTACAACGATCCTGTTGACTATACTTTCCATGGGTTATTTATATTTGAACTACGATTATATTCTTGGTGAACGATATCCAATGATCACGCCGTTAACTACCATGGAGACCCTGTTGGGCATCGCGATGATCGCGTTGGTTTTGGAGGCTACAAGGAAGCTTGCGGGACCGTCATTGCCCATCATTGCCTTATTGTTTCTACTATACGGCTTTGCCGGACCTTATCTGCCGGGTATCCTTGCGCATGCCGGATATGACCTGGACAGCATTATCGATTTAAATTACATGGGGACGGAAGGCACCTTCGGTATTCCGCTCGGAGCAAGCGCCTCCTATATTGCACTTTTCATCCTGTTCGGTTCATTCCTTGCCAAATCAGGCCTCGGTACGCTATTGATGGATCTTTCTCTGGGCTTGGCCGGCCATACGAAAGGCGGTCCCGCCAAGGTTGCGATTATCGGCAGCGCCTTGCACGGCATGTTGTCCGGCAGCGCAGTCGCAAACGTCATGACGGTGGGAACATCGACCATCCCGCTCATGAAAAAGACCGGATATAAAGCTCATTTCGCGGGAGGGGTAGAAGCCGCAGCTTCCGCCGGGAGCCAAATCATGCCGCCTGTTATGGGGGTTATTGCCTTTATTATGACGCAGTACACGGGTATTCCTTATATCCAAATCGCTTTTTACGCTCTTCTGCCGGCGCTGCTGTATTTTTTGGGGATTGGCGTCATGGTCCATTTGGAGGCTGCGAAACATGGTATGGAGGGAATCCCCAGGAAGGAGCTTCCTGATTGGAAAGCCAGCCTCAAACGCCGTGGTCATCTGCTGCTGCCGATTGTACTTATGCTGGTTTTATTGATACTGGGTTATAGTCCATCATATTCTGTGACTTATGCCATATTAAGTATCATCATAATTTCCGCATTGCGCAAAGAAACGCGAATGAAATTTCAAACGATACTGGATGCGCTTCAAGACGGGGCCAAAGGCATGCTGATGATCGCGGCAGCTACAGCGACAGCAGGCATGATTAGCGGAATGTTCGGTCTAACCGGCCTGGGGCTGCGTTTTTCGGTATCACTCGGAGAGCTGGCGGGAGGGAACCTGCTGTTGGCTCTTGCCTTAACCGCTCTTACCTCCTTTATATTGGGCTTGGGGCTGCCTCCGTCAGCTTCTTATATCGTTCAAATCGCCGTGAGCATTCCGGCTCTCATATCCGTGTTGGAAGCAACCGGTGTAGATTCGATTGCCGCGAATGCTGTACTTCTCACGCATATGTTTGTCATGTACTGGGCTTCCGTCGGGGTCATTACACCTCCTGACGCTCTGGCCGCCTTCGCAGCCGCGGCTGTAGCCGATGCGAAACCGATGTTAACCGCGATGACCGCAACCCGACTCGCTTTTGTAGCTTACGTCATTCCATTTATGTTCGTTCTCAATCCTGCCTATCTATTGATCGGGAGCGTTGGAGATATCGCCTTGGCTATTTCGAGCGGAGTCTTGGGAGTCGTTGCTTTCGGCATCGTGTTTCAAGGGTATATTCATCACCGGATTGGATGGTTTCGCCGGGCCTGGGCTCTTGCTGCCGGAGGGTTGATCATTATTCCTAACCCTCTATGCAACATGGCGGGGATTGGTTTAATCGTGTTCCTGCTCGTATTCTCGCATCTGTATAAACGAAACGAAGCGGTTTCTTTGAACAGGTCCCTGTGAGAACAATGTCTGCCTTCCGTAAAATTCCGTGGTCTATGGTCCGATCCGTTGTTTTTATCACGTCGGTTATCGTCTATCTGGTATTTACCTTTTTCCATTTTCAGATGTTGGAACCGTTATTGTCTGTTCTGGCCGTGATGGCGATTCTGATTTCCATCCCGAAAAGCGGGAAGGGCGCAATAGCGTTCACCCTGCTTTTCTTGGGCGGGGGAACATGGTTTCTATGGCAAACGGGAGCAAGTGTGTTTGAGTACATCTTGTCTTTCGGAGACATGCTTTATCTGCTGTCGCTGTTTGCCATAGTTCCGGTTTTGGCCATCCCGATCAAAATCGGCAGGTATAGCGAAGCCATACAGCTGTTTTTGGAACGGAAAAAGAGGTCTGATACTCAATACTATGGTTTTATTACCGTCATTTCGTTCCTGATGGGCAGCTTTCTTAGTTTGGCCACGGTACCGATCATGTATCATAGCATTAAGAACTCGGTGGAAAAATGGGCAGGAAAACAAACCAATAAATTTGTTTTATCGTCCATTATTCACGGTTATGCCGTATCGGTTGCGTGGGCGCCGGTATCTGGCGTATTGGGCGTTGTGCTTACCATCACCAAGGTGGAGTGGCAGAACATCATGCTGCCATTATGGGGAATCAGCATCGGCGGTTTAGGTGCCAGCTGGCTGATTTACCTCGTGATCAGACGTCTGGGTCCACGGTTTCGTTTGGCTGATGGGGGAGTTGGGCATTCGGATGTCATGAAGGAAGGAGAATCGGAGATTGCCGTCGCTTTGGAGCCCGATGGGGCGCACGCTATTCATCCAACGATGAAAATGGTACAGATCGTATGGGCCATTGCACTGTTGATTGTTCTGGTCTTGACCCTGAACAAAATATTTCTATTGAGTATTGTTCTTATCGTAACCGTAATTGCACTGCCATTTGCTTATGGATGGTCGATTTTGTTAAAAAAAGGCTCCCATTTTGTGAAGGGAACCTCCTCCTATGTGAAGGATCAGCTTCCGGCGATGTCGGAGCAGTTTGCGATTTTTTTGAGTGCGGGCTTTTTTGTGAGAGCCCTGAATGAATCCGGCTATCATCATTATGTTCATCAGTGCTTTGTAGAATTAAATCACGGGCTGGGCGGTCCCGCATTCTTGATTTTATTGCCGCTGCTGACGCTGTCCTTCGCGCTTGCAGGTGTGCACCCCATTGCAGTCATTACCCTTTTAGGCGAATCGCTAAATCCGGTGCTGCTTGGTTTGTCGCCGGAACATCTGACGATTGCGCTGACGGGAGGGGCTGTGCTGACCTTTCTGGTCGGCCCGTTCAGCGGAACGATTGGCGTCGTATCCTCCCTGATCGGGAAAAGTCCGTTCCATGTTGCAGGCTGGAGCGTTTGGCAAGCGTTGGGGTTCTTTCTTGTATTGGTTATTGCTTTATTAGCTTATTAGCAGAGGTTCCGAGGAATTAACCCGTTACCGGAACATGACTAACCAGACGGATGGATTCCAGTAAACTGTTCGGGGAAGCAACACCTTTGCCGGCAATATCCGGTGCGCTGCCATGACCGACGGTGCAAAAGAAAACAGGGGTGCCGATAGTAAACGCGGTAATTTTATCGAATGCCAATAGCTTGATCGGCAGATGGGCTTGATCGTGGTACATAGCGATATAAGCATCGTATTTGAGCTCACAATGCTCAAGAAACAGGGTGTCGCTTCCATATGGTCCAAAGGCATGAATGCCTTCCCGTTGTGCTTGCAGGATAGCCGGTTCAATATCCTCGATTTCTTCTGTTCCGAACATTCCTTGTTCACCGGCATGCGGATTTAAACCGGCTACTGCCATTTGAGGCGCTTGGATCCCCATGCTGCGCACCGCTTTGTCGGCTGCCCTTATCGCTTTGAGCACCAGCTGCTTGTTGATCATTTGCAAAGCCCTTCGCAGTGACACATGCAGAGTGACGTTCACAATGCGCAGTCGGTCGGAGACTAACATCAAGAATGCTTCCTCAGGCTTCGTGCCGGTTACCTTGGCAACGTAGCTTGGATACCCGTCAAATTCGACCCCGGCGAGCTCTACCGATTTCTTGGTATGGGGTCCTCCGATCACTGCCTGTACCTTGCCTTCCAATGCCAGCTGTAATGCCTTGTTTGTATACTCCAGCATGGCTAGTCCACAGTCGGCGGCAGGTTCTCCAATTTGCAGCCGGTCTATCTTGACGTTAGGCATATGTATCACATCGATAAGCCCGTATTGGAACAGAGCTTCACCCGGTTCCGTAATCGGATGCAGGGTTAACGGAGCCTGTAAAAGACGGATGTACCACGCCAGTAAGTTCTTATCTCCGATCAGAATCGGATTGCATATTTCATACGTTTTTTTGTCTAAGAGAGCCTTAAGGGAAATTTCCGGACCGATCCCGGCGGGGTCGCCGATGGTTATCATAATGACGGGCTTCTGATTATTCATAAGGGCTTCCTCCTGCAGCATATATTTAGTGCTCCGTATTCATAGGATAGCTTTTAAGGCGATTGGCAGAAAGACTCTTGTTCAAGCATGCGGAAAAGAAAATGAATTTTTGGAGGGATATTTTATGAAATTAAAAAATAGGGAAGATTCGATGACCTCGGTCCACAAAGCGATTCGGATTTTAAGGGAATTTTCCCAGAACGAACCGGAACTCGGGATCAGCCAATTGAGCCGAAGATTGGGAATAGCCAAAAGTACCGTATCCCGTTTGATCCAAATTTTGTGCGAAGAAAATATGGTCGTTCAAAATACGGAAACCCGAAAATACCATTTGTCCTTAACTGCTTTTGAGATTGGTTCTGTGGTTTATAATGAGATGGAATTGTGCCAAATTGCTTTTCCGCTGTTGAAAAAAATGCTGTCTGCGGTGCAGGCGGCCATTCAAATGGTTACTTATGACAAGGGCGGCATTGTATACCTGTTGAAGCTTCCCGAACACCGGGACGGTAAAATATTAAACGTCATGGGGAAAAGGGTGCCGGCCCACAGCACTGCATCGGGCAAAGTGATGTTGGCCTTCCAGGACGAAACGGAAATCAGCCGCGTGTTGAGCACACATTTGAAAGCGTTCACCAACAAAACCATCACCTGTCCCGATAAATTGCGCGAGGAGCTGCAGAGGATCCGAAAAAAGGGTTATGCCGTGTCACACGATGAATTCAGTCAAGGCATGAGCTCCGTAGCCGTTCCCGTATTCGATGACTACGATTCGATTATCGCCTCCATCTGTATCTTAAGGCCCACCGGACAAATCACGAATGCCAACATCCAACCTCTACTAAAAGAGATGAGAATGTACAGCCGTTTGATTACCGAGCAGCTGGGTGTGGAACAAACGAAGAAACTCCGTTATTTACATTAGCAGGCATCATGGAAAACAACAAAATTTTATTTTTTTGTTCCGCATAGCTGAATCGTCTGCTGTCTATCGGTCCGTCGCTTCTCTAATATAAAAGTACTCACATTCCAATAAGAAAGGAACATGATCATGTCAAAACTTGGTACTGAGACGACGGAGATAATCAGCTGGCCTGAGGAGGGGGTCACTAGAGTTCCTTATCAGGTATATATGGACCCATCGGTTTACGAGCAGGAGCAGCTGAGGATTTACCGCGGACCAACCTGGAACTTCCTGGCTTTAGAAGCAGAGCTGCCGCAAAGCGGAGATTATAAGACCACCTTTGTCGGCGACACGCCGGTCGTCGTGACCAGAGACCGCGACGGAGAAATCAGAGCCTTTGTCAACCGCTGTTCGCATCGGGGAGCAACCGTTTGTATGGATTCCTGCGGCAATACCAAAACCTTCACCTGCGTCTATCACGCCTGGGCCTTTGACGCCAAAGGGGATCTGAAAGGAGTCCCTTTCCGCAGCGGTGTGGAAGGCAAGGGCGGCATGCCGGAGGACTTCGATACATCCAAACATGCTTTGCACAAGCTGAGAATCGAAACCTTTTGCGGTGTGATTTTCGGCTCCTTCGATCCTCATGTGATGCCGCTGCAGGAATATCTCGGTGAAAAAATGTGCGGGTATATTCGGCGTGTTTTCAATCGACCGGTTCATGTTCTCGGCTATAACCGCCAATCGATGAATAATAATTGGAAGATTTATTTCGAGAATGTCAAAGATTCGTATCATGCAAGTATCCTTCATACGTTCTTTAGCACCTTTGGACTGAACCGCCTTTCACAACGCGGCGGTATTGATATGGACGATACAGGAATGCATCATGTGAGCTATACCTACGGTTCATCAAACGAGAACGAGGACACATATAAACAAGCGAACCTTCGTTCCTTTAATTCCAAATATAAATTGGAAGATCCTACCATGTTGGAAGGCCGGAAGGAGTTTGCGGACGGAATTACGCTTGCGATCCAGTCGATATTTCCGGGCATGGTACTGCAGCAAATTCATAATACGCTTGCGGTCCGTCAATTACTGCCGAAGGGCCCGGAGAAATGTGAGCTGCATTGGACTTATTTCGGTTATGAGGACGATGACGACCAAATGACAACGATGCGTATGAAGCAATCCAATCTGGTAGGTCCCGCCGGTTTTGTTTCTTTGGAGGATGGGGGAGTAGGGGAGCTCGTACAAAGAGGAATCGTCCGGGATAAGGATAAAAGCTCATTTGTCGAAATGGGCGGCAAAACGGTACAAAGTCAGGAATTCCGTGCTACCGAAACGTCGATCCGCGGGTTTTGGAAGCGTTATCGTGAATTGATGGGATATTAATCGGAAAGAAAGGAGTGCAGATCCATGAATCAACAGAAAGTGAATGCACCGGCATTGGAAATCAAAGCGGCCATAGAAGAATTAGTCCACGCCTACGTGGAATGCATCGACAATGATAAATTGGAGCAATGGCCGGACTTTTTTACAGAGGAATGCTTATATAAAGTGATTTCCCGAGAAAACTATGCGAGAAATCTTCTGACTTGCGTGATATACTGCGACAGTAAAGGGATGCTGAAGGACCGGATTACAGCCCACAGACACGCGAATATCTATGAGGCGCATACCTATAAGCACTTGGTAAGCGGTATCCGCATGGCAGGCCAGGAGGGTGATACTTATCTGGTGCGCGCCAATTATGCCGTTTTCCAAACGAGACAGGATGGGATAACAGAGGTTTATAATGTCGGCCAATATATGGATAAGGTTACATTTGTGAACGGCGTGGCGAAATTTAAAGAAAAGCTGGCCGTTTACGATACGGCTCTGATCCCAACGCTGCTGGTAACGCCGATTTAATTAGCCGCTCATGCAGAAAAACACCTTTGAAGCAAATGATTGTCATCACAAAGTCAATCCTTATGTTACAATAAAAATAATCCAACCCAATTTATGTAATATGTAATCATAAGGAGGCATTGATATGAGCCAGACACCGAATTCGATCATACGGGAACCTTTTATCCTGGAGGCGGGCCATTTGGATACCGGTGAGCCGCTTTATATTCGCGGTGAGGTGAGGGCAGCGCGCGGGACGGAGGACACCGCCAGACCCGTTGTATTTATCAGCCACGGCTTCAAAGGCTTTAAGGACTGGTCTTTCTTTCCGTATATCGCGGAGCGTTTTGCCGGGGAAGGCTTCTTCGCAGTCACCTTCAATTACTCCTGCAACGGAGTGAACGAACGGGATTTTGACGAGCTGGATAAGTTCGCACGGAATACTTATTCACGGGAGCAGGAGGATCTTGCCGTCCTGCTTCAAGCTCTTGAGTCGGGAACGCTGCCGCTCGCTTCATTCGCCGATCCGCGGCGTCTTTACTTGCTGGGTCACAGCAAAGGGGGAGGCGGAAGCATTATTTTTGCCTCTGAGCATCCTCAGGTGAAGGCTGTCGTCACTTGGAACGGGATTGCATCGGCCGACCTGTTCGACGATGCGTTTAAAGCTCAGATAGCCGAGCATGGCATTGCCTACGTAACGAATGTGCGAACGAAACAAGACATGCCGATCCAGGCGAGCTTCTATGAGGACTTGTCCCGCAATGCGGAGAGGTTTGATATCGTCCGCCGTTTGGCCGAATTAAAAATTCCGGTACTGCTGGTCCAGGGCGGTCAGGATTCTCCGCGCCTGAAGGAAGGGTTTGAACGGCTTCGCCAAGCTGCGCCTCAGCATCAAATCTTGACCATTCCTAGTGCAAATCATACGTTCGGGGCCGTTCATCCGTTTCAGGGCATAACAGAAGAACTGGAAACAGCATTAAAGGAGAGCATTCATTTTTTGAAGGAAATTTCATAGTATGAACAGACGGTGACGACAATTCATCAGTGAACGCAATGCCGCTTTGGAGCACACCGGAATGATCGAATCCCTCTTGTGCAGACAGTATTGGGCTAATATTACCCTATCTGTTCGTGAACACAAGAGGGATTCTTTGTCAGGCGCTGAGAGGTTATGATAAAGTCCACTCTCTGCCGTTGACGTGAAGCGTTTGGCTACCACAAACAATTTGAAGCGATCAGAGAATTATAGGAATTATCTTTCATTTATTAAAAATACAAGAGCGGCAGCACCTTGCTTATGCACGTAAGAGGCTGCTGCTCTATTTTAATTGTTAGGGATAGTGAGACGAAAGGCTACAGGAAGAGTTTAAATGCGTCATTTTCTGATTTCCAAAAAAGTATCAAAATCCTTCCATTGGGGAAAATAGTGAAGCATCATTCAGCCTATCGAGGGGATTTGATTTGTTGGACCGGATCATTCGTTATTTTCCAAATATTTTTACCTTATCTAATTTAGGCAGCGGCATCGTTGCTTTAGTTTTCATTGTCAATCATCTGCCGCTTATCGCTACCCTGTTCGTTGTTTTGTCAGCCGTATTTGATATGCTGGACGGCAAAATAGCACGCAGTCTCAAAGTGACCAGTGAATTTGGGGTGGAGCTTGATTCCTTGGCGGATATCGTCAGTTTTGGGGTTGTTCCGGCATTAGCGCTTTATGAAACCATCCCTCATCAAGCTGCATCGACGATGGCTTTAATGGTATTCCCCATAGCGGGTGCTCTTAGATTGGCCCGTTTCAATACACGCCCCACCAAAGGATATTTTGAGGGTCTGCCGATTCCGGCGGCGGGTTTACTCGTATGTTTTTTGTTATGGTTTCCCGTCTTGTATGGCTTTACGGCCTACGCTGCTCTGGTTCTATCGATTCTAATGGTCAGTAAAATACGGTTCAAAAAGGTATAGCCGGTCATCCCAAGTTCTATTTCGCGAATGGAATTTGCGGATTGTCCTGCGCTGATTTAAGTGATATTATAAGTTTATTAACATATCATATGAGTTGGTGATGATGATTAAGGAGCTGGCAAGTACCAAAGTTTTGAATGAATTGACCCGAAGGATTGAGCAGGAAGAGTGGAAGTCCGGACAGAAGCTGCCTTCTCTGGCCGCCGTAGCCAAAGAATTTCAGGTCGGCGTCTCCACCGTACGTGAGGCACTGCGCATCTTGGAAAACAAAGGGTATATTCTCATTGAGCACGGCAGAGGAATGTTCGTACGCAATCCAAACTGCTGGAAACAGGAAACCGCATGGGATCTCACTCGGCTTTCTGTAGGAGATATGTTTTCCCTGCAGGAATTCCGGGCCGTTCTTGAACCGGAAATGGCAGCGCTTGCAGCGGAAAGAGCCACTCCCGGACAAATGGCGAATATAAAGGCGGCCGCTTCAAAAATGATCGAAGATGTAGCCAACAATGAAGATTATTTCGAAGCAGATATTGCCTTTCACGAATATATCGCCGAGGCCTGCTCGAATGAAGTCATGGCTCAGGTGATGAAAGGGATCTCGGACTTGCTTCTGGAGAGCCGCAGGAAAACCACGCGTATTCCCGGAAGCGCCGAGAGAGCGGCACATTTTCACATGCTGATTGCATTGGCCATAGAGCAGAGAAACAGCGCGCTTGCCAAAGAGATGATGAAGGCGCATCTCCAGGATGTTCGTCAGGATTCGATGAAGCTCAAGGAAGGCTGGCTAGCCGCCGCCGAATTGAATCCAAGGAAGGGGAGGAAAGATCATGATAACAATCAGAGGGTTTAATCCGTATCAGGGCAATGTGCAGGGGAAGGCGAACGAGCCTATTACGGTAGCCGGGCTGCTGGACCGTGCACGCCGCGGTCTCGGCGGGAAATACGAAGGCGGGGAGCCGGATTGGACGCTTGACAACATTTATGACCGGCTGGAGCACAATTCTCCGAGGATCGCCATTATCGGCGGCTCCTCCGATCATCCGGCCCACATTCTGGACCATGAGACGGTGTACAAAGCTGCTTTGAAAATATGGCAGGAAGGCGGAGTGCCGTTTTATTTCAGCACGCCGGTGCTTTGTGACGGAACAGCGCAAAACAACATGGGAATGTCTTATTCATTACAGAGCCGCAACGCGATTGCGGAAATCGTGGTAAATCAAATGGAAGCGCAATCATACCACGGGGCTTTCGTGATTCAGGGTTGCGATAAGCAGCCGCTGGGCGTATTAAGCGGGCTTGCTCATCTGGACCGGGTCCGGCGCAATCGCGGCGAACATCATGTGTTTGCTACCTTTGCCCCTTCCCACGTGCTCAAGGGGGGAACGATTCCGGATGATTTGAAGCTGGAATTGGCGGAGTTGGTATCCCAGGCCGCCGCAGCGGGATATGACGATATAGCCGCCGACATTGAGGATGCGGTGAGCTATATCCTTCAGTGCTCCTCGAACACCTCATTCCAAGGGGTTTTTGAACGCGCCGTCAAATGCGGACTATTGACTGAGGAACGGCATAAGGATTTTGAAAAAAGGCTGGCGGTAAGCACGTGTGACGCCAAGGGCGGCATCTGTGCGTTTCATGGAACGGGAAACAGCTCCCGGGACGTTACGGCAGGGTTCGGTATGGTATGTCCGGAGCTGGAGCTGCTGACGGAACCGCCGACACAGGCTCAAGTCAATAAAGCGATCGAATCCTTATTTTCCATCATTGACCGTCCGGAATGCAGCGTAAGTGAATTGCTTCGGGCCAATATCGCCAATGTGATCCGGATCCACAGTTCCGCAGGAGGTTCCACCAACCTAATGATGCATATTGTCGGGGCGATGATCTATGCCGGATTTGACTTTACGCTGGAAGACATGGAACGCATTGCTGCCGAACATCCGATTCCCGATTTATTCGATTACAGCCTGACCGAAGGCAGAGATATTTATGCATTGGCGCAGCAGTGCTGCTCGGGTCAAATCCGCGGCATGGAGACGCTGATCTATGAGCTTACAAGAAACGGGGTTCCGATGGCTTTGGATGCGCCGACGGTAACAGGCCAAACCTGGAGAGAAAGGCTGTCCCATACCGAAGGCTTGAGCGCGGACGGCGTGAAGGACAATCCCATCATCCTGAGCAGGCCCAGACGCGGCTTCAGCGGCGTCGATGTCCTCCGGGGAAACTTTTTCAACCATGCAGTGGTTAAAATCAGCGGGATGCCTACAAAGCAGCTGGATCAATTCGACGATAAGATCGCGTTTGTGCTTTACTTTGAAAATGAAGAAGAAGCGAATCATCGGTTATTGGACGTGAACATGCTGGATCGCCTAAAGGCCCAAAGAAGCTTCGGGCTAGAACATATGAAGCGGATGGCTTCCTACAACGCATCCGTTTCTTTGGAAGCGCTGCAAGCGTTGAGCTATGATGAGCTGTTCGACCGGATGATTCGGGAGGAATGGCTCAGGCTGGCGGTCATTATATCCGGTCAAGGCCCGGAAGCATTCGGAATGCCGGAAATGATGACGCCGATGCAGCATATTAACGCACACCGTCAGTTAAAGCGTTTGACGACTCTAATCAGCGACGGCCGTTATTCGGGAGTGACATTTGGCGCTGCTGTAGGGCATATGACTCCGGAAGCTTTTCATGGCGGCGGGCTGCTGTATCTGCAGGAGGGAGATCTGCTGCATTTGCAGTTCCGCAAGAAGCGCATCGATCTGCTGAATCCCGGGAGCTTTGCTTCGGGCCATATCGTACAGGATGCCGGAGAGCTTCGGTCGGAGCGGACGGAGCTGGGATTATCCCGGATGGAGCAGCTGCGTAAAAGACAAAAGCGAGTGGCGGCATCGAACCGGCTGCGCGATTGTACGGATGCGTCCCGCGGCGTAGTTCCGATGGGAGTCGCGGTGGACGCGGAGTTGAAATGGATTTAAAATGGTTTGGTTTGTATTGACGTGTTTAAAAAATGATGATAAGGTGTCATTAAAATATTTAATACATTAATGTTTATTCGAACAGATATGAAGAGCGTACCGGTAAACCGGAGGCATGGGGAATCTTATCCTCATGCTTTTTTTATTATCCGAATCGGTAAGGTTGTTCCGACGCAAGAAGAGATGAAGTTGGTTCAACAAAAAAAAGGTAAAGGTGATAGGATGGACTTGCGGACGATAAAAACGTTTCAAACGATTGTCAAGCTGGGAAGTTTTCAACGAGCGGCGGAAGAACTCAAATATGTGCAATCCACCATAACGATGCATATCCAAAAACTTGAATCCGACCTGGGCGTCAAATTGCTTGAACGCAGCAAGAAAGTCTGCTTGACGGAGGCGGGACGTTTGTTTCATGAGAAGGCGGATCTGCTGTTAAAAGATTATGAATACCTTCAAAGCGCCATGACGGAATGGATTCAGGGGGAAGCGGGTGTAGTTCGGTTAGGTGTAATGGAACCTGCGGCCAGCTATCGGCTGCCCAAAATCCTTGCTCCATTCATGGAACGCTATCCCAAGGTGCAAATCAGCATTCAAATCGGCAATACGTACGTGTTGCGGGAAATGCTGATCGAGGGCAAAATTGATTTGGCCATATGCAGTGTACCGGATACAGGTTTGGGAACCACGTTTGAGCCGCTTTTCGCAGAAAAGGTTGCGCTGCTTGTTCCCAAGCAGGACGATCTTGCGGGGAAACATGAGATTTATTTAAAAGACCTGCGGGGCAAACGGTTGCTGCTTACGACTACGATTTGTCCATACCGAAAAAAATTGGAAGCGGCATTGCTGGAAAAAGGCGGAAGTCCGTATTTTGGTATTGAAATCAGCACCATGTCCGCATTGAAATATTATGTTCAAGCCAATTTTGGCATTGCGGTGGTTCCGATCATTACAGTAACGCCTCCCCCGGAAGGAACGGTGCTAAAACCAATCCATGATTTGGATACCGGCCTGGTGACAGGCATTTTGCTGAAGTCTGATTATAAGGCACTTGGATCTGCAGGAGAAAAGCTGATCAGCACGTTAAGGGACGGTTTGCTAAATCAAAAATGCGATCAAATTACGGGAGTACAGAATAAAGAAGTTCAAAATTTTTGAAGCTTTTGTTCTTATTTATCAAATTTACAAATCTGATGAATTATTGTATGCTTATATTAACCCGATCGGATAACTGTGAAATTCTGCCGGACAACCGGAGATGAAAGACTTGCTTGATTGAACACATGATTATACATTTTCGGATCCACCGGACCCCCGGAGACCCAGCATACTTGTTATGTTGGCGTCTCTTTTTTATTGCAGTCAAATTTTTGTTTTCCGGGATGGATGCCTGGGGAGGTTGGCTTTATGAATTTCAAACGAAAAAGAAAGAAGCGCAGCATGATCTTATCCGTTATCGCTCTGTTCACGCTATCCATTATGTTGATCGGCTGCGGGACCGCAAATAACAACAGTCAAGCATCCGGCGGGCAGACCGCCAAACCGAATGCGGAAAAATCGGTCCTTCGGATCGGTTATCAAAAGTCGGGAACATTGATGGTATTGAAGGCCAAAGGCGAGCTGGAAAAAAAATTGGCTCCATTTGGAACGAAGGTCCAATGGTCTGAATTTAACACAGGCATTTCAGTCATGGAGGCGCTGGGCACCGGGAGCATTGACTTCGGCATCGCCGGCGATGCGCCGGTATTGTTCGGACAAGAGCGCGGTCTGCCGTTTCTGTATGTAGCCAGTGAACCGTCCAGTCCGCAAAGCGAGGGCATTCTGGTAAAAAAGGATTCGCCGATCCAGACGATCGCCGATCTGAAAGGCAAAAAAGTAGCGTTCAACAAGGCGTCGATTTCCCAGTATTTGATCAATGAGGCGCTTGCTTCGGTCGGATTGACGCTGAATGATATCGAACCGGTTTACTTGGCTCCTCCGGATGCACGCATCGCTTTTGAACGGGGAAGTGCGGATGCCTGGGTCGTTTGGGATCCCTTCTTCTCGGCAGCCGAGCTTGCCGGAAATCGGGTTCTGGCCGATGGGAAAGGGCTCGTCATTTACAGAACGTTCTACCTGGGAGGAAAAGAGTTCGCTGAAAAGCACCCCGAGGTGCTGCAAGCGCTGGTTCAGGAGCTCCAAAACATCAGTGAATGGATTAACCAAAATCCGGGGGAAGTCGCCAAATTGCTTGCTGCGGAAACGCAGCTTGACGTGGCGGTCTGGGAACAATCTTTGCGGAGAAGGCCTCTCACCATCAAGCTGATCGATGAGGAAATCATACAGGATCAGCAGAGCGTTGCAGATACATTCCTGAAGATCGGACTTGTTTCCAAGAAGATCAACGTCAGGGAAAATGTCTGGATACCGAAAAATCAGTAAGCAGTTAGAGGTCAAAGGGGTGAAGCCCTTCTATGGGAACGAAATTTCTGGAGCTGCCGGAAGCGGCTGCGCTTATACATCATGGGGATACGGTAGCGATCAGCGGCAGCATGGAGATGTCGCCCATGGCTTTGCTGCGCGAGCTGATCCGCTCCGGGGCCAGCGGCCTGCACCTCCTATGCAGCGGATCGGCGGCCATTAACGCCGATCTGCTGATTGGTGCCGGATGTGTGGAGACGGTGGAAGCGTCGCAAATCATCCTGGGAGAGTTCGGCTTTGCTCCCCATTACCGCCGTGCGGTGGAGGAGGGGCGGCTGCAGGTTCGCGAACACGCTTGTCCGGCTATGGCCGCTGCGATTCAGGCGGGTGCCATGGGGCTTCCGTTTATCCCCGTTCCAGGGTTGCTGGGAACGGACTATTTGCAGGTCAGAGATGATTTTCGTCTCATTCGCAACCCTTATCGGCCGGAAGAGGAAGTCGTCGTGGTACCGGCTATCCGTCCGGATGTGTGTATATTTCACGCTTACCAGGCGGATACGCAAGGCAACGTGGTCGCCAGCAGGCTGCAGAACAACCGGCTGCTTGCCCAAGCCTCGCGCCATGTCATTGTGACGGTAGAGGAGGTGGTGGCTCCCGGGGAATTGGATCGTGAAAAGGGAACGTTCATTCCGGCGCTGTACATCCATACTGTGGTAGAAGCGCCATTCGGAGCCTACCCGACAAGCTGTCCAGGCTTTTACCCTGCGGATGAAGCCCATATGCAAACTTATTTGAAAGCGGCCGGACATCCGAACGAGTTTGAAAAGTACTTGCAGCAGTATGTGTTTTCTTACACGAGGCACGAGGACTATTCCGTTTACTGCAGCCGTAAGGAGAGTCAGCATGAAATACTCGACTGAAGAATTCATGATTTGTGCTTTGGCCCGCGAGCTTCATGACGGGGAAACGATCGCCGTAGGCAACAGTTCTCCGGTGCCGGCGGCGGCGGCCCTGCTGGCCAAAGAAACCCATGCCCCCCGCGCCCAAACCTACATCATGGGGTATGAGCGGGAATGGCCGTTTGAGGGGACCAAGGAATTTTTCGATTACATCCAGCGCGGCCTTGTCGATGTGTTCTTCTTGAGCGGGGCCCAAATCGACTGTTGGGGCAATATCAATTTACATGTCATCGGCGACTATGCCCGCCCGAAGGTCAGGCTTCCCGGAGGTGCCGGTTCATCTATGGTGTATTACCGCTGCAAAAGGATTTTCCTTTTTAAAACCGACCATCATGCAAAGGGGTTTCCCGAACGATTGGATTTTGTCAGCAGCAGCGCTTCTCCTGATTTCCGGCAGGAGGGCGCTGGGCGTCTGGAAGCAGTATATACCCCGCTTGCCGTACTGAGGCCCGCTCCGCTTACGCGCCGGCTGCAATTGTCCGCGATCGCGCCGGGAACGACGGCAGAAGAAGTGCAGGGGAAAACAGGCTTTGATCTGGGGATCGAAGGCGACGTTCCGCGCATCGAAGCGCCGTCCCCGCAGCAATTGGATGTTTTGCGAAGCAAAGTGAAAGCGGCGCTTCAGGAAATTTATCCCGCATTCGTTAAAGGAGGAATTGGAAATGGTTGAATTTATTACGATGGCGCCTACCTTCGGGGACGGCCAGTACGTGGGAACTTCCAATTACAATGCTCAAAGGCTGGACGCATGGAGCACGACGGCCGAACGCGAGCCTACCCTGGAATACATCTCACGCATTGCGCAGGCGGCGGAGAAGGGCGGATTCGGCACGCTTCTGCTTCCGACCGGCAGCAGCTGCCTCGATTCGTTGATCATCGCAACGGCGCTGATTCCCGCCACGGAACGGCTCCGCTTCCTGTTCGCCGTGCGCCCCGGCTTTACCGCCCCGTCCGTGTTTGCGAGACAGTTTGCCAGCTTTGACTACTTGTCCGGTGGCCGTGCCCTGGTCAATATCGTTACCGGAGGGTCTCCCGCCGAGCTTGCCGGCGACGGCGATTTTTTGGATCACGCTACCCGCTATCGGCGTACCGATGAGTTCATTCGGGTATTGAAACGTTTGTTTAGTGAAGAAAACTTCGATCACGAAGGTGAATTTTACAAGCTAAAAAATGCGTCTCTCTATCCGAAGCCGATTCAGAAAAATCCGGAGATCTATTTCGGGGGCGCCTCGGAAGCCGGCCAAGCGGTCGCGGCTTCCGTCGCCGATGTCTATATGATGTGGGGGGAGACGCTGGACAATATCCGCGAACGAATCGGGGAGATCCAACGGTTGGCGGCCGTTCGCAATCGGAAACTCAGCTACAGCATTTCATTCCAGGTCGTCTTGGGCGATACGGAGGAGCAAGCGTGGGAAAATGCCAATCATCTGATCAGCAAGGCCGATCCCGCCGTCATTCAGAAGAAGGCGGAAGCCAGCGACAAAGGCGAATCCGTCGGTCTGAAGCGTCTGCATCAACTGATGCTGGATTCCAAGGAAAATCATTTCCGGATCGGTCCGAATTTATGGGCCGGGCTGACCCAGGTGCTCAGCGGCAATTCCATCGCCTTGGTCGGCACACCCGATCAAGTAGCGGACCGGATCGTAGAATATGTCGGCCTGGGATTCGATAAAGTGCTGCTTAGAGGGTTTCCGCACCTGGAAACCATTGAGGCCGTTGGAAGAGATGTGATTCCAAGAGTGCATGCGAAGCTGCAAAAAAATGAAATACCATCCGAGAGAGGTGTACTTCACTAATGAGCACAGCATACGGTTTTAAAGAGTTGGAGGCCGACATTCGTTCCGTTCTTTCCCGAACAGGCGATTTCCGAACCATTGTGGATGAAGTTCGCCCATTTTTACAAACTTTGCTGCAATCCGACGAACTCCTGCCTGAAAGGTATCAGCAGCCATTACCGCACAAATATGCCCAATATTTGTTGTATAAGCCCGAGGATGAAGCCTTTTCCGTGATCGCCTTCGTATGGGGGCCCGGACAGGTAGCCCCGGTGCACGATCATTTGGTATGGGGGCTGGTCGGCATCTACAAGGGAGCGGTGGAAGAGAAGCGTTACCGGAGAGTGGATCATGGGGAAGCGGCTCCGAGGCGCTATACGCTTGAGGAAGTGGGAACGGTGCATGCCACGAAGGGCGATATCTCCTTCGTTTATCCTCCGGATTACGATATTCACGGCGTGTCCAATCCACATAGCGAAGTGGCGGTTACTATCCATGTATACGGCGCTGATATCGGCAAGCAGGAGCGGCACATCCACGATCCCGCAACGGGCGCTTTGCGTGATGTGGTCACGAAGCATGATAATGACGTGCCGATCTATGCCGATATGTAGAAAGGGAGGTGTGATGCAATCATGAGCACATTACAGGGAGGGCCGCTTTCGGGGCTTAGGGTCATCGAGTTCGGGCAGATCGCGGCCGGCCCGTTTACAGGCATGCTTCTGGCTGATTTGGGAGCCGACGTGGTGAAGGTGGAAAGACCTGACAGCGGAGACGGCATGCGCGATTGGCCGCCTTTCTTTGTGAATGAACAGGGAGAGTCCTACAGTGCAAACTTCGCCTCCCTTAACCGCAACAAACGAAGTATTACGGTCGATTTCAAGGACCCGGAACAGCTTGAAGCTTTGCGGAAATTGTGCGGAAAGGCCGATATCATTATCGAAAACTACCGTCCCGGGGTGCTGCGGAAGTTTGGCTTGGGTTACGATGCGCTGTCGGCGGAAAATCCCGGACTGGTCTATTGCTCTATCTCCGGATACGGCCAAGAGGGCCCGTATGCGCAGAAGGGCGCTTTTGACGTGACGATTCAGGCGATCAGCGGCTTGATGAGCGTCACCGGAGAAGAAACCGGTACACCTGTCAAATGCGGAGTGCCGATAGCCGACTTTGCCGCCGGACTTTACGGTGCTTACAGCATCGCCGTTTCCATCCTGCAAGCGAGTCAAAGCGGAAAAGGCGCCTATATCGACTGCTCCATGCTCGGCAGCGTCCTTGGTATTTCTGCGCTGCAGCACAGTGAATATTACGGCAACGGGATCTCTCCCAAGCGGCTTGGGACCGCCCATCCGCGCAACGCCCCGTACCAGGGGTTTTACGGAAGCGACAAACCGTTTGTGATCGCCGCAGGCAATGACAAGCTGTGGAGGGAAGTATGTGAAGCCGCCGATCGCCCCGAGCTTATTGACGATCCCCGCTTTGTGACGCAGACCCTCCGTGCTAAAAACCAAAAGGAGCTGGCTTCTTTGCTGCAGCAGTCCTTTTCGCGGAAGACGGCCGGGGAATGGCTGAAGGAGTTTGACCGAAGAGGCGTACCGTGCGCGCCCATCAACGATTACGAGGACATTTTGCATGATCCGGCCGTTCATCAAATCGGGCTGGTGAAGGATTTGCAGTTACCCAACGGATTAACAACCCGGACGGTTCCGTTCCCGGTCAAGGTGACCGGCTACGATTTTTCCGTATACCGCCATCCTCCGCAAAGGGGCGAGCATACGGAAGAAGTTTTCAAGGAATGGCTTGATTCAGTCGACCCTTAAACGGGACTGCCGGCTTGCGGAAGAGATATCTGAAGAAGTCCGTTACCTATCGGACGCTTATGGGAACGAATGTTGGAAGAAGGGGGGCTCCCGTTTGGCAAAGACTTTGCTAAAAGATGTACCGTTGACTGAAGATGTCCCAATCAAGATCCGGGCAAACGATGTCGGGTTTGGCTATGGTCATCAGGACATTTTGCAAAATATTGATTTTACCGTTCGCGAAGGGGAGTTTGTCGTTTTGATGGGACCCAGCGGATGCGGCAAAAGCACATTCCTCCGCCTGGTGTCCGGTTTATCCCTGCCAACGCGCGGAAAGCTTGAAATCGATGGCGAACCGGTTCGGGACACGTCGATCGAGCGTGCGATCGTGTTTCAAGACTACTCCTTGTTTCCCTGGCTGACAACTGGGGAAAATGTCATGCTTGCACTCAGCCAGGTGATGAAAAAGAAAAAAAAGGAGATTCAACAGGTCGCGCAGGAATATCTGCAAATGGTACAGCTCGAACATGCCTTCGACAAATACCCTGGACAATTATCGGGGGGAATGCGCCAGCGTGCCGCCATCGCCCGGGCGCTTGCTTTGTCGGCGGATCTGCTGCTTATGGATGAACCGTTCGGCGCGCTGGATCCGGTGACCCGCGTTCATTTGCAGGATCTCATCCTGCAGTTATGGCAGGATCGCCGCCAGACCGTACTGTTCGTGACGCACGATGTGGAAGAAGCGCTGTTTTTGGCAGACCGGATCCTGTTGTTTTCGCCCGGTCCTCCCAGCATCGTTGCACATGAATTGAAAATTCCGTTCGCAAGGCCCCGGCAGCGGAAAAAGGTGTTCCAATCCCCGGAATTTACCGAACTGAGGGATCAATTGATGGATCACATGAATAAAGGGTTATTCGAAAAGCTGGAAAGAGAGGAAACGGTCTTCTATCCGGGTGACCGGATCTGAATTCGTAAAAAACATAATAGAGGAGGAACATGGGTGTATAAAGTTCAAGTTCATCGGAAAAAACAATCATTTGCCTGGATACTCGCTTCCGGCCTTGCCCTGTCAGTGCTCGTCACAGGCTGCGGCCAGCAGTCGGCAGCTCCGCAGCCTGCGGTCTCGGAGCAAGCCGGGAAGTCCGATCAGGCCCAAAAACAGGATCAAACGTTTGAACTCAATGTCGGCTACGGCCAATCGTTGGGCACCCAGCTCGGATTCATTGCCGAATACGAGGGGTATTTTAAGGAGCAAAACCTGAAAGTCAATTTTGTGCCTTTTGCGTCTACAGCGGACGGATTAAACGGCCTGCAGGCCGGGAAAATCGATGTCGGCGTATCCTTCGGAACCGCAGGTCCGTTGACATTTATCTCCCAAGGATCGGATTTTTCAATTATCGGGGGGCATTTGTCCGGCGGCAGCCCGGTCTATGCCAAAAAAGAAAACCAGGATCAGTTCAAGACGATCGAAGGGTTTCGCGGGAAAAAAGTGGGCACCCTTCGTCTGTATACCGGCGATATCGTCTTCCGTTCCGCTTTGAGCCAAGCCGGAATCGATTGGAAAAAAGACATTGAACTGATCGAATTCAAAAACAATTCCATGCTGCTTGAAGCGATTAAATCAGGCAAAGTCGATGTCGGGGTCGGATCGCCGGGCACGTTATACGAGGCGGAGGAAGGGGGGCTGGTCGCCGTCACATGGAGCAACGATCTGCAGCCCGATCACGTATGCTGCCGCATCGTGGCCAAGACGGGCGACGTGAAGGAAAAGCGGGAAGCCTTCAAACGGTTTCTGAAAGCGATCATTAAGGCGGAACGGGACAAAGAAAAAGATCCGAAGGTGACGATTGACGCCAGCAGGCCCCACATCAGGCTTGACGACAAAATTATGGAGAAGTCGATCATCGAACCGCATATGCTGAATCATTCCGATCCGAACAAGAAAGAAATCGTCAAAATGTGGGAAAACATGAACGACATCGGCTATATCAAGGAAGGAAAAGACATTGATATTACCAAATACATCGATACGTCGTTGTACAAAGAAGCCGTTGAAGAACTGATCGCTTCCGAGCCGGACGAGCCGTTTTTCCAAAAAGTAAAGGAGCGTTTCAACCAGCAAAATATTGGATAAGGAGCTGTTTTTCGCGTTGAAACGGTTTGTTAAAACGTATTATGGTACTTTGCTTATCGTAGCCGCCGTGTTGGCGGCATGGATTTACTTTACGGATGTCGCCAAAAAGATCAATCCCGTGCTGTTCCCGAATCCGCAGGCCGTCCTGCTTGCCTTCTGGAAAAGTAAAGGGCTGCTGTTGGAGGGGTTCATCAGCTCGATGCAGCTGTTTCTAAGCGGATATTTCTCCGCCGTCATTGCGGGAATAGCGGTAGGGTTGGCGGTCGCGCTGCATCCTGCGCTGAGGAAACCGCTGATGCCGATTTTCCATGCGTTGAGCCCGATTCCCCCTACGATGTACATTCCGTATGCCATAGCGCTTTTGCCTACGTTTAAATCCGCATCCGTGTTTTTGATTTTCGCCGGCGCGTTATGGCCTATCCTGCTCGGTACCATTCAAGGCGTATTGCTTATAGACCGGCATTATCTGGACAACGCCCGCGCGTTAGGGCTAAGAAGCGGAAAGCTTCTCACAAAGGTGATCATTCCGGCGGCGCTGCCGTTCATTTTTAACGGAGCGGGCGTAGCGCTGGGATTCGCCTTCATTATTCTGACCGTGGCGGAAATGTTCGGCGCCAAATCGGGCATGGGGTATTTTATTCAATACTACAGTGATTTTTCCGATTATAAAAACGTTGTTGCGGGTATGATTTTCAACAGCCTGGTCATCCTGGCCATCATGCTCATTTTTGACAAGATCAAAAACAAATACTTGTTTTGGACGCAGCTCGATGACAAAACTTTATAACTATAGCGCATCCAAATGGCCCTCCGCATCGCACAGCCGGAGGGAGGAAGAAACGGGCTGTACCGCTTTTGGCTGATCAGCCCTTCACTTCAAGGAAGGGAAAGATTCGCAATGACTACGATTTCGCATCAGGCACCCATCGATTATTTGGCTGTGGCCGATGAACTGGTTGATACGTTTTCCCTGACCGCCGTAGAGCGGGATATCAAAGGAGGTACGGCGAAAGCGGAACGGGATTTGATCAGGAGAAGCGGCTTGCTCGCCTTGCTGGTGCCCAAGAGCATTGGCGGTTGTGGGGATACATGGCTAACCGTACTGGAGATCGTTCGACGATTTGCCAGGGTCGACAGTTCCATTGCGCATTTGTTCGGATATCATTTTCTGAATTTGGTCACACCGCATATGTATGGAACCGAGGAACAGAAGCGCCGATATTATATGGAAACGGCGAACAAACCCTTGTTCTGGGGAAACGCATTTAATCCGCTGGATCAACGGCTTGTTGCCGTTCGTGAAGGCGACCGTTATTACTTGAGCGGAACCAAACGGTTCTGCTCCGGTGCTACGGATTCGGATTTGCTGCTCGTTTCCGCGAAGCATGAAGAGGGAAACGGCCCTCTGATTGCCGTCATTCCTACCCGTCGGGAAGGAGTGAACGTATTGAATGATTGGGACAATATGGGGCAGCGGCAGACGGACAGCGGGGGTATCGAATTTAGCCGGGTTCCGGTAGAATTAGGCGAGGTGCTTGACACACCAGGTCCGGTCGGGACGGAATTTTCCAAACTTCGCAGCTCCATTTCGCAAATTATTCTGACGCATGTATATTTGGGTATCGCGGAAGGGGCGTTCGAACAGGCCAAATTATACACGGCTTCAAGCGCCAGAGCCTGGCCTGCTTCCGGCGTCTCCTCCGCTGCTCAGGATCCGTATTTTCTTCGCCATTACGGCGACATGTGGGTCCGGTTGGAAGCCGCCCGAGTGCTTGTAGAACGGGCCGCCCGGGATTTTCAATCGGCCTGGGAGAAGGAGTGGGGATTGACGGAACGGGTACGGGGAGAATGCATGATGAGCATTGCAACGGCGAAGGTGATGACTACGCAGGTCGGGCTGGACATTACAAGCCGTATGTTCGAGGTGATGGGGTCCCGGGCGACTTCGTCCGAATACCGTTATGACCGTTTTTGGCGCAATCTTCGCACGCATACGCTTCACGATCCGGTCGAATACAAGCTGAAGGAATTGGGAAATTGGGCGCTGAACGGCCAATTTCCGCAGTCCTCTTCGTTCTTTTAAGGAGCTTCGGGGACGAGATGAAAAGAAATGCCATCGTGAATTTGGCCATTGTCGTGCTGCTGGTTTTCACCTGCTATTCGTTTTGGAACAAGCAAGAGGACAGTGCTTTTGCGGCACCGAACGCCGCCGCTCCCGAGGTGAAGCTGCCTGATCTGGATGGTCGATGGGTGGATATCCGTAAAGATGCGGATGGAAAAGCGGTATTTTTGGTTTTTTGGACTTCCTGGTGCGAGTACTGCAAGAAGGAAGCCTCAGTACTTGGCGAATTGTACGGGGAGTTTAAGGACCGGATCGCTTTTTATGCCGTCAATGTGACGCATCAGGACGATCTGAAGGAGGTGAGAAGCTTTGTCCAGGCCCATCGTTTACCCTTTCCGGTACTGCTCGACGAAAAAGGCGAAGTCACGGAACGATACAGGGTGGAGTACTTGCCAACCTTTTATCTCATCGGCCGGGACGGGATCGTCGAGGATCTGTTGATCGGGGAAATTCCGCGGGAACGGCTGTTAGGCATGCTGCAGGAGCTCGCCCCGTAAACAAACCGGCTTTGGACTTTGGCCAAAGGACCGAATCGTGGAAAAGGAAGGTTGATTCTTTTGGAACAAAAATCACAAAAACCGGCAATAGGCTTTATTGGCACCGGGGTCATGGGAAAAAGTATGGCCAGCCGTTTAATTCGGGCCGGATATGTGCTTCATGTCTACACCCGCACCAAGTCTAAGGCGGAACCGCTCCTCTTAGAAGGGGCCAATTGGCATGACACGCCGGCATCTTTGGCCGAACAATCGCAAATCATCATAACGATGGTCGGTTACCCCCATGACGTGGAAGAGTTGTATCTCGGGGAACATGGAATCATTCATCATGCCCGGCCCAATAGTTATTTAATTGATATGACCACTTCCAGCCCGGCCTTGGCCCGGCGAATTGAGCAGGCGGCGCTTGGGCGCGGATTATTTTCGCTGGATGCTCCCGTGTCGGGCGGCGATATAGGGGCCAGGGACGGTAAGCTGTCTATTATGGTTGGCGGGCGGCGGGAAGCTTTCGATGAGGTAACGCCGGTTTTGAAGTCCATGGGGACGAACATTGTTTATCAGGGGGGCGCAGGCGCCGGGCAGTATACGAAAATGTGCAATCAAATCGCGATTGCCTCCAATATGATCGGCGTCTGCGAATCGTTGATTTATGCTCAAAAGGCCGGATTGGATCCTTCCACCGTACTGAAAAGCATTGAGACCGGAGCGGCTGGCAGTTGGTCGCTGAGCCATTTGGCTCCGCGTATCATCGGCGGTAATTTTACGCCGGGTTTTTACGTTAAGCATTTCGTTAAGGATATGAAAATTGCCCTGGAATCCGCCAAGGAGATGAACCTTGAACTGCCGGGGCTGGCTCTTGCCCACTCCCTTTATGAGAAATTAGTTGAACTGGGAGAAGAGGACAGCGGCACGCAAGCATTATTTAAAGTGATCGGGGGCAAATCTCCGGCTGTCTCTTGAATCCGATGAAACAGCATGGATCGCAGCGGGATAGCCCAGTATTTTAGCAGGCGGGTTCAACATGAAAGACGCCTGCGCAGTGAATCTAAACCAATAAAATCGGGTTAAAATTTGGAGGTATGGACATGGCAGAGAATGTGAAATTGGTATTGTGGAGCCGCGAAGGCTGTCAAGCTTGCCAGGAAGCGAAAGCTTATTTAAAGGAAAAGGGATACGTTTACTCCAATGTGGATGTGGGAGGGAAAGATTACTTAAGGGATGTTCTTGAAGTCAAGTACGGTATTCGTCATGTGCCGGTGATCGAGGTCGGCCGCAATCAAACCTACGAGGCGATCGTAGACAGCGACTTTAACCGGCTTGAAGCTTTACTTAAGTCCTAAACAGGATTTCCCCAATAAAGATAAACACAGTTGGACAGGATTGACGGCCTGTTCAACTGTGTTTTTTTGTAAGCCGGAGCCGACTCAGGATATGGACTGGAGTCATCCGGTTTTTTTGATATTTTTGCGGAACGAAATATATTGCGTAAAGGGCGAGCACATGAGAAAATAGGATTAGAATGATGGATGTTGTTGCATTTTTAAACACTTGTTCATGTGCTGCAAAAATCTTTATTTGAGAGGTGAAGGAATTGAATATACTTGCCATAGCTCCATATAAAGGGTTGAAGGATTTAATTCTGGAAGTGAATAAGGATTTAAAGAAAAACATCCATGTTGAAATCGGAGATTGGTATGAAGGGCTCGACATAGCCAAAGCGCTGGAAACCAAAGGTTATGATATGATCATCAGCCGCGGTGCGACCGTAAATCTGCTGAGGGAGCATTGTTCCATTCCGGTAGCGGAAATCAAAATATCGGGGTACGACATCTTGAGAACGCTTACGCTCTTGAACGGATTTGAAGGGAAAATTGGCGTGATGAGCCATTTGAAGGTGATTCAAGGAGCGGACTTTATAGGCAAGCTGCTGAATATGGACTTAACCTTTTACGACGATGCCGAGTGTGAAAAATGTCTGGAAAAGGCCATGGAAGACGGGGTACAAGTGATCGTCGGGGATGTTAAATCCACACAGGCGGCCAGGAGCTTCGGACTTCACGGCATTCTCATCACTTCCGGAAGGGAAGCTGTGATTGAAGCCATCCAGGATGCGGAGAGATTGGTTTATTATACGAATAAAGTAAAAGAAAAGTATGCAGGGCTGGTATCCGTATTGGATCAGCTGGAGGAAGGCGTAATCATTGTCAGTCCGCAGGAGGAATGTCAATTCATCAATGCCCGCGCGTGTGAACTGTTAAATGTAAACAAGGACCAATCGGTGGATACGCTGTTCAAAGCATCAGGCTTATCCATGAATTTAAGTGACGTGATGAAGCGGGAGGCCGTTCACAGCAGCGAAAGAGTGCAGCTTTCTGATAAATCGCTGGACATCAAGGGATTTCCGTTATATCTTGACGGACGGATGACAGGAGCGGCCGCTGTATTGAAATGGAACCCTGATCAAGCCGGGCGGAATAAAATAGAAGAGTACCGGTTTGTAAAAAAAGCAAAGGCTTCCGCCCACTTCAATCAACTGGTCGGGAAATCACAGACGATGGTCAGGCTGATTGAGTGCGCCAAACGGATCAGCAAATCCGAACTGCCGATCATGATTTACGGGGAGCCGGGGACGGGAAAACACGTCTTAGCCCAAAGCATTCATAATGAAGGCGATTTAAAAACGAAAGCGTTTGTTACCATAGATTGCCATTCCCATTCACCCGAGATATTGGAAAAAGAAATGCTGGGGGCGGGTTCCGAGCCGGGTGCCTTTGAGCTCGCCAATGGCGGCACCTTGTATATGTCCAATATTGGCAAGCTGCCTCTGAGCCTCCAATCGACCTTGTTTCACATTCTGACGCGCCATAAGGTCAGGAGAATAGACAGCAGTGAAGAACGGGAGATCAAGGTGCGCGTGATTGCAGAACATGAAGAGAAATTAATCTCTTTGGTCTCCAGGGGGGAGTTCAGGTCGGATCTGTACCGCGTTATCAATACATTTACTTTAAGTCTTTCGCCGCTGCGTGAAAGAATAGAGGATATGCCCGATTTGATACGGATGTTTATCGCTTCGGCCAATGTCGTGACGGGAAAGGAAATCGTCGGGGTTCAACCGGAAGTGATGGACATTTTAAGATCATACGACTGGCCGGGAAACGTATATCAGTTGAAAAACACCATCCATAAAATGTGCCTTTTGAGCGACGGACCGTATATCGAAAAAGACGAGATCGAACCGGTAATCAAGGAATTGGCGGACAGCACGGAAACGAGGAATCCCGCAGTATTTTCGTTCTTCAACAAGACTTTGGAGGAAATTGAAAGCGATATCATCTACAGGATTCTGGTAGAGGAAGAATACAACCAATCCAAAGCGGCGAAAAGGCTCGGCATCAATCGAACAACCCTTTGGCGAAAATTGAAAATGAAGAATCAGAAGGTCCTGGATTATAACCAATGATTAAAAATGCAACAAATCGATGCCACATAACTGTGGTCAAAGGTAACAATGCAAATTATAATGATAAAAAAACGTTTACATCAATCAATAAACGGTAAAGGAGATAAGGTATGAAAACTCAAAGAAAACCGGTTATGGCTTTGACTTACGGCGATGCAGCAGGAATCGGGCCGGAGCTGGTCGCTAAAGCGCTGCAAATGGATGAAATTCGCAGTTTGGCTCAATGGGTGCTGGTTGGTGATGAACGGGTGTTTAAGCAGGGGGCGGAGCTCGCCGGGGTCACCTTAAACTATCGAAAAATCGATTCCATCGAACAGGCTTCATTCCAGGAGCATGAGCTTCCGTTAATCGATCTGCAAAATATAAATCCGGATGATTTCCAAAAGGGCATCCTCTCTCCGGAAGCGGGGTTAGCGAGCGGAAAAACGCTGGAATACACTTTGCAGCTCGTGAAGGGGAATCATCTGGAAGGCGTGGTCTATGCTCCTTTGAATAAAGAAGCGATGTTTCGGGGCGGCCTTCATTTTGAGGATGATATTCATTTTCTTGCCGACCTGCTGGGCGTTAAAGACGGATTCGGTGAAATTAATGTCATGGAGAAGCTTTGGGTATTCCGCGTAACCTCCCATATTCCTCTTCGAAAAGTAAGCGAGCTGATTACGAAAGAAAGTGTCGGTCAGCGGATTCGGTTTGCCCATGAAACGCTTACGGCAGCGGGTTATCATCAGCCGCGAATTGCGGTGGCCGCACTCAATCCTCATGCCGGTGACGGAGGTCTCTTCGGGACGGAGGAGATCGATGAAATGATTCCTGCGGTGCAAGAAGCACAGGCACAAGGCATCAATGTCGCGGGGCCTTATCCGGCGGATACGATTTTCCTGCGTCTTCCCAAGGACCCGTTCGACGCTTTGCTTGCCATGTATCACGATCAGGCGCAGACGGGCATGAAGCTGATGGGCTTCAACAAAGGGGTGACGGTCAGCGGCGGGCTGCCTGTCGTTCTGGCGACCCCTGCGCATGGAACCGCATTTGATATTGCGGGCAAGGGCATTGCCGATCCCGGAGCCATGGCACATGCCATGAGGCTGGCCGTTCGATTGGTTTTGGGGAAGAGGGATAAGGTAACCAATGGATAATAAGCGGGTGGGGAGATGATGCGGCATGGAGACCAACTACAGCACGGTCATGATGAAACCGATTGACAATGTGGCGGTGGCCTTGACGAATATTCCTGGCGGGACGGTAGTAACGGTCAACTGCGGCGGGAACACGATCGCTGTGGAGCTGAAAGAAAATATCGAATTCGGTCATAAATTTGCGGTCGCGCCGATATCCAGCGGGCAAGACATCTTGAAATATGGAGAAGTGATCGGCGTTGCGGTGAAGGATATCGCCGTCGGGGAGCATGTGCACGTTCATAACCTGGAAGGGAAACGGGGAAGGGGTGACCGCATTGTCTCCTGATGCTGTGACATTTTGGGGATATCGTCGTCCTGACGGCCGGGTAGGCATTCGCAACCACGTGTTGATCCTGCCTACGATTGTTTGCGCCACACAAGCGGCAAAGCATATCACGGAGCTTGTTCAAGGAACGGTCAGCTTTATTCATCAGCATGGCTGCGCGCAGGTAGGCGTCGATTACGAGCAGACGTTCCGCACCTATGTCGGCATGGGGACCAATCCGAATGTGTACGGTGTTGTCGTTCTCGGGCTGGGCTGTGAAACCCATCAGGCGAGAAGCATTGCAGGGGAAATCGCCAAGTCGGGCAAACCGGTTGAGGTCGTCTCGATCCAGGACCACGGCGGCACCTTATACACGGTAGCGGAAGGGGCAAGAATAGCTGCCAAGATGGTGCAGGATGCATCCGCGCTTCATCGGGAACCCTTTGACCTCCGTGAATTGATTGTCGGCACCGAGTGCGGGGGCTCGGATGCTTGTTCAGGACTATCCGCTAATCCGGCGGTAGGCGTAGTCAGCGATATGATCGTCGACCATGGAGGAACGTCCATATTGGCGGAGACGACGGAATTAATCGGAGCGGAACACTTGTTGGCGAATAGAGCCGTAGACGACAGGGTAGCCAAAAAAGTTTATGAGGTTATCCAGGCGATGGAAAGCCGCGCGTTCAAGATGGGGGTCGATATACGTACGGGGAATCCGAGTCCGGGCAATATCCGGGGAGGTTTAAGCTCGCTGGAGGAAAAATCATTGGGCGCAGCGAATAAAGCGGGAACCAGGCCGCTTCAGGAGCTCATCGATTATGCGGAAGCCCCGACCAAAAAGGGACTCGTATGGATGGATACGCCAGGCCATGACATCGAACAATTAACCGGGATGGTAGCCGGCGGGGCGCAAATCGTGCTATTCACTACCGGCAGAGGAACGCCTACCGGCTCTCCGATCGCGCCTGTGATCAAAATCTCTACGAATACCGCCATTTTTAACAAGATGGGCGACAATATTGACATTAATGCCGGTACGATCATAGACGGAACAGAAACGATCGAAGCTGTAGGACAACGTCTGTTTGACGAAATGGTTTCGGTATGTTCCGGTAAATGGACCAAATCGGAAATATTGAAGCAGCACGATTTCGGCATTTACCGGATTGGGCCTACTTTCTGAATATTGGAGGGAATACGGGTGAAAGGAAAAGCCGCACTGATTACCGGATCGGCTACGGGTATAGGGAAAGCCATAGCGTGCCGTTTGGCGCAAGAAGGCGTCCATATTGCAGTCAATTATTCCAAATCGGAAAAAGAAGCCTTGGAAACCAAAAAGGAGATCGAGGCATTAGGTGTCAATTGCATAGTAATTCAAGGCACGGTATCGGATGACCGGAAAGTAAGGGACATGGTTCAGCAAACGATAGATACCTTTGGACGATTGGACATTTTGGTCAACAACGCCGGTGTGACCGATTTTGTGAAGCACGATGATCTGGAAGGATTGAAGGAAGAATATTGGGATCGGGTCATGGATGTCAATGTGAAGGGGATGTTCTTCTGCTGTCGTGCTGCCGCCGCAGAATTAAAAAAACAGAGAGGCTGCATAGTGAATATCACTTCCGTAGCAGGAATCACAGGCTTAGGCAGTTCCATCGCCTATGCGGCCTCCAAAGCGGCGGCGATCAGCGTGACCAAATCACTGGCCCGTGTGATGGCACCCGAAGTGAGAGTGAATAGCGTTGCGCCTGGGGTTGTGCAGACCAGGTGGGTGGAAGGCCAGGAGGATCATGTGATGCGCTTGGCAGAAGGGACGCCGTTAGGGAGAGTGGCTGCTCCGGAGGATGTTGCCGAAGTGGTTTATTCCGTGATTGCTCATTCCCATTTTGTGACCGGCGAGACGATTAAAGTAGACGGCGGTATGTTTATTTGACAGCAAATCGCATTTTATGAGGCATCGCACGATATGAAGGAGAGGCAGGGGACTATCGCCTCTCTTTTTTGGTTGGTTAAACCTATTAATGTATTCATTAATTTAAGATCATGAGCGAGATTCGGAAAGTGAGATTTTCTTTTGGATTGAAATTTTATAAGTTTTATCAAACTAATTTTACGCGGGTTTAAAATTTCGAGGATAAAAATACAAGAAACTATTGACAATAACGTATACGTTAATTGATAATGAACATACAGATCATCAATAAATCAAGCATATTACAAAATGATGGCAGGAGGCCGAAGCATGAGTGAACAACAACATTTTCGAATTGCAGTCATCCCTGGTGACGGTATCGGACAAGAGGTAATCCAAGAAGGACAGCGTGTACTGGAGCACTTGGCCCAAGCGTCCAACGGAAAATTTTCTTTCCAGTTTGATTCTTTTCCATGGGGAAGCGAATATTACGCTAAACACGGCCGAATGATGGCTGAAGACGGGTTGGAGCAGCTGAAGGATTATGACGCTATTTATTTCGGCGCCGTCGGCTGGAAAAATGTCCCGGACCATGTGAGTTTGTGGGGATTGAGACTTGCGATCTGCCAAGGCTTTGATCAGTGGGCCAATATCCGGCCTGTTCGCTTCCTGCCGGGAGTGGAAAGCAAGCTGCGCCATCCGAATGTGGAAGAGCTGGATTGGATCTTGATTCGTGAAAATTCGGAAGGCGAGTATTCGGGCTTCGGCGGACGGAATTTCACAGGGCGGGGGAAAGGGAAGGAAGTGGCGGTTCAGTCGTCGGTGTTTACGGAGGAAGGCTGCGAACGGATTATTCGTTTCGCGTTTGAGACGGCCCGCACTCGCAAAAGAAAGAAAGTGACCAGTGTAACGAAAAGCAATGCACAGCAATACGGAATGGTGCTTTGGGATGAAGTGTTTGCGCGTGTGAGTCAGGAATATCCGGATGTCGAAACCGAGCAATGGCTGGTTGACGCTATGGCGGCCCGCTTTGTCTTGAAGCCGGAAACATTGGAAGTCGTCGTGGGCTCCAACCTGATTGCCGACATTCTGTCTGATCTGGGCAGTGCTCTTGCCGGAAGCCTGGGGCTTGCCGCCAGCGCCAATCTCAACCCCGACAGACGCTACCCGAGCATGTTCGAGCCCGTTCATGGATCTGCTCCCGATATTGCCGGGGCGGGCATAGCCAATCCGATCGGAACCATTGCCAGCGGGGCGCTCATGCTGGAGCATCTCGGCCTTCATGAGGAAGCCGCACTTCTCAATCGGGCGATCGAAGAAACGACTGGACAAGGAAAGCTTACTCCTGATGTAGGGGGTACCAGCAGAACCACGGAGGTTACTGATGCGATTATAGCTAATCTGTCCAATAAAGCTGCCAGTCTTAAATAATCCAAGAGCTGAGGTTGATTTCCGGAAAATCAACCTCAGCTCTTTTCTTTAGGTGGCGCGGATCGTCCGGAGCACTTCCAGAATTTCATTGCGGGCCCTGTAGCGGTGAGATTGCAGCATCGTACGGGCGGCTTCCGGTTCTCCGGCCTTCATGACAGCCAGGATCGCTTGATGTTCGATCATCGAGCGCGTAGGCTTGGGCCTGTATTGTATCGTATACAACCGGGCGCGGTAAAGCTGATCGGTTTGACTGTCCATAATGCCTCTAAGACGCGGATTTTTGGCCAGGTCCACGATATAGTTATGAAACTGATCATCCAGGTCTGTCCAGGCAAGGAGATCGTCGTTGTCCAGTGCCTTTTGCTGCTCATCAACGAGAAGCTCGAGCTGATGAAGTTCTTCTGAAGTGACACGGCCGGCGGCAAGACGGCCTGCAATGCCGTCCAGCGCTTCAACCACCTCGTAAATTTGCTGCAGATCATCCGCTACAATGGGAGCAACGGTAAAGCCCCTGCGCGGGATCAGGCGGACCCAGCCCTCCATTTCCAGACGAACGAGAGCTTCACGCACGGGTGTCCTGCTCATGCCCAGAATTTCGGCTAATGTCCCTTCCAGTACCGTTTGTCCGGGTGCCAATTGAAGATGCCGAATCGCATGGCGAACGGCTAAGTAGGCACGCTGCGGCAGGCGAGTTTCCTCATTCGTCTCTAACTGGGACAAAAAAGACTGCATATTGGAAGAAAGAGCAGGGTTAACCGGTTCTTGGTCATTTCCTTCAGACAGGGGAATCGTCGGTCGTTTTTCCATGTTTATCTGTACACATCCCGATAGCATAAGATTTGATGTCTTAATTTACTTAAATTATAACAAAAAGTAAGCGGATTCCTCAATGAGCCGAGGGGTTGGCGCTCCGGTACTTTTCTTGACAAAAGCCCATTTGTTCGTTAATTTCAATATATGGACAGTAGTTCAAATAAACGAATCATGAAGGTGGAGCTATGACACAAGATAACGGAGCATTTAGAACGGTTTCCCGGATATTTGCCATTTTGCGTCTGTTAAGCAAGAAATCACACGGGCTATCGTTCACGGAAATGATGAATGAGTTTGCCGATATCCCCAAAAGCAGCATGCACAATTTGTTGAAGCAAATGGCTTCACACGGGTATGTGTATTACAACGATGCAACAAAGCTCTATTCGATTGGGGGCGGCATGATTGAACTGGCTTCATCCATCGTCCATCATTTTACTGTCAAACCTTTGGCGCGTCCGTATATAGAGGATTTGGGGACCAAAACCGGGGAAGACATATACCTGGGAATTGTGAGCGGGGATGAATTGGTTTATATCGATAAGGTGAAAGGGACGCATCCCATCCGGTATGACATCCCCGTGGGCACCCGCAGGCAATTTTATTGTACTTCCATGGGTAAACTCTACTTAGCCAGTATGAAGGATGACGAACTGAATGCCTATTTTCAAAAAAAACAGCTGGTTCGAATGACCGAAAGAACAATGACGGATCCTGCACAGATCAGAGAGCACCTCAAAGCCGTTCGCACGTATGGATTATCCATCAGCTATGAAGAAAACATGGATGGCATTGTCGGCATTGCCGCTCCTGTTCTTGACCAATCCGGAAAAATGGCGGCCGGAGTGGTGATTTCCATTCCAACGGACAGAGCAGGCGAACAACGGCTCGATTTTTTGGCGAATCATGTCAAAGAGACAGCGGAGAAAATTACAAACCGCATGGGCGGACAACCATGGAATCGCGGTCACGGCATGGAAACGACCGCATTGGATTGGAAACACTTGATTGCAAGAATGTAATTCATAAAAGCGACCTCAAACCAAATCCTTTCATAGCTGCGATGGCGGCCGACAACCGGGAGCTTTGATTTCAAACCATAGCGGTAGCCGCCTTGAGCGTGATCCAGCGATCATTGATTTCCCCAACCTCCCGGTTTCTCACCGGACAACCCCCATTTGCTTGTTTCTCCATAACCCTGACTTTGATGAGAACCTTTCTGAAACCGCTACCAATTTTGTGATTGACAAGATTTGAGATAAGGAGTAAGATTTAATCAGTTCAATAGTTAGAACAAAAGTTTAAATATTTGAAAAAAAGGTGGTGGTTCATGGGGACAATACGGATGGGTCCGTTCACTGCACATGAAAAGAAATCATTGAGCACGAAGGGAGAAGCTTACTATGGCCATCAGAGGACTTAAAGTCGTCGATACGGACGCACATTATTTGGAGCCCATCGAACAGCTTGCCGATTATGCGGATGACGTTTGGAAATCGCGGATCAAAGGGGTGAGTCCGACCCGGCTGCTGCCCATGACGCTCGGGGATCGAATGATGGAGGGCCGGATCAGAAGGGAAGATATGGATTACAACTACCATATTGGATCGAACAAGGAAGGCGAAGTCAAGGCGGCCATGAACCGGCTGCAAATCGACGCTTCTATTTTTGTTCCAAACCACTTAATCTCGATGGGGCATACTCCGGTGAGAGATTTGGTCGTGGCACTTTGCAACGGCTACATCGATTTTATGATCGATAAAGTATTGGATCCTGATGAGGGGATTTACACCATGGTCATCGTTCCATGGCAGGATCCTGAAGAAGGCGCCAAAATCATTGAGCGTGCAGCTCATCATCCCGGTGTGGTCGGAGTATGCTTTATGTGTTCCGGCGCTTACCCACCTCTTGGAGATGTTCGCTACGATCCGGTTTATGACGCTGCCCAAAGACATGACCTGCCTATGGTATTTCATTCCGCTCCCGGATTGACGCTGGTGGAAGGGGCGTCTCCCGCCGATGGATTTCAACGTTTGATCGAGTCCCATTCATTGGGATTTGCCGTAAGCAACATGATTCAGCTCACCAGCTTACTGATGCAGGGGATTCCGGAGAGGTTTCCAAAGCTCAAATTCGTATTTCAGGAATCCGGGTTGTTTTGGGTACCGATGATGATGTATCGTCTGGACGAATATTACTTGAAACGCCGTTCCGAAGCTCCATTACTCAAGGGCTTGCCGAGCGAATATATTCTGAACCGAATATACTTTGGAAGCCAGCCTATTGAAATGCCCAAGCAGACTCAGCACTTGAAAGCCGTGTTTGACATGGCCAACGGCTATGATCAGTTCATGTATGCCAGTGATTACCCGCACTTTGATTATGATGATCCTTCTATTGCCTATCGCATGCCGTTTCTGGATAAGGAAGCGAAGGCCAAATTTTTGGCAGGCAATGCCATGAAGGTGTTCAATCTTAGAAAAGGGGGAATCAAAAAATGGGAAAACATATCATCGGTCCCGTCGGACAATTCTCAGATGGAACCGTTAAAATAGTCGATCTGGAAGGGAAATCGGTTGGCATCGTATGCACGGGGGGGAAATTTTATGCATTACGCAACTTATGTCCTCATCAGGGCGGCCCGGCCTGCGGAGGCATTTTCCCTACATTAAAAGCAGCGATCCAGGCTAACGGGCGCATCGTGGAATACAATGATTACGAGGAACCGGTCGTATCCTGCCCTTGGCATGGCTGGGAGTTTGATGTGAAAACGGGCGAGTGCCTGGCCGACCGCACGAGGCGAATTGCCGTATATGACGCGACGATAGAAAACGATTCCGTGATTGTAACCATCCCCTGAAGAAAGGAAGAGGGTCCATGAATCCGTTTGGCACATTGAATTATGAAATCAAACCGCATCCGGAGCATCAGCGCTTGAAACATGTTGAGTTGAGCAACGCATCGCTTCAGCAATTTTTTCAATCCGTTAAGGACATCGACATCGAAAGAATCGAATATGTTCCGTTTGAACGATTTTATTTGGCCGATCAGCTTAAAGAAGCGGTTGGAGGTTCATTTCAGCAGACCATCCGGCAAATTCTGCAAGACCGCAGCAGCGGAGGCTTTACCATAGGTGTCCAGGAGCAAACGGACGATACGGATGAATATCTTAAATTTGCAACGGCGATTGCCTATCTCATCGGGATTTCCAATCATGACGCGATGTCGGGCAAGTTTTACGCCAGATTTGCTGTGCAGCATTCGGACGATAGCGATACGTACCTTCGTCAGGCTTTTCGGGTGCTGGAACTGCATACCGACGGCATTTTCGTTGATGAGCCGACGGATTGGCTGATCATGATGAAATTCGTGGAACGAAATGCTGTCGGGGGCGAATCGCGGCTGCTTCACCTCGATGATTGGGAGGACCTGCCTGCTTTCAGCCAACACCCCTTGGCCTCACATATTTATAAGTACGATTACTCCGACAGAGGCAGCAAGAACGTAACAAGTGCCGTATATAATCCCACCTTCTATGAACGGAACCATACCATCTGTATGCGCTACAACCACCAATGTGTCCATCCGCAAACGATAGAGCAGGCGATGTATCTTAAACATATTCAGGAATCGATGGAAAATAGTCCGGGAACGCTCGCCGTAAACCTGCCTGTCGGACAGCTGGTCATACTGAACAACCACTTCTGGCTTCATGGCCGGGAGGCTTTTGAAAAGAATACGGATCTGTACCGGGAGTTAATGCGGCAGAGAGGCGTTTTCGCCCAAAATTGATTTCCGTTCAAGACAGAAAACGGGGAGATGCATAGTATTGTCCAATATCGGATTCCGAATATGCAAGAGTGTCGACAGGATCAATCCGGCCATTATCGCCGGCTTTAAAGGGATTGCCGCATCGAATATTGCGGACGTCATGGGACGCTTTCGCGCTATGGATCATGCGATTAAAAGTGTGAACAAGCCGGGCATTCATGTTGTTGGAAGCGCTTTTACCGTCAGAACGCATCCCTCGGATAACTTAATGGTGCACAAGGCGATGGACCTGGCCAAACCGGGAGATTTGATCGTCATTGATGCTTCCGGGGATATGGGTCATGCGATACTCGGCGAGCTCATGTGTCACTATGCCAAGGGGAAGGGCCTCGGGGGTTTTATTGTCGATGGTCCCGTGAGGGATCTGTATGCCATTGCTGAGATGGGCTTTCCCGTCTTTGCCAGGGGCGGGACACCGCGCGGCCCCTACAAGGAAGGGCCTGGTGAAATCAACACCGTCATTAGCTGCGGCAATGTTCCGGTAGCACCGGGAGATGTCATTGTTGGTGATGATGACGGGGTTGTGGTCATCCCTTCAGCAGAGGCGCAGGAAGTATTAAAGTCAGCCCGGGCGGTGCAGGAGAAGGAAGCGGCGACCATTCAAGCGATTTATGACGGCAAATGGGATAGATCATGGATCGATGCCGCACTTCAAGCCAAAGGATGTGAAGTCATTGAGTAATGGGGTAGTGAAGGTGCCGAAGGCGGAGCTCCAAGATTTTGTTTCCCAGATTTTCACATGTGCAGGATTGGATGAAGAACAATCGTACACGTTGGCCAGACATCTGGTTCTGGCCAATTTAAGAGGCATTGATTCCCATGGCGTCAGCAGGGTCGCCATTTACATTGATAGGCTTCACAGAGGGCTGACCAATAAAAAGTGCGAATTGAAAACCGTCCGGGAAACCGCCTCATTCGCTTTATTCGATGCTCAGAACGCTTCGGGTATCGTCGCAGCAACAAAGGGAATGCAGATCGCTGTAAATAAAGCGAAGCAGACGGGGATCGGGGTGGTCGGGATCAACCATTCGAATCACTGCGGCATGCTTGCCGATTACACCATGTATGCGGCAGAGCACGACTGTATTGCGCTGGCAACGACCAATGCCCCGGCGAATATGGCTCCATGGGGAGGCAAGGAGCGCTTCTTCGGGACCAATCCTTTATCCTATGGAATCCCGGCGGGCGAGGAGGAGGATATCATCTTCGATATGGCTTCCAGTGTCGTTGCCAGAGGCAAGATCATCAATGCTCAGAAAAACGGGCAAACCATTCCCGTCGGCTGGGCGATTTCCAGGGAGGGCAACCCGACAACCGATCCGACGGAGGCTTTGGAAGGGTTGGTGCTGCCGGTCGGCGGTCATAAAGGATACGGGATTGCGATGCTGGTCGACATTCTGTCCGGGCTGTTTACAGGAGCGCAATTTGGGCCGCATATCGGCGATTTGTACCGAAACTTTGAGCGGCATCAGCATGCGGGACAATTTTTTATGGTCATGCGTGCCGATTTATTTCAGCCTTTGCAGATTTTCAAAGACCGCATGGATCAGATGATAAGGGAAATTCGGCAGGTTCCGTTGATTGAAGGAGTAGAGCAAATTTACATGCCAGGCGAAATGGAACGGGGCATGATGGATGACCGCACGAAAAACGGAATACCGTTATCGACACAAGTTGTCCAGGAAATGGTCCAGGTTGCCAATCGCCTGCATGTATACAATCCACTGTTTCAAAGCGTGAAATAAGAGGGGGCTGTGATTCTTGAAAAAGCTGGTTTCGTTTATTCTGGCTGCGGCATTAACGATGGTTGCGGGATGCGGTGCGACGAATCAAGGGACGACAAACCAAGGAAATCAAGCGAATCCGGGCAGCGATGGAAAACAGCAGGCAGCCAATGGCTATCCGAATAAGCCGATTACCTTGATCGTAGCGTTCGAGGCAGGCGGAGGCACCGACGTAGGTGCAAGAATATTGGCTCCATATGTGGAGAAGGAGTTAGGGGTGCCCCTCGTTATATCCAATAAACCGGGCGCCGGCGGCTGGGTCGGTTGGGGGGAATTGGTTAAATCGCCGCCCGACGGTTATACCATCGGATATATTAACACGCCTAATTTAATTACAGGCTATGTGAATCCTTCTACGGCCCGGAAGGAAAACCTCGACAGCTTTGAACCCATTGCCAATCATGTGACGGATCTTGGCGCGATAGCTATCCGGTCCAATGAAACCCGATTCACGGACATCAAGAGTTTAGTTGAGTATGCCAAGGCAAACCAATTAACGGTAACCTCTACGGGAGTCGGCAGTGACGATCATTATGCGGCTTTACGAATGAATCAAAGATTGGGTACGAAGTTCAATGCAGTCCATACCAAGGGCTTCGGCGAAAATTTGAGCAATCTGCTCGGAGGGCACGTGGATGTAATGCTTGCCAATGTCGGTGAAGTCGTTAAACCTCATAATGAAAAACAGTTGAAGGTTATTGCGGTGATGGCGCAGGAACGCTCGTCTTATCTTCCGGATGCGCCGACCTTAAAGGAAAGCGGATTTGGCGATATTGTTTCCTGGTCTGCCCGGGGCATCGCGGCTCCCAAAGGGGTCAGTCCGGAAATTATGGAGAAGCTGATCGCCGCATTCGAAAAAGGAATTAACGACATGGAGCAAAAGAAAAAAATGGAAGACATGGGCCTCCAGGTGGATTTTAAAAAGGGAGAAGAGTACAAGAACATGCTGAAGGAAGAGGAAGCGGGCGTTATGGAGCTGAAGAAGCTGTTGAATTGGTAAGCGAATGAGACCTGATTTCAAAGGTATGGGCATAAAGTCCAAGTAAAAGCTGCACCATGCCTTTGAAATCATAGGGATCGATGCGGGGAAAGGAAGTGGTCTGATGTTGAAAAATGCGGGATTTGTGGTCGGTATCGTGATCCTGCTTTTTGCATCCCTGATTTTATGGCAGTCCTTATCGCTTGACTATTACAGCGAGCTTGGACCCGGACCAGGATTACTGCCGCTTTGGCTTAGTGCGGTTTTAATGGTCTTGTCGCTGCTGTTTATGATGAAGTCGCTCAAGAAAAGTATTATTTTGTTCCCGGAGATTTTACCGAGGGGCAGAGGGCTCGGGAATATTCTGACCATTATCGCTGCTGTGCTTTTTTTTATTATCGCCGCTCCTTTTGCCGGTTTCACGATCGCGGGTATCCTGACGCTGTCTATTATTCTGATAAGAGATTATAAATGGGTTATGGCTCTGGGTGTTTCGGCCACCGTTACGGTATCCCTGTTTTATGTTTTCAAATTTCTCCTCAATGTGCCTCTGCCGGTGAATACATTGGGATTCTAAGTAAGGGGGAAAACCATGGAGTCATTCGTTCATTTATTGTCGGGATTTAGTACAGCGCTTACATTGGAAAATCTGGTCTACTGTTTGCTTGGCGTTACGGCCGGTATGCTGGTCGGCATCCTTCCGGGACTGGGCCCTACATCGGGAACGGCCATCCTGCTCCCCATTACTTTCGGCATGGACCCCATATCTGCGATTATTATGTTATCGGGGATTTACTACGGGGCGATGTATGGAGGCACCATTACGTCTGTTCTTATCAATACCCCGGGCGAAGCCGCATCGGTGATTACCTGTTTGGACGGGCATCCTTTGGCGAAGCAGGGAAGGGCCGGAACCGCATTGGGAGTAGCGGGAATCGGGTCATTCATTGGGGGAACCGTGTCGATTATAGGGCTTGCCTTTCTCGGGCCGGTGATCGCCCGAATGGCATTGAAATTTGGACCGCCGGAGTTTTTTGCTCTGATGGTTTTGGGCTTGACCCTAGTGATCGGTCTGATCGGCAAATCGCTCTTAACCGGGATGATGGCTGCTGTGTTGGGGCTAACCTTATCCATGATCGGGATGGATACCATGTCCGGTGTGGTCCGGTTCAGCTTCGGGGAGCCCCAATTAATGAACGGTTTCGATTTTGTGACGGTGGCTATGGGGTTATTCGGTTTATCCGAAATTTTAACCAATGCCGAAATCCATACAAAAGCGCAGAAGGCTCCTAAAGTGCAAGGTCTATTGCCTAGACGGGAAGAATGGCGTCCAACATTGATGTCCATTGGACGAGGCACCGGATTAGGATTTTTAGTGGGGCTGCTGCCCGGATCCAATTCGGTTATTCCTGCCATCATGTCGTATTCCCTGGAGAAAAAACTGGCTAAGGATCCTGCTCGCTTTGGAAAGGGAGCCATTGAGGGCGTAGCCGGACCCGAAACAGCCAATAACTCCTACTGCGGCGGTGCTCTCATTCCTTTGTTCACGCTTGGGATTCCTAGCTCGCCTACGATTGCCGTCATCCTGGGAGCGTTTATTATGCATGGACTTACCCCGGGTCCCACTCTATTTCAAAATAATCCGGATTTTGTCTGGGCCGTCATTGCCAGTATGTTTATAGGCAACTTTATTTTGCTCATCATGAATGTGCCTATGGCAGGGTTGTGGGCCAAAATTGCAACCGTTCCGTTCAAGCTGCTTTTTCCCATTATCCTGATGATTTCAATTTTGGGTGCATATAGTGTGAATAACAGCCTTTGGGATGTTGGAGTCATGCTCGCATTTGGTATTATAGGGTATTTTATGAAGAAGGTCGATATTCCTATGGCGCCTCTGGTGCTAACCTTTGTTTTAGGAAAGCTGATGGAAGACGCATTGATGCAGTCGTTAATCATCTTTAACGGAAACTTCTTCTCCTTTTTCCAGCGTCCGATTTCAGGTACCATTCTGGCCATTTCCATCCTGATTTTGATGATAAGCTTTATAGCAGGCTTGAAGAAGAAAAAGGAATTTTTGGCTAATGACGTTGAAATGTAAACGACGTAGAGGAGCTGCAATCCTGTGGAAGACTTGAAATCTGCATAACGAGGGGGTCAAATACAGATTGACTCTGGAAGCATACCCAAAGACAGGTGACGTTGCGGCCTGTCTTTTTTTGTATTGAACAGAAAATTCCAGTGGTATGGTCGGCAGATGCGCTTGGAGTAAGATTGACACGTATTGGATGTTGAATTAAAATGATTCCAAAACTACCAATATACACGCATCCCGGCCCCTGAGATTTAAGTTGTGACCTGTAATCCCATACATAGGACTCCAATCATAGCCATCAGCAAGTTAATCCACTGATTTCCAATTTTATGATCTCAGCATCAGCAATTTGTCAGAATATGTAAGTCCAAAGACCTATTTTGAAAGCGTTTTAATTATTGGGGATTTATACCTGGTGGTAAGAATTTAACATTGAAACCTGAACATCATTTGTGGAGGTGGAGTACATTTGAATTCTTACATGAGCCGACGTCAATTCCTCAAAAAGATGACGAAATGGACTGTGCTGGGGGTGGGTCTTTGTCTGAACGGAACGCTGCTTGCCGCTTGTGAGAAATCGATTACAGGCGGCGGCTTGAACTTGGAGGACCCGGATACGGAGGAACAGAAACCGTTTATATTTTTTTCCAATAAAAGTCTGGGGTACTATTTTTATATTATTCAACAGGAGGCCGTTAACCGCGCGGCTCAATCGATCGGATGGGGCTTTCAGTCTTCTGTTGCCGATTTCGATCCGTCCAAGCAGGATCAGCAAATTCGGGATATATTGGCCAAGAAGCCGGTCGCTGTGGTGGCAGATCCGGTAGACAGCGAAGGGCTGGAAGAAACGATGAGTGCAGCCAGGCGCGAAGCCATTCCGGTGGGAATAATCGATACGCCGCTCATGACCGGCGAAGCCTCGATTACGATCGCCTTCGATAATTACAAAGCCGGGGAAATGGCCGCCCAAAAAATCATTGAGCTGTTGACAGAAAAGTACGGAACGCCTAAAGGGATCGTACTCAACTGTTTTGGCCAACTGAAGAGCCATGCGTGGAATCTTCGAAAGCAGGGCTTTGAAGCGGTGATCCAAACCTATGAGGATGTCGAGTTAATCAGCCGCGCCACCGAAGGCGATTTAACGAAAATGCATGATGTAACCGCCGAAATATTGTCCCAATTTCCACAGCTTGACGCCGTCCACGCGCCTTCAGAAACCCCCGCCCGCGGTATTTATCAGGCATTGAAGGAAAAAGGCAGGCTCCATCCCAAGGGTTCGAAGGAGCACGTTATTTTTGTCACCATAGACGGGGAGCCGATCGCACATCAATGGATTAAGGAGGGGATTTTGGATGCCACCATCTCTCAGGATCCGATTGCTTACGGGGAAATATGCGTCGAGCTTCTGAATAAGTATGCCCGGCAGGGTAAGGAGGTCCCTCTGGAGCAATATTCGAACAGCAAGTACTACTGGGAAAAGGCGCAAATTATGCAAACCGCCTCCGGTCCAAGCCTGATTCTGCCGCCGTTTGAAGTGAATACAGGCAATGTGGACGACAAGCGGCTGTGGGGGAATATCGCCTTTAACGACTGGGGAATCAAATATTATTAACCATGACATCAAACAAAGAGAGGACGCCTATGGGACGGATCCTTCATTTTTTTAGAAAAAGCATTAAGCGCCGTCTTCTTTTTTGCTTTGTATGGATCAGTATTCTGCCTATAGTGATCGTCGGCTTCATCCCTTATCAAAAAACAGCCGAAGTCGTGAAGGGGCAGGTATTGGAGTATGCGCAGATTACGGTGAATCAGCTCAATGAGAATATTAACTACCATTTGAACGAGATGGACTTGATGTCGAGAATGGTGTACTATCAGGTGTTTGCCGCCTTTGAGAAAGAAGGGGGAGAAAGCGAGATCCATCGCGAGGATTTCCGCCAATTTATTTTGGCGCTCAAAAATAACCGCACCTTCATTGATGAAATTCATGTGATTGAAGGGGATCAATACTATTCGACTGCGTCCGTGCTGAGGCAGGAGCTGTTGAAATCCAAAGATTGGTATATCAGCTCCTTGCAAAATCCGGGAGAGAAGACATGGGTCGGACCGCATGTAAACGATTACTCCCTGAATGAACCGAAAACGGACAGGGTCGTATCCCTTGTGTATCCCTTTATCCTTCCCAAGCGTTCGTCGCCGGCCGTTATTATTATCGAAATGAAACAAGATAAGCTCGATGAGCTGTTTCAGAGTCCCGCCCTAAGAAGCCTGGGTAAAGTATTGCTGATCGACAAATATGGCCGTATTCTGTACAGCTCGGATCCGTCATTGCTGCCTGCGGAGCATGAATATTCGAATCAATATATTACGAATACGAATCTGCTCGGCGGGTTAAACGATGAATACAGCTTTATCTATGACATCAATTATTTCAGCGGATGGAAGGTCGCCGCATTCATTCCGAATGTGAAGATAGAGCAAAGCTTTGCTTCCATCCGGAAAATCGTGTTTATGCTGATCGGCATTTTTCTGGTCATATCGATCCTGCTGGGCTGGGGATTGTCAGACCGGCTGATCAAACCGCTGAGAACATTGCAGATCGACATGCGGCAGGTAAAGAAAGGCAAGTTTTATACGCGGTCTGCCATTGATGCGGACGATGAAATCGGTGATCTCAGCCGCAACTTCAATCAAATGGTAGCCGAGATCGAAAGCCTGATTGATAAAATCTCCGAATCCGAACGAAAGAAGAAGCAAATCGAGATGCAGTCCCTTCAATATCAGATTAATCCGCATTTTCTATACAATACGTTAAACTCCGTGCAGTGGCTGGCCAAAGAGTACAAGGCGCCGGAAATCAGCGAAATGCTGACGGCTTTAATCAAGCTGCTGCGCGCGAGTTTAAATACGACCAATTATACGCATATGCTGGAGGAAGAATTGGAGGTGTTGTCCTACTATGCCCGTATTCAGAAATACAGGTATGACGATCAGGTGAAGATCATTTACCGGATCGATACGGATGTACTGGCCGCCCTTGTGCCCAGATTTGTTCTGCAGCCGCTGGTAGAAAACGCATTCTTTCACGGCCTTTCCGACAATGAAGGAAGGATTGAAATCAGCGCCCGCCGCAAGGAGGATCTGGTTGAAATCGTTGTGGAGGATAACGGAAGAGGAATCGATGCCGACAAACTGAAAACCTTATTTTCCCCCGATGTGGAAAGAAAGCATTCCAGCGGAATCGGAATCAAGAATGTGGACGATAAAATTAAGCATTACTTCGGCGATTCGTACGGGTTATCTATCGATAGCGTCAAAGGTAGGGGAACGAGGATTTCTATCGTATTGCCTTGCAGGCTAAAGGAAGGGGGAGAGGAGCTTGACGATACAAATCTTAGTGGTTGATGACGAGATGATTGTTAGAAGAGGACTTAAAGCGCTGGTCCCCTGGGGTGAATTCGGCATGGAGGTCGTATCCGAAGCGGCCAACGGGGAGAAGGCGTTGAACATTCTCAAGCAACAGCCCATCGATTTGGTCATTACGGATATCCGGATGCCGATCATCGACGGGCTGGAGCTTACGCGCATCATCAAGCGGGATTATCCGCATATCAAGGTACTGTTGCTTACTTGCTACAATGACTTTGAATATGTGAAGGAGGCTTTGGAAATCGGGGCCTCGGGTTATTTACTTAAAACAGAAATGGAAGAGGACGGTCATCTGGAGAACGCTTTATCCAGAATCCGGTCCGAATTTGAGCAGATGAAGACGAATCAGGAAATGGTTCGGGAACTGCAAAGACAAGCCAGTCAGTCCCTGCCCTTACTGCGGGAGAAATGGTTGAGGTCGCTTCTGACGGGAGATCACTATACCGAATTGAAGCAGCAAAGCGACAAGCTGGCCCTCCGATGGCTCGATAAGCCGTGCCTGCTCCTGTTGATCATGTATAAAGAAAATGTCAATGCCGCCGAAGAGACCGTTTCCAAAGCATTACAGGATGGCCTGGGAGAAGCGAATGCTATGGCGGTACGGTTAAGTGACAGGTCCTATCTGGTTTTGATTGAAAAAGCGGCGAATATCAGCAAGCAGAAGGGGATGGAATGGGAAAATCATACAGTATTAACGGTATATGCGGCCTTGAAGAGCCTGGCTCCGGCCTCCGGTCAGGTTCAATTGTACTATCGTTCCTCCCGCAGTATGGATCAGCTTCCTGCCGAATATTCGAATCTACTGCAATTTGCGGAGCAGCACGCCTTTTACCATGAGCTTGGAACCGTGGAGGATACGCACGGCATGGAGCTTCCGGAAGCTTTTGAAGCCCAGGCCTATGTGAACGGGCAGGACGTCAAGCGGCTGGCCATGATCCGGAATTGGAGCAGGCTGAAGGAAATGCTTGCGGAAGTGACAGCTTTGATTCAGGACCGCAAGCCCAGTGTCGAATCTGTAAAAATGATGGTGATCGATATCGTTTTGGCCATTATGGAAGGGCTTCAATCGAACAGTCATATTATATCCTCTCTATGGGGAAGCAATAAATTCGACTACATGGAAAGAGTCAAAAAAATTCCGACGTTCAAGGAATTGACGGAATGGCTTATGGATGGTATCAGGCATCTGGAAGCGGAGAGATCCGTCCTGATTGGCGGAGTGAATAAGGTAATAGCCAAAGCGGCTGCCTACATTGAAACCCATTTCCACGAGGAGGTGACGCTGGAGCAATTGGCGGAGCATGTCGGCCTGAGCAAGAGCTATTTAAGTTCTTACTTCAAAAAGGTTACGGGTGAAAGCTTCATTGATTATATGCTTCAGCTGCGTGTCGAAAAAGCCAAAGAGCTGTTTCGGCAAACAAATCTGAAAATTTATGAAGTCGCGGAGGCCGTTGGTTTTCAGGACCCCAAATATTTTACCAAATCGTTTAAACGGATCACAGGCGTATCTCCGAATCAGTACAAAGAAGCCATCGAAAAATAAAAGATCAGGCACACGCGCAAGGTCATCCAATGGACCTGCGCGTTTTTTTTTGTGTGGAGGCCCAAAAATTTTACACCCTGCCGTAAATCATTGCACCTTTCTCCGTTATATTCCGAATCATCTAAAAAATGAACACCTGCATCCAAACTTTCATCCATGTTGCGGTATTTGTCAATGGAGTAAAATCAAATCACAGAAGGAGGGAGATAGGAAATGAAAGCGGTTAAAGCAGCTGTTATTCACAAACGGGGCGCATTGGAGATAAGAACTTTTCCTAAACCCGTACTGAACGATGAAGAGCTGCTTGTCAAAGTCCACATGTGCGGAATCTGCGGTTCCGATCAACACATCTTCCGTGGAGATTGGGGCGAGCCTTATCCGATTATCCCGGGTCACGAATTCGTGGGCACCGTAGAGGAATTAGGCAAAAACGCCGCACAAAAGCATGGGGTCAAGCTCGGGGACAAGGTTGCAGTAGAGATGATTCTTCCTTGCGGCGCGTGCAGGTGGTGCAAAGAGGGATTTTACAATCTGTGCGTCAAAGACCGGGAGGAGGGAAGACAGTACGGCTGCAATATCAGCTGCACCCGGGAGCCTCATTTATTCGGCGGATGGTCGCAGGTTCTGTATGTGCCTTCCAACGCCATCGTTCACCGGATTCCCGATCACGTTCCATGGCACAGAGCCGTTTTGACGGAGCCGCTTGCTGTGACGGTCAGGGCGGTCCACCTGACGCCGCCGAAGCTTGGAGACACCGTAGCCGTGATCGGCGCGGGGCCGATCGGGCTGCTGACGGCGGTTGCGGCCAAGGCGGCAGGGGCGGCGGCGGTTATTCTCATCGGCACGCGGGATGAAAGACTTGCTCTAGGCAAACAGCTGGGTGCGGATGAGGTCATCGATTTTAGAAAAGAAGATGCCGGGTCCAGATTGCTTGAACTGACAGGAGGGAGGGGAGCCGATCTCGTATTCGAAACGGCGGGAACGCCGCAGGCGCAAAAGGATAGTCTGAATTACGCCAGAAAAGGCGGAACGGTCAATTATCTCGGATTAACGGGGAATAGGCCGGTTACGATTGAAACCGACAATCAGATGACGTTTAAGGAGTTGAAGCTGCAGACGTCTTTCCTGAGTGCATGGGGGTATCAAGGGGCCATCGATCTGATTGCCAGCGGGCGATTCCCCATTGAGAAGATGGTTACGCACGAATTTGCTTTAGACGAAGCGGAACAAGCCCTGCAATGCGCTTCGAACCGCGAGGAAAAGGCGATTAAAGTAGTCTTGATTCCTTAAAAGAATTTGTAAGCGCTATTATACACAACGGACATGAAGGAGGAGCAACCATGCCAATCATCGGAAAAGCAGCGGTTTTGGACGGAGTCGAAGGGAATTTTCATATTAAAGAATATGAGGTACCGGAGCCGAAGGCCGGAGAATTCATTTTACGGACGGAATATGCGGGTGTTTGCGGAACGGATGTTCATATCTATTACGGGCATTTGAATACAATTGAGTATCCGATCATATTGGGCCATGAATTCTGCGGCATCATTGAGAAGCTTGGACAGGGCGTAGTCGAAGACTCGAACGGAAGACCGGTAAAGGAAGGCGACCGGGTGGTGATTGTGCCGGGAGTACCGTGCGGAAATTGCTATTACTGCAAAATTTCCAAAACGCCGACCCGCTGCGCCAATGTGAAAGCTTACGGGTTCATGCCCGATCAGGCGCCGCATCTATTATCCGGCGGCTTTAGCCAATATGTTCATATTCAATACCGGGGCACGTCTTTCTTCAAGACGGACATGGAACCGCATATTGCCGTCCTGACGGAGCCTCTCTCGATTTGTATCCATGGTTTTCAGCGGGCCGGCGGCGTTCGCTTCGGAAGTACGGTGGTGGTGCAGGGGACAGGAGCCATCGGACTGGGAGCGGTCGCTTTCGCCAAACGGTCGGGTGCCGCCAAGGTGATCGCCGTGGGAGGGCCGAAGCGCCGTCTGGAGCTGGCCCGGGAATTAGGCGCGGATGTCACGATTGATATCGAGGAAATCCGCGATCCCAAAGAGCGTATCCAATTGGTCAAGGAGGAAACCAAGGGCGGTCGCGGAGCCGATATGGTCGTCGAGTGCTCGGGATTCCCGGCTTCTGTTCCGGAAGGACTTTCTTACCTGCGCGACAGCGCATCCTATGTGGAGCTGGGCCATTTTACAGACGTAGGCACAGCCAATATCAATCCGCATTGGCATATTCTCCGGAACAACGCCGACATTCACGGGGTATGGGGAAGCGATGTAGAGCATATGGAAATGACGCTGAATATCATTGAGAAAATGGAGCTGCCTTACGATAAGCTGGTTACGCAAACGCTTGGATTGAATCGAATCGGGGACGCCATTACGGCAATGAGCAAAAAAGGGTACCGCCTTGACGGCGAAGATCAGGTGATCAAAATTGCCATCAATCCGTGGATCTAGCTGCAGTATCCCAACCGTTCCGCTTCACAAATCCAAAAGGAAAGGGAGTATACATGTTATGTCTATTCAGTTGAACGGAGAACAACGCGGTGCCTCGGGCAGTGCCGTTATTGAAGTAAGGAATATGGCCACGATGGAACTGATTGACACCGTACCGGCCGCAACGATGGAGGACGCTCAGAAGGCGCTGGACGCAGCGCAGGCTGGAGCGAAGGCTTGGGCGCGGACGCCGATTTATAAACGGGCGGAGATCATCAACCGCTTTGTGAGCCATCTGCGGGCCGAACGCGATGAGCTCGCCCGGCTGCTCAGCGCAGAAAACGGCAAGACGCTGGAGCAGGCAGGCTGGGAGCTGGATACGGCGGCGGCCATTTTTGAAGGCTTTGTCGAAGAATCCAAAAGATTGTTCGGTCAAACGATTCCTTTGGAAATCCAGTCCGGTCTTGAAAAAGATTTGATGATTACGAAGCGGGAACCGCTGGGCGTCATCGTAGGCATTATCCCGTTCAATTTCCCGGCGGAATTGTTTGCCCACAAGGCGGGGGCTGCTTTGGCTGCCGGGAACGCGATTATCGTCAAACCGCCGGAAGATGACCCGTTAACGGTCACGCGCATGGCGGAGATGCTGCATGAAGCGGGTGTTCCGAGAGATGTGCTGCAGATTGTAAACGGTTATGGCGAAGAGGCAGGAGATTATTTGGTTAAAAGTCCGGCGGTTCAAGCCGTCAGCTTTACGGGAAGCACGGAAGTGGGCACCATCATCGCCCAAAACGGCGCCAAAAACTTGTCAAGGGTGTTCCTTGAGCTTGGCGCAAATGATGCGATGATCGTTTGCGAGGACGGCGATCTGGATGCAGCCGTCGATCATGCGATATTCGGAAGGCTGTTGGCGAACGGTCAAGTCTGCTGCGCAAACAAACGATTGCTGGTGCAGCAATCCGTCTATGAGGAATTTAAAACCAAGTTGGTTGAAAAACTGGCTGCGAAGCGGATCGGCCATCAGCTTGAAGAAGGAACGGATGTCGGACCGCTTATTAACGAAGCCGCAGCAGTAAAAGTGGAACGGCAAATTCAATATACGATCGGCCAAGGCGCCACGCTGGCACTGGGAGGAAAGCGGGTTCGGCAAACGTTCATCGAGCCTACCGTTCTCGAAGCAACGAAGGATATGGACATTGCCAAGGATCTGGAGATCTTCGGTCCCGTATTTGCTCTGATCGCGTTTGAAGATCTGCAGGAAGCGATCGACATCGCAAACGCCAGTCAATATGGCTTGAACTCTTCCATTTTCACCAGGGATATTTACAAGGCGATGGAGGGGGGAAATCAAATCGAGGCCGGGATTGTTTCCGTCAATGGCGGAACCTGCTACCGTCCGGTATGCAGCGCCTTCGGCGGATATAAGAAAAGCGGGATCGGCAGAGAGGGAACGCTGTATACGCTTGAAGAGCTGACGCAAATCAAAAGCATCGTTCTTCGCGGTGTCATGTAAGTCCGCGAAAGCTGGAGGAGAACTTGAAACAGAATAGGGGGATGTCTATGTCTATGAAACATTTAAGAAAAAGAAGCTTTGCCGCATTGATTGCCGTATTCCTGCTGTCGCTTGCCATATCCGCCTGCGGAGGAGGGCAGCAGCAAACCGCCGGAGGCTCAACGCCTCCACAGCAGAATGAACAAGGAGGCGGTACGTCGCCGAGCGGCTCCAATGGCAAAGGGCTGATTGCTTTATCCCACAAAAGCTTGAACTATTATGCCTTTGTCGCGATGCAGGAAGCGGCCAAGCGGAAAGCGGAAGAGCTCGGCTACCAATTCGAAGCGAGCGTGGCCGACTTTGATTCCGCCAAACAAACGAACCAATTTATCAACTTTATTTCCAAGAAGCCGGCAGCCATTATTTCCGATCCCAATGACAGCGAAGGACTGGTTACGGCCATCGATAAAGCGGAGCAGGCCGGCATTCCGGTTGCGATTTTCGATACGCCGACGACAGGCGGCAATGTATCGTTTACAGTGGCTTTCGACAATTATAAAGCCGGTGAAATGGCGGCCATGGAAATCGTAAAACGGCTGGAGCAAAAGTACGGAGAAGCCAAAGGCAACGTTCTGAATGCATACGGGGCCATGTCCAGCTCGGCATGGAGAGCGCGTAAGGAAGGCTTCGATGCGGTCATGAAGAAATATCCGAACATCAATTATCTGGCTATGCCTGCCGAAGGAGATATGAGAAAGACGCAGGATGTGGCGTTGAATGCGATCGCGAAGTACAAAACCCTCGACGCTGTCCACGCGCCAAGCGACAACCCTGCAATGGGACTTTATGAAGCGTTGAAGCAGACCAATCAATTGAAAAAGGTGGGCGAAGAAGGACACGTCATCTTTGTCACGATTGATGCGGAGCCGATTGCGCTGCAGCGGATTCAAGAGGGCTGGTATGATGCCTCGATTAATCAGGATTGCGTAGCTTACGGCGAGCTGGTGATTGAAATGCTGGACAAATATACGCTAAAGGGACAGAAGGTTCCGATCGAAACCTATAAGAACGACAGCTATTTCTGGAAAGAAGCGCCGATCAAGGAAGGTCAGACTGGCCCGCACATGGTCATCGATCCTTATGTCATTGACAGCACCAATGTGGATAATGATGCGCACTGGGGCAATGTAGCCTGGAACAAGTACGGATTACGATATTAAGGAGATATTAAGGCTTCATACACGGTATAAGATGGGGTAGAGCTCCGCTCTCTCCATCTTATGCGCATAAAGATTTATGATAGTAGTAGGAGGGGATCCGTTTGCTGCTTCAAATCTCCAATGTGTACAAAAGCTTCGGCGGGAAGGAAGTATTGAAAAATGTCGAATTTGCCGTAGACTATGGTGAAATTCATGGATTGGTCGGCAAAAACGGTGCAGGTAAATCCACGCTGGTCAATATCATCTCGGGCGTTCTCTCCTGCGACAACGGAGCGGTTGAACTGGATTCACAGCCGATCGACCGGCTTTCCGTTCTCGAAAGACAAGATTTGGGCATCTATGTCGTCCCCCAGCATGCCACCATCATTCCCGAATTCAGCGTCGCCGAGAATCTGTTTCTGGGCGTATGGCTGCGGAAAAAAGCAGGGCTCGTGGATTGGAAGCCTATGTTTGAGAAGGCGGAGCAGGAGTTGCGTGAATACGGACTTCCCATCGATCCCAGGATGAAGGCCAAGGATCTGTCTCTTGTCAATCAAAGAAAGCTCAATATTGTCAGAGCCTTGTTCAGCAAGGCCAAATTAATCATATTGGACGAACCGACGACGGCACTTTCGGCGGATGAGAGAAACAGCTTGTTTGAATTCGTACTCAAGCTGAAAAAGCAGGGTACCGGCATTATTTTTATATCTCACTATCTTGAAGAGGTGCTAAAGCTGTGCGACCGGATCACCGTCATCCGCGACGGTCTGTCTTTTACCGGTTATGCGGCGGATTCGGTTGACGAGCGCTCGCTGACGAATTTGATCGTGGGCGAAGATGTTGAGCTGTGTACCCGTACCCGGGAGCCGGGAGCGGAGAAGGAACCGATTCTGGAATGCAGGAACATCAAGGGAAAGGACCTGAAGGACGTATCCTTCCGTTTGCACCGTGGAGAAATTTTGGGCTTGATCGGGTTTCCCGGATCGGGCGCAAGGGAAATATGCAGGGGCCTGTTCGGGCTGTATCCGGTGGAGAGCGGGGAAATTCATTTGAACGGCCGGGAGATCGGCATACCCAAAGAACCGGCTGAAGCCTTGAAGCATAATATCGTCTATGTATCTTACGATCGTCATAAAGAAGGGATTGTACAGCAGCTTCCGATTCAAGAAAATATCAGTTTGTCCATCCTGGGGTCCAAGCTCAAAAAGCTGATGGGATTGGTGGATAAGGAAAGAGAGATCGACAATTCTACCGGCTATTTTAAACAGCTGAACATTAAAGCCGGCTCTATTTATGAATTGGTAGGGAATTTGAGCGGGGGGAATCAGCAGAAAGTGGTGATTTCCAAGGCGCTAAGCGTGGAACCGTCCGTATTGATTATCGATGAGCCGACAATCGGGATCGATGTCAAAAGCCGGGAGGAGATTTTGTTTCTGATCGATGAGCTTACCCGGTCGGGTTTAAGCGTTCTGTACCTGACGAACGATTACAATGAGCTGCTCAGGGTAGCGGACCGCTTAATCTTTTTCTCCGACGGAAAGGTCGTCCGTGAAGCGGAAAATGACGGGTTCACGGCTGAGCAGGTGATTCAAATGCGAGATTCAGTAAAGGGTGGTGCAGCATGAGCGTCAAAGAAAGCAATGTTGCCGTTTCGCAGCCTCCGCTGCCGTTGGCACAGAACGAACAAAGGCTGGTCCGGCTGTTTGCCAATCATATTGTCTGGTTTCTCCTTGTATTCGGGATTATTACTATGGGGTTAATCGACTCCACGTTTTTTTCCAAATCGATTTTGCAAAATATTCTGGTCCAAACGGCTGTGCTCGGCGTGCTGACCGCCGGGATGTCTTTTGTCCTGATTATCGGGGAGATCGATTTATCTGTTGTCGGTGTTCTGGCGTTTAGCGCCGGATTGGGCACCACCTTGATGAACGGCGGGCTTCCCTGGTTTCTTGCCGTTGTGGTCATTGTTTTGTTCGGGGTTGGCGTCGGATTCGCAAACGGTTGGCTGATCGCCAAATTGAAGGCTGCGGCCTTGATTGAAACGCTGGCCATGGGGCTTATTCTGCAGGGAGCGCTTATGGCCTTGACCCAGGGCCGTTCCATTATTAATTTTCCTGCGGCCTATACATGGATCGGACAAGGAACCGTCGCCGGTCTTCCCGTACTCCCCATCCCGTTCCTTCTTATCTATTTGTTGGTCTATTTTATATGGAAGCAGACCGTGTTCGGCAGAAGCCTGTTCGCAACGGGCGGTAACAGCCGGAGCGCCTATGTGAGCGGGATCCGGACAGATCGGATCAAGATTTATGCTTTTGCCATTTCGGGCGGATTGGCGGGTTTTTCGGGATATTTGCTCTCGGCATATATGGGTGCCGTTACGATGACGTTCGGCTCCGATTTGCTCATGTACACGCTGGCTGCAGCCGTCATCGGAGGCGTCAGTCTCACGGGAGGGAGGGGAAGCATCTCCGGAGTATTAGGAGGCGTGCTGCTGCTTACCGTCATTCAAACCGGCCTGCAAATACTGGGAATTTCTTCCTATTATGTGACGATGGTCGGGGGCTTGATGATCTTTATTGCCGTTGTGGTCGATGCGTTAAAAACAAAATATTTACAATGAAACAAACCGGTCCAGGGCGGTTCCTCTTCATATAAACGGCATATGTTCTTTTTAAAATCCCAATCACATGGGATTTTTTTGTTGCTATGAATGTACTGTCTGGTTTGGCGCTGCATATGGAAGTGAGATGAAAAAATTGACTTCGGTGATTTTTTTATACTACAATTCTGTAAGTACAGTAGGCCGATAGGCATCGTTTGACATGAAAGCGCAGGCAAAATACATAACATATCCATTTTGTAGGGGGATTCCGGTGTGGAAGGCAATGTTGTAAACGTTTCACTTATTTTACTTAATATAGTCATCTTCATTCTGATCATGAGATACAGAAGACGAAGACTGGCCAAACAGGCTGAAAAAGCAAGAAGACTGCAAAGCTTGATCGGTCAAATCTCGGTCGAAGCCAATAATGAGAATGTGCAGGAATTGATTAACGAGCTTCAGGAAACCTATGCATTATTCAGAAACCCGAAGAATGGCGGAATTGTCCGTTCTACCTTTGAATCCATATTAGCAAGCGATAAGGTGGATCTGGAATTAAAGCACGAATTACGCAGGATTCTAACCAAATCGGGAGTCAAGGATCTTAAAGAGGTACAGGCATAGAAAATTAAACCAACAAGCTGACAAGCTGGCGTCCGCATTCCGTGGATGTCAGCTTGTTTTTTGTTTAGGACCTGAGACGAAACTGATTTTCTTTTGGCATTGTTCATTATACAAGAACCGCCCCTGTTTTTATCGTTTGCGGAGAGGTATTTTATTGAAGAGGGCGATCATGAATAGTGTGGGGACCGGGCCCTCCGACACCTGAAAGGGGAGCGAGTGGGATGAAGAGGTGGATTCGACATTCGTTAAGCAGGACTGGAAAGCATACGCTGAGGCTGCTTGCCTGTACCTCGATGTTATTGGCAGCTGCCGGATGCGGGAGCCAGACGGCTGATTCGCCCGCACCAGAGGGCAAGAATGGAAACCCGGGAGCTGCAGCGGCCATGAAGACCATGCCGGATCAGCTGACCACGGTGAAGCTGGGGCTTCCGTCGAAAAACATGAGCTATCTTCCGATTTTTGTAGCTCAACAGAAAGGATTTTATAAGAACGTCAATTTGGAAGTCAATCTCGAGTATGTCAAGGGCGGTGTTCTTGCGCTAAGAGGACTTCAAACCGGAGAATATCCGATCATCTCCACGCTTCCGGAATCGGTTATTACCGGGGTGGCGGAAGGCGCAAACGTCAAAATGATCGGTACGCTCGACGATCAGTCGATGTATTCGATCTTTGTATCCAAGGATATCAAAAGCCCCGGCGATCTGAAGGGAAAGTCGGCGGCGAGCAACGTACCGGGTAACGGAACAGACATTCAGCTGCAATATTGGTTGAAGAAAAACGGGCTGACGCCCAACGAGGACGTACGGCTTATCAACGCAGGGGAGAACGCGGGCCGCTTGCAGGCACTGCAGACCGGTCAGGCGTCCGTTACCATTTTAAGCCAGCCTACCGATTTGAAGGCCGAGGAGCTCGGTTTCACCAGGTTGGCTTTAATGCGCGACGAGCTTAAAACGTACAATCACAATATGATCGCCGCCAATGGGGACCTGATTAAAAATACGCCGGAGGTGGTCTACGCCTTTATGTCGGCGCACGCCGAGGCCGTGAAGTTCATAAAGGATGGCGCCAACCGCGAAGAAGCTTTGCAAATCGCCATGGCAGAGCTGGGAATGAATAGAGCCGATGCGGAAAAATCGTTCGATTTCGTACTGCCGGCACTCGCAGACAAGGGAAAAATAAACATCGAAGGCATGAAATGGGCTATCGATACGGTAAAGGAAACCGGTGCGCTTGTGAAAGAAATGAGTGTCGATCAAGTGGTGGATGAACGCTTTTATGCGAAGTAACAGGTGATAAGAGCGGCCTGGGCCATTTGGTCGACCCTGTCGAAGAAATCAAAGGGAGAGATGGCTATGTTAAAAAGAGAAGACAACGAAAGGCTGTGCAGGGTAGGTCCCGGAACACCGATGGGCGAGTTGTTCCGCCGTTATTGGATTCCTGCCGTCTTGAGCGAAGAGCTGCCGGCAGCGGATTGCCCGCCGGTTCGCGTCCGGCTGCTGGGGGAGGATCTGGTTGCCTTTCGCGATACGAACGGCAAAGTCGGACTGCTCGATGCGTACTGCCCTCATCGCCGGGCCCATTTGTTTTGGGGGCGCAATGAAGAATGCGGACTCCGCTGTGTATATCACGGCTGGAAGTTCGATACAAACGGTCAATGCCTGGACACGCCGAACGAGCCGCCAACCAGCGATTTCAAGCATAGCGTCAAATTGAAAGCCTATCCTGTCTATGAAAAAGCAGGCGTCATCTGGACCTATATGGGGCCGAAAGAGCAGCAGCCGGGTTACCCGGATTACGAATGGATGAGAGCTCCGGAAAACTGCCGCAACGTATCGAAAACCTTCGAAGCGTGCAACTGGCTGCAAGCCCTGGAAGGAGGCATTGACACTTCCCATTCCTCGTTTGCCCATAACAATAACATAGCGGATAAAAACGCGCTGCGGACAAGGGCTACCGCGCCAAAGCTCGAGGTGGTCAAAACCGATTACGGCTTCAAATACGCAGGAATTCGCGACTTGAAGGAAGATAACCATTATGTCAGGGCTTATCAATTTCTTATGCCCGCACAGCAAATGAGAGGTGCCATGATCCGCTGGACCGATGGTAAAATGGAGCAATTTCCGTCCATCGCAGGCCATGTGTGGGTGCCTATCGATGACGCTAACGTATGGGTGTATAACATTTTATACTCATCGGATGTCCATATTCCATTCACTCCTGAATTTGTGAAGAAGCACGAAAAGGACTTCGGTCGCGGAGAAGAAGATTTGCTTCCGGGGTATAAACTGGTGCGCAATCCTTCCAACGATTATCTCATTGACCGTGAGGTGCAGCGAACCGAAACCTTTACCGGCATCTCCGGAATTAACACCCAGGACTATGCGCTTCAGGAAACGATGGAGCAGCCATTCTGCGATCGCACCAAGGAAAAGCTGGGTACCGCGGATACCGCCATTATTGCGGCGCGCCAGCTGCTTTTGGAGGCGACCAGAGACGTGGAGGCGGGTAAAACGCCGCGCGGGGCGGATCCGGAAACACACAGCAGGGTTAGAGGCTGCGATCAATTTCTGCCCAAGGGTGTGGATTGGAAAGAGGCGCTGCTCGAAGAAATGACAGCCAAGTTCTAGGCGGCCCATTAGCAAAGGGGAGGAACGAATATGGTACTCGCTGCCGGTTTGGAATCATTAAAAATGAGCTTGGTACAATGCATTCTGATGCTGGAACGGGCAGAGATCATCGACTTTAACGGCCACTGCAGCGTGCGTATTCCCGGTACGGAGCATATCCTGATCAATTCGGGACCGAGTGCCCGGAACGATTTGAGCGCCGGGGATATCGTCATTATGGATGTACACGGCACGCCGTTGGAAGGGAGCGAAGTCCCGCCGATGGAATATCACATCCACACGGAAATCTATAAAAAACGGCCCGACGTACAGGCTGTGATCCATGCCCATCCCCGCTGGTCGACCTTGTTCAGTATAACGGGAACACCGCTTAAGCCTGTATTTCCTCAAGCAGCTCTTTTGGGGGAGATTTCGACGTTTGACCGCGTGGATTCCATAAACACTTCGGAGCTGGGCGGCCGGTTGGCCGAGGCGCTCGGGGGCAGCCGCACGATGCTGTTAAAATCTCACGGAAGCGTCATCACCGGCTCCACGCTCGAGGAGGCGTTCGCCTTGTGCATTTACTTGGAAGAGAACGCTCAGCGCCAGTACAGGGCTCAAGCTTTGGGCATGCCCTATGAGCTGAACGATCAGGAAATCGAGGCCTGTGCCCGTCATTTAGGGAAGCCAGCCCTCTACCGCAAGGTATGGGATTATTATGAAGTAAAACTACGGCAATAACTTCCGATTGGCTTGGCAGAGAGGGGAGACGCCATGGCGATGCCTAAAAAATTTGCAGGAAAAACAATTGCCGTACTTGGCTACAGCGAGGACGGGGCCGAATATGCAAAGCGGCTGCGCGAGCAAGGCTATGAGGTCGTGATCGGCTTGCGTGAAAGGGATGTTATGTGGCCTCGTGCCGAGCAGGACGGCTTTAAGGTGATGAACCTGTGGAATGCGGTCGGAGCTTCCGACATCATACAAGTGTGGTAAACCAAAGGAGGGATTTCATCGTTTGAGCGAATCGACTGAACCCGTCGCAGCATCGCCGTCGCCTTCCTTGAAGGACATGTGGCTGATCACGATCGGTCACGGATTAACCCATTGGTATCCGGCCACCTTTTATATGCTGCTTCCGGTGATTGGCCAAGAGCTGGGACTCAGCTATACCGAAACCGGCATGCTCATTACGTTTCAATATATGGCGAGCACGATTTCCAATGTGTCAGGAGGCATGCTGGTCGATACGGTCGGCAAAAAAGGTCTTCTGATGGCACTATCGCTCTTCTGGGTCGGATTTCCCTACTTGTTCATGAATTTCACGAGTACCTACTGGATGCTGCTTCTTTGCATCTCGCTGGTCGGCATAGGCAACAACCTGTGGCATCCGACGGCGATCCCTGCATTATCGCAGCGCTATCCGGAGCGGAGAGGCTTTGTCCTCTCGGTTCACGGCATGGGAGCCCATGCAGGCGATGCGCTCGCCCCGCTTGCGATAGGTGCGATGCTGGCTCTATTTACATGGAGGCAAATCGTTGTACTCAATATCGTTCCCGGCGTGATCATCGCGCTGCTTATTGTGATCATGCTGCGGAATTCACCATTGGACCTCAAAAAACAAAAGGCGAGGGCTGGCGAGGAGAAGCAGGGACAAACCGTAAAGGAATATTTCAACGGACTGAAGGGACTGGTACAAAACCGCAGCCTGGTGCTCATTTCAACGAGCTCCGCCTTCCGTTCCATGACGCAAAACGCGCTGCTTACCTTTCTTCCGTTGTATTTGGCGCATGAGCTGGATTTTTCCCCTTTGTGGGTCGGATCAGGCATATTCCTGCTCCAGATGGGAGGCTTTATCGCCGCTCCGATATCCGGTCATTTGTCCGATAAATGGGGACGCAAAAAGGTATTGACGACAAGTATGACGGTATCCGCCGTTATTTTGATTGCTATGGCGGCTTTTGGCAAATCGCCGTTGTTCATCGTATTTATCGCGGTTCTCGGATTTTTTCTCTATGCGGTCCGTCCCGTGATGCAGGCTTGGCTAATGGAATCGTCTCCCCAAAAAATGGCCGGGACCAGCATAGGCATCCTGTTCGGCATGCAGTCCCTGGGCCAATCGGTATCCCCCTTGCTTGGAGGCATCATTTCCGACAAGTTCGGTTTATTTGCGGCATTTTATTTTGTGGCCGGTACGATTATCATTGCGAACCTGCTCATTTGGTTTGCGCCACAAGAGGAGTCATCAACCGGTAATCACCATTCCATATCTACATAAGGAGGATTTCCATGGCTAAACTGAATTTAAGCTTCGCCTGCTGGGACTACGATCGTGTTCAAGCGTTAATGGACGGCTCCGTCCGTCCCAAGGGCATTGAACTGAACTTTCTCAGCATGCCGGTGGAAGAAACGTTTTTCCGCATGATGCGCCACCAGGAATTCGATGTTGCCGAGCTGTCTGCTTCTTCCTATCTTCTTGCGAGGGACCGCGGATTTCCCCATTTTACGGCCATTCCGGTATTTCCGTCGCGGTATTTCCGTCATTCGGGGATTTATGTGAATGTTGAAGCGGGAATCCGTCGACCGGAGGAGTTAAAAGGCAAGCGCATCGGTATTCCCGAGTATCAGTTGACCGCTTGCGTCTGGATTCGCGGATTTTTGCAGCATGAATACGGTGTTCATCCGACCGAGGCGGAGTGGTTCTATGGAGGGCAGGAGACGCCCGGTCGTGTCGAAAAGTTCAAGCTGGAGCTGCCCGCGGACATTCGCCTGCAGCCGATCGGTCCGGAGCAGACACTAAACCAAATGCTGGAGAACGGCGATCTGGACGCGTTTATTGCTCCTCGGGCGCCGTCCTGCTTCTTGAAGGGGTCGCCGCGCGTAAAACGTCTGTTCGAAGATTACGTATCCGTTGAAAAAGATTATTTCCGCAAAACCGGCATTTTCCCGATTATGCATGTTGTGGCTATTCGCAACGAAATTCTGGAACGGTACCCGTGGGCCGCGCAAAACCTGTATCAGGCGTTCGTCGAAGCCAAGAACAAGGTGTACGAGGGCTTCAATCAAACCGCGGCCTTAAAAGTGACGCTGCCTTGGCTGGTACCGGAAGTCGAACGGACGAAGCAACTGATGGGCGATGATTTCTGGCCTTACGGATTAGAGAGAAACCGCGCTGCCTTGGAAGCGTTGGTCCACTATTCTCATGAACAGGGGCTTATCAAAACCAAGCTTTCAGTGGAAGATTTATTTGTGAAGTCGACCTTGGAGCAGTACACCATCTAATGGTACAAGGTCCAAAGAAAACGCCGACCATTTCCGAGCAGCACTTATCTAAGGCGGGGTAAACCATGAGGATGAAGGAAAGGAGGCTGATTTCATGAAGCGAACCTCATTGGCCGCAGTTGCGGCCGGAGTTCAAAGGACGGAGCTGCGGGAATTTGACCTGCCGGAGGCAACGGAGGATTCCGGACTGCTTCGCATCGAAACCGTAGGCGTGTGCGGAACGGATGTGTCCTACTATAAGAAATCGCAATCTCCCCGCATACTGGGTCACCATATCGTCGGCTTTATTGAGCGGGTAGGGGAAAAGGCGGCTGCGCGTTGGGGGGTGAAGGAGGGGGATCGGGTGGCACTCGAGGAATATATCCCTTGCGGCCAATGCTCTTTCTGCCGGATAGGCATGTATCGCTCCTGCCCGTCGACGGATCCGAGAACCGGCGGTATCCGATACGGTGCTACGCCTGTGGATCGGCAGCCGTCCTTATGGGGCGGCTTCAGCGAGTTTATGTATCTTCATCCGAACTCGGTGCTGCATGCCATGCCTGAGCATGTTCTTCCGGAAGAAGCCGCCCTCACCTTGCCTCTGGCCAACGGGTTTGAATGGATGCTGCTGCAGGGCGGTGTAGGCCCGGGGAAAACGGTGGTCATTCAGGGGCCCGGCCAGCAAGGGTTGGCTTGTACCCTTGCGGCCAAGGTGGCCGGGGCTGAATGCGTGATCGTCACCGGACGATCTACCAGTATGAAGCGGCTTGAATTGTCCAGACGCCTCGGTGCAGATCATATCGTGAATATTCAAGCCGAAAGTTTAGAAGATCGGGTCCATGAAATCACAGGCGGCCGGATGGCCGATGTGGTTATCGATGTAACCTCCGGCGGGTCAGAGCCGGTCATCTCCTCCGTGGCTGCGGCCGGCCGTGGCGGTATGGTCATGTTTGGAGCTTACAAATATACGAAGATCCCCGAATTCGATATCGACTCGGTCATCACGAAAACACTTCAGCTTAAAGGCGTAAGGGGACACAGCTATACATCGGTACAAATGGCCGTCGATTTTATCGCATCGGGCAAATTTCCGCTGCGGATCATGAATTCTCACGATTTCGCTTTGGAGGAAACGGACTTGGCTTTAAAAACGGCGGGGGGAGAAGGCGAACCCGGTCCGCTTCTTGTCACCGTATCGCCCGGGAAGAAAAGATAATGGAACAATAAATAACGGGATGGATCGAATCCATCCCGTAAATCGGCAACAATATCACGTATCGGATCAGGCATATCTTAACTTAGCCGCTCGGTGATTAGTCTGCTGCAGGTTTTCAGATCTTTGACATAGTTTTGTACCTGTACGGGATACAAATACGATTTGGTTACGGCAAAGCTAACGGCTGCAATGACCAGACCGGTGCTGCTGTGCACCGGAACGGCTATGGAGCAAATACCGTCCTTATACTCGGACATTCCGGTAGAATAGCCGCTTTTGCGCACTTCGCGCAGTTGTTCAAGGAGCGCTTCGCCGCTAGTAATGGTTTTGTGTGTATGCCGGTCAAGTCCTTGTTCAATGACGCGGCTGATTTCCTGCTCAGCCTGGACGGCAAGAAGCACTTTGCCTGAAGCGGTGCAGTGGCTTGGTATGCGTTTTCCTATTTTCGATACGGTTCCATGATGATCGTCAGGAACCATTTTGCATAAAAATACGACTTCTCCGCGATCATAGACACCTAAATGAACCGCCTCACGGTAGGTTGTCATCAGCTTGTTTAGAAGGGGCGCAGCGATCGAGCGCAGCTCATTGCCATGGTATACGGCAAAACCAAGCTCGAAGGAGCCGATCCCCAAATGATATTTATGCGTGTACTTGTTTTTCTCTACAAGATTGTTGCCGTGGAGTGTGCTGACTAACCGGAAAATGGTACTTTTCGCCAATCCCAAACGCTTGCTCAATTCCGTGATGCCGAGCTCCTTATCCGCTAAAGTAAATTCCCGCAAGATACGGATCGCATTGTTAACGGAAGAAAGAGGTTCTTTTTGCGCCAAAGAAAACACCACCTTGAACAGAATTTTCCGGCCGGCATGTATTCGTTTTCACGATCATTATGACATACCCTTTGGGTCGGTAAAACCTATTTGTGCCGTATAGAGAAACGGAATGCGGCAGCAGCCGCTGCGATCTTCAGAAGTCTCATTGAAAATCTCATACTCCAATTTCGATTAGAGGGTTTTCTTATTTTTCTAACGTGTGGACAGGAGCATATTTTGCAGTGCTTTTCCATATAAATTACGGGGCACACGGTCTTCGCTAATATAGTAAAATATAGCCAACCCATTTTCTAACGAAAGAATCGTCCAAGCCAGTTCATTCGTAGACAGAGTAGACTTATGATTTTCTTTCGACTTCAATTTCTCAATGGCCTTGGAAATTTGCTCCACCGATTCTGTTATCAGGTTAGACCATTTATGACGTACCGATTCTTCACGCATCGCATAAAGAAAAAATTCCATGTTAAGCATGCTCCATGTTCGATTTTCCTGCCTAACTGAAAGGAAATATTCATCCATGGTTTCGATAAAATGTGAAAATGAATGCTGTTGGTCTATTACTTGATGGATGTTGTTCACATGTAATTTCATTTGTTGTTCCAATATGGCTAGAAAGAGCTCTTCTTTGGAATTAAAATGAGCATAAACCGCCCCTTTGCTAAATCCGGCATGTTCTGCAATTTTATCAACAGAAGCTCCGTGAAAGCCTAATTGAGCAAAGGTCTCGACAGCTGATTCTAAAAGTAATTGCCGAGTCTCCTTTTTTCGCTCCTCATGGGTTAATCTTCGTCTGATCATTTCTCTTCCCTCCCTCTTTCTCTTGACAATCATACTATATAACATTAACATACCATATAGTATATAAATACTAAACAGTATGAAAATTATAATAGATCATTATTATTGGAAGTAACCATCAACAATAAAGGGGAAGAGGGGAATCATGCGGAGGGAAGAAAACCTTGCAACGCAGAAACAGACTTTGTCCAAAATTTTGGCACAAACGATGAAAACAGGGATTATTAAATCAAACTTGATTCCGATGTTTGCTGGATTAACATTGGCATTATATACATATCAAATCCGTCTTTTAGAGAAATTCCCGGAAATGATATTTGCTTTGATTGGTTCGATTTTAGTCATGGGGGCAGCCGGAGCTTTTAATAACTTATACGACCGAGATATAGATTCTATTATGGAGAGAACGAAAAACAGGCCGACTGTAACAGGAGAAATAAAGCCCAAAGCAGTATTATGGCTGGGTATCTTCATGTCTGTCTTCGGAATAGTGACTCTTGCATTAACAACTCCCCTTGCAGCATTCCTAGGTTTTCTAGGTTTGTTTTTTTATGTTGTCCCATATACGATGTGGAGCAAGAGAAGAACCATTTATAATACGGAGGTTGGCAGTATTTCCGGGGCGATGCCGCCACTCATAGGATGGGCCGCAATTTATCCGGACATCACACATCCAGCCATTCTTGGTCTTTTTGTGATTACAGTGATTTGGCAAATGCCGCATTTCTATGCTATAGCTATTCGGAAGCACGATGAGTACAAGGCCGCGAAGGTTCCTATGCTTCCCGTAGTCAAAGGCATAAAAAGAACATATATACAAACGAATATTTATTTAATTGTTTTAATTGCAGCAAGTTTTCTTTTTGGGTCTTTAAGCCTCGGTCTTATGTTAGTAGCCCTTCTTTTAAGTGTTCTATGGCTTATTTTAAGTATTTTCGGTTATAAAAAGATGGATTCAGAGAGATGGGCAAAATCAATGTTTGTTTATTCCCTTCTTCATATGACGATCTTATTTTCAACGGTAATCATCTATTCTCTGATGGGAATTCTTTTGAATTTATAAAAATGAAAACAAGGATGAATGGATTAAGTTTTTGCAAGAGAATGAAGACGATTATCGGTTCTTTAGTAGAGACTTTATCCGATTATCCAATTTTAAATACATGTATTTACAAATTCAGACTGGAACATTATGATAAGACTATAATTGAGAAAACGATTACGCCAGAGGGGTGAATATGTCCCATATCACCATGAAAGAAATAGCCGGTTTAGCCGGCGTGTCCGCTGCAACCGTTTCAAGAGGCTTGTGCCATTATATTTTGCCTTGATATCTTGGGACTCGCACACGTCTCTATGTGAACAAGAAATGTGAACAAGAAATAAAACTTAGTTTTATAATATAAAACAAAGAAAGCGATTACCCAACATCTGTTGTGGAAGCCTAGGAGGAATTTTATACATGAGCAGAAGCAGACCAAAAGTATTTGTCCCCAACCAAATCCCGGAACAAGCGCTCCGCTACCTTCAAGAACATTGCGAGGTAGACTACCGGGATGCAGAAGAGAAGCTTTCTGACGCAGAACTCATCGCGGGGCTTCAAGATGCGGAAGGGCTTATGATTTATTCCCGCCAGAAGATTGAAGCCTCCATACTCGAGCATGCGCCTCGCTTAAAGGTGATAAGCAATATTGCCGTCGGGTACGACAATTTGGATCTGGCAGAACTGACCAAACGGGGCATTATGGGGACCAATACCCCCGGGGTGTTGACCGAAACGACGGCCGATCTTGCCTTCAGCATCCTTATGGCCGCGGCCAGACGGATTGCAGAAGCGGATCATTTTGTAAAAAGCGGGCAGTGGGAAGGCTGGAAGCCCAGTTTATTGCTAGGGAAAAACGTCTACGGCTCCACGCTCGGCATCATCGGGATGGGTAGGATCGGAGAAGCGGTAGCCCGCCGGGCTAAGGGCTTCGATATGAATATTTTATATTACAACCGTTCCAGGAAGCCTGACGCCGAGGCCGGATTAGGGGTCATTTATACTTCTATGGATGAGCTTCTGCAAAAATCCGATTATGTGGTTGTATTGGTTCCGCTGGGCCCGAGTTCAACCCGCTTGATCGGCGAGCGTGAGTTTCACCTCATGAAGCGCGATGCTATATTTATTAATGTATCAAGAGGAGCAACCGTAGATGAGCAGGCCTTGATCCGCGCACTGCAGGAAGGCCGGATTGCAGGCGCCGCGCTGGATGTTTTTGAAAAAGAACCGGTAGATAAAAACAATCCATTGCTCCAAATGCGAAATGTCGTGACCGTGCCTCACATTGGAAGCGCTACATTGGAAACCCGTTCCAAAATGGCCGAGAAGGCCGCCAGGAACCTTGTAGCCGGTTTGTCAGGACAAATACCGGTTGACTTGATTAATCCGGAGGTTATTCCATCGGCATCAAGTCAGAAGAAGTGGGGATGACAGCCGGGACCATCGTATAGGCGATTACTTCGTGACTCTGCAGGAGGGTATCCCTCTGGGACATGAAATGTTAAGAAAACGCATATTTTCGGGAAAGCTTATGTTAAAATTTGGGTATCCGATGGCGCGGAACCCCAGTCAGCTGAGTGAAGTTACAAAGGAGGACGAAATAGTGCAATCGCTGGATTTGAGCTTATACCCTAAAATTGAACTGCCCCGGTTTGTTAAAGTCAAACAACATTTTGACCGTCAGAAGCTGGACGATATTCCCGGAGAGATTCAAAAAAATATGGCCCCTTATCTGGAGAATCTTTCGGGCAAACGGATCGCTGTAGGTGTAGGAAGCAGGGGAATCCATAACATCGACCTGATTACCAAATGCGTAGTCGATCAGTTGAAGCAGGCGGGTGCGCACCCGTTTATTATCCCGGCCATGGGGAGTCATGGCGGAGCGACGCCGGAGGGACAAGCCGAAATCCTGGAGGCTTATGGCATTTCCGAGGAGACCATGGGCGTGGAGATCGATGCGTCGATGGATGTGGAATCGATTGGCGAGATTGAGCCGGGACTTGAGGTCTATGTCGCCAAAAGCGCGCTGGAAGCCGACGGCATCGTTATCATTCCGAGAATTAAAGCACATACGGCGTTCCGTGGCGAAGTCGAGAGCGGGATTTGCAAAATGCTTGTCATCGGGCTTGGAAAACAAGCGGGCACCGATCTTGTACACCGTCAGGGATTTGGGCGTTTTGCAGAGCTGATTCCATCCATCGGCCGCATGATTGCCGAAAAAACCAGATTTCTTTTTTCCGTATCCATCGTCGAGAATGCGTATGAAGAAACCTATAAAATTGAAGTCATACCCAAGCAGGATGCGATTGCGTTGGAAAGAGAAAAAGCCCTGCTGGAAGAAAGCAAGAATAAAATGGGAAAGATCCTGTTTCCCAAATTTGATGTATTGGTTATTGAGCAGATCGGCAAAAACATCAGCGGCGACGGACAGGACCCGAACGTCACGGGACTTTATATCACCAAGTTTGCCAGCGGTGGTCCCGAGTTTCAGAATTGCGTCATTTTTGATTTAACGGAAGAGACGCATGGCAACGCGAATGGTGTGGGAACGGCAGACGTCATTACCCGCAAGCTGTTTGATAAGATTGACTTCATTTCGATGTATACGAATGCGTTCACCAGTACGGAATCCGCCCCGGTCAAAATTCCGATGGTGGCGTCCACGCCGGAGGACGCTCTGCGCATCGCGGTCAAGATGTGTAATGGCATTGAACCATACCGGCATAAGATTGTATGGATCAAAAACACCCTGGAGCTGGGCGAGATAATCATTAGCGAGCCTTTATTGGAAGAAGCCAGGGCCAACCCGAACATTGAGATTAGTTCGGAGCCGGTGGAGCTTACTTTTGCCAATGGGGAGCCGCTGTTTCATTGCTGAATTCGGCTGGCCCACTGCAACTGGAGGTGTAAAGGAATAATGAAGCTTCGTTGTACAATTCTTGATGATTACCAGCAAGCCGCACTAACGATGGCCGACTGGTCAACCATTTCGGAGTCGGTAGAAGTCCGGTCGATCGTTCGGCATGTGGATCGGGAGGAGGAGCTCGTCAGTCTGCTCGGCGATGAAGACATCGTCGTGATCATGCGCGAACGCACTCCCTTTCCGGCATCGCTGTTTGCACGTTTGCCCAAGCTAAAGCTGCTCATCACCTCCGGCATGCGGAATGCATCCATAGACCTTGCGGCTGCGGCTTCGCACGGTGTGGTCGTTTGCGGGACGGGGAGCAAATCCGAGCCTCCCGTAGAGCTGACTTGGGCATTGATCCTTGGGCTTGCACGTCATATTGTGCAAGAAAACAGCGCCCTTCGGACAAACGGTCCATGGCAGAGCACCATCGGAACGGATCTTCATGGCAAGCAGCTTGGCGTGCTTGGTCTCGGCAAGATCGGAAGCAAGGTGGCTCGCATCGGCAAAGCGTTCGGGATGGAGGTGGCTGCCTGGAGCCAACATTTGACCCGAGAGCAGGCCGATGCTGCAGGAGTACGGTTAGCAGCCTCCAAAGAAGAACTGCTGGAAAGCAGCGACATTGTCTCTATCCATCTTGTGCTCAGCGATCGGACGAGAGGCCTGCTCGGCAGAGAAGAGCTTCGGCGGATGCGTCCTTCCGCATATTTGATCAATACCTCACGGGCGGCGATTGTGGATCAGCAGGCGCTCATCGAGGCCTTGCAGAACCGGTGGATCGCCGGCGCGGGTATCGATGTATTTGACATCGAGCCTTTGCCGGAAGACAGCCTGTTTCGAAAGCTGCCCAATGTTCTGGCGACACCCCATCTCGGATACGTGTCTCAGGGAAATTATCATACCTACTTTCAGGAAGCCGTGGAAGATATCCAGGCCTTTTTATCCGGCTCGCCTATCCGTAAACTCAACTGAACCAAACATCCGCAGAATATTGCGGATGTTTTTCTCTAATCTGCCTGTCCTGATCAAGCTCGGAGGAGGAAAGAAGATGAAAATCAACATCAATGCATTATTCGATCTCACTGGCAAGACCGCAGTGGTGACCGGGGCCAGTCAAGGCATAGGCAGCGAGATAGCTAAACTGCGCTCGATTTATATTTGAAATGCGCATTTTTTGCAGTCAGGCCGCCGAATGGGCATCTGATCGAATTAATGTAAATGCGATCGCACCCACCTTCATTAAAACCCCATTGACCGAACCGATGTTCGAAGATCCGGCATTCAAGGAAGAGGTCTGAATCGTATTCCGCTGGGGCGTCTGGCTAAACCCGAGGATCTGAACTGCCGTCTGCAGCAGGCTATCCTTTTTCAAGTTATCCATTTGTAATGTCTGCCAGAAACGCCCCGGACGCGGCCGCCAAATCTTTCCCGTCCAAAAAGATTTGAAGTCCCCGCTTACCTGCACTAATACTGACAGGATTCACGCCGGTTACGGTTTTATCCAGATATAAAGGGTATTTTTTCTTCATTCCGAGCGGCGAGACGCCGCCGCGGATATACCCTGTAAGCCTTTGAATTTCTTTCACCGGAACCATCTCCACCTTTTTGTTCCCGCTTGCCTTGGCTAATGTTTTTAAGTCCAATTCTTTATCCCCTGGAATGCAGGCCGCGATAATCCCTGTTTTATCCCCGCGGAGTATTAGCGTTTTGTACATTTGACGGGGCATGACACCGACTTTTTCTGCAACAATGAACGCATCGAGTTGATTTTCATCCCATTCGTATTCATGTAAAGTATAAGAAATGTGAAGGGAATCCAAGATTCGGCAAGCATTGGTTTTCGTTGACATTTTCTCCGTCGGACCTCCGGAACTGTATTTCACTTATCATATCATGGGATGGTTGGCCGGTATAGATGCAGGATTACGCAAATGGTTTGATCATTGAAGTGTTTTCATTTATGATTACGTCATAGGATGTAACGCTCAGATTACGCCATGAAAAAAACGCTGAATGAACTGCTGTGCCTATGTTGGCAATAAATACACCCGCCTCGTCATGAACTCATCGATGTTCAGTCACAAAAAACCTCCTGATTTCAATTCATTTCCTTTAGGCCGATACCCATCAAACCAAAACGATTGAGAAGTTCCGAAATGTTAATCGACGGATGAAGCTTTGACAAACCGAGGGATAGCCGGATCCATCCGGGAGAAGCCCGAGCGCAGCGTATTTGTCTTATCAAGCCGCTATATGCCCGGGGTTGGTTGGATGGTTCCGATTTCCGTTAAATTACCGTTAAGGGGGATGTTCCATTACAAAGCCGCCGCTATAAATCGATATCCAACATAAAGGGGGTCTTTATGAACAACATGAACAAGCGTGAACGACTGAAACAGAAAATTGAATCCCATCTTCGGCACACGGCAAGACAGCTGGTGAAGTTCGATACCTTGGAGGAAACGCTGAATTACTTGATGGATTCGTTTTGGATGGAGTTTACATGCGACTTTGTAGCGATTCTCTTGAAATCAGACAACCTTCTTGTGCCGAAAGCCTGGAAAGGGGAGACACGGCAGGTGGAGACGGCGCTTTATTTTCAAGTCCCTTCGGAATCGAAGCTGTTGCAGGAAGCCTTATGGGGGCCCAACGGCAGTATCGGGGAGGGGGAAGAAGAATTTCACATGGCGCTGGAGGCGGAAAATCTCTCCACCTGGTTTACGGTACCGCTGAAAGAGCGGGAAAAAACGTTTGGACTCTGTATCATCGGTTTTCGCAATTTTGTTCCGCTGATTCTGGAAGCTGAAACGTATTTCGTGGAATTCGGCAGGGACGTGGCGGTTGCGATCGGTTTGGCTAAAGAGAAAGAACGGCAAAAACGGAAAATCAAAGGGATGGAATGGCTGAGGGAAAATATTTTCCCCGGTTCATCGATTGAGCAAATGGTTGAAAAAATTGTGGACCGCGCCGTAAAGGGGACGATGGCTCAATCCGCCTGCGTTTATTTATATGACGATCAACATTTCCGTTTTACTTATCAGCCTCCAAGCTTTGGTTTGGAAACCTTCCGGGAACATCTCATAATGGACGAAAACAGCACGATCATGACCCTTTTCCCTTATCTCGAACTGGCAGGCGGCACCGAACTGACCGTGCCCCTGGTCGTGAATTTGAAAACGATCGGCGTGCTGCACGTCAGCGGCAAAGAGAATGGATATTTTACGGAAGAAGATTTGGATCTGCTGGAGTTTTTGTCTTTACACGTATCGACCTTGATTGAGAACGCCCGGCTTTATCAAAATGAGATCGAAAGCCGATCCAGGCTGCAGCGCATTATGTACCATCAGCAAGAGCTGATGAAAAAAGCGATTGAAGAGGAATCGTTAGGCCAGATGACCAAAACCGTGAACTCCCTGTTCGGCTGCTCCATCCTGCTGCTGGATCGCTTTATCCGCCCGATTTCCCACTGTTTCCTTCACGGGGAAGAAGACATGCTGAATCCCATCCTGCAAGCAGTGAAAGAACATGAAATGAAGATTGCTACACTGCGTTCGAAAGAGCTCTGGCTTGCTCTGCCGGGAAATGAGGAGCCGACTTTGGGAATTTGGCCGGTTACAGGCGTCGGACAATCGCTTGGCTATTTCGTTGTGATTTCCCGGCCGGAATTGTGGGATTCCGTGAATCGGTTGACCATTAACAACGCGATAAGCCTGTTTGCCAATGAATTCATTAAACAAAAGCTGGTCCTGGACGCTAAGGAACAGGTGAAAGAGAGCTTCATCAACCAATTGTTTTCACATCAGGTCGAGGACCTGAATCAGATCGTTCAATATGCAAGTCTCACCCATTGGAATATTATGGATCCCCACAGAGTCGCCGTGCTGTCCATGACTTTGCCGGAGAAGCAGGGGGATCATCTGCACCTGATTGACCGCGAAGAGACCAAATCAAAGCTTTGGGACCAAATCAAATTCAAAATCAGTTCGGAATATACGAATATGATGACGTCTCGCAAAGGGGATGAATTTATCCTCATCAGTCCTCTTACGAACGAAACAAAGGGAACCGAGCCTTATTGGAAGAGGGTATTCGGCAGCCTGAAAAAGATCACCCATTCGGTCAATCCGTCCATTCAAATCTATATCGGCGTCGGAGGCAAAACCAACCGAATTGAAGATTATAACGATTCATACAAACAGGCGGTGCAAACGAATAACTTGGTTCGACATCGCTTTGTCAAGACAGGGGTTGCCCTGTTCGAGGAGCTTGAGTCCTATACCATGCTTCACCAGATCAACGATATGTCATCCATTCGGTTGTTTGTAAAGAAAAAATTGTCACCCTTGCTGCATTTTGACGGAAACGGGGCAGACCTCTTTCATACCCTGCGCGTCTATTTGGAACGTAACGGAAATATCAAAGAAACGTCGGACGCTCTGTTTATCCACCGAAGTACACTGCTCTACAGACTTGATAAAATCCGGGATTTGCTGCAGATCGATTTAAACGATTCGGATCAGCGTTTCAATCTCATGCTGGCCTATAAGCTATTCGACCTTCATCGATTCACTCTTCCGCAAATTCGATGAAAATGACGCCCGGTTTTCCTACAAAATGAAGATACACAATGAGCCTCCATACCCTTATGATTTCAGTAAGCGGTTACATTAGATTTCAAGCAGACGCAGGAGGCTGATAGGATGAACATTCAACGGATCGGTGTAGTGGGATCGGGGACGATGGGAGGCGCCATTGCCCATTTGGCCGCGCTTTCCGGTTTCCAAGTCATTTTATGCGACGTGGCGGACGCGTTTTTGAACAAAGCGAGGCAACGCATGGAGACGCTGATGGATAAATCCGTCGAGAAAGGGAAGATGACAGCAGACCAAAAAGCGGAGGTGCTGTCCCGTATCGTATCTACGACGCGATTGGAAGATTTGAAACCGGTACAAGTCGTTATCGAGGCGATTATTGAAAACCTGGAGGCAAAGAAGGAATTGTTTCACCAACTCGACGAGCTGCTGCCGCCAGACGTGCTTATCGCTTCCAACACCTCTTCGATGTCCGTCACGGTCCTGGCCGAAGCGACCAAACGCCAGCACCTTGTGGCGGGGATGCACTTTTTCAATCCCCCTCAGGTGATGAAGCTGGTAGAGGTGGTACGCGGCTTCAAGACGGGCGACGATACCGTTCGGCAATTGAAGGAATTAGCGATTCGATTCGGAAAGGACCCGATCGAGGTCAAGAAAGACAGCCCGGGCTTTATCGTCAACCGGGTCATGATTCCTCAGTTTATCGAGGCCATTCGTCTAGTGGAAGAAGGGGTGGCGTCGCCCGAAGACGTGGATAAAGCGATTGTGCTCGGCTTGAACTATCCCATGGGGCCATTTACGCTCCAGGACTTCGCAGGCGTCGATATCGGCCTGAACGTCATGGATTATTTTTATGAGGAATTTAAGGATGACCGTTTTGCAGCGCCTTTATCCTTACGCCGATTGGTGCGCGCCGGACGGTTAGGAAAGAAGACGGGGGCGGGATGGTATGATTACAACAAATAAGCAGGGACGTGAACCGGACATGACCTATGAAACGATAGAACTGGCTGTAAAAGAAAACATCGCGATCGTTTACTTGAATCGCCCTCCGTACAACCCTCTAAACGGACAATTATTCCGTGAGCTGTCGCATCTGTTCGATCGTCTGGAGCAGGATGCGGACATCAAAGCCGTTATTATTACCGGTACAGGAGACAGGGCATTCGCTGCCGGCGCGGACATTAAGGATATGATGGACCTGAACGCCAACGAAGTGCTGCAATTTTGCCAGGTGTCCCGGCTCACATTCTTCAAGATCGAATCTCTGTCCAAACCGGTCATTGCGGCGATCAACGGTCTGGCGCTCGGCGGCGGCTGCGAATTGGCACTCACCTGTGATATAAGACTGGTTTCAGAGCATTCCAAATTCGGATTGCCGGAGATTAATCTTGGCATAATTCCCGGCGGGGGCGGAACACAAAGGCTCCAAAGGCTGATTGGTCAGGCAAAAGCCAAGGAACTGCTCTATTTCGGCGAGATGATCGATGCGGCTAAAGCGTTGGAGATCGGACTGGCGAATCGGGTGGTTCCACTTGCGGAATTGCTCCCGGAAGCCGTGGCGCTTGCGAAAAAGCTTGCGGAAAAGCCTGTGGTGGCGATGCGGATGATGAAAACGGCGGTGAACGCGGGATATCATGCGGACCTCCAGACAGCACTGGATTTGGAAATGGCATGCTTCGGGAACGCATACGCCAGTGAGGACCGCAGGGAAGGCATGCAATCCTTTGTAGAGAAACGCAAAGCTCAATTCTCAGGACGTTAGGAGGAGAAGTGATGGCAAAACGCGAGGTTTATCTCATCGAAGGCGCGCGAACCGCCTTCGGTGAATTCGGGGGTTCCTTCAAGGACGTCACGGCTATTGATCTGGCCGCGGCATGCGCCCGTAAAGCGATGGAAAAATCTAATGTATCGCCGGAGGAAATCGATCAGGTCGTGATCGGCAATGTCATTCAATCCAGCCCGGATGCCGTTTATACGGGAAGACATGTCGGCTTAAAGTCGGGTGTCCCCAAGCATGTTCCGGGGCTTACGGTGAACCGCCTCTGCGGTTCCGGCCTGCAGGCGATCATCAGTGCGGCCCAATCGATTCTGTTGGGAGAGGCCGATTTGGCGCTTGCTGGCGGCGCGGAAAATATGAGCCAGGTGCCGCATGTGATTCGGGGCGCCAGATGGGGTATTCCGCTTGGCAAAGCTCCCATGGAGGATTATTTGTGGGAGACGCTTTACGATCCTTATGGAGATTGCACGATGGCGACCACTGCAGAAAACCTGGCCGTTAAATACGGGATTACCAGAGAGCAAGCGGACGCTTACTCCGTCCGGAGTCAGCAGCGAGCGCTGAAGGCTATAGAAACAGGCATTTTTTCGGAAGAAATCGTTCCTTATACGGTAAAAGGGAGAAAAGGCGATATCCTTGTTGACCGGGATGAGCATCCTCGATCGACAACGATGGAAGCCCTCTCCAGGCTTCCCTCCCGATTTACGATAGACGGCGTCGTCACGGCCGGCAACGCAAGCGGCATGAATGATGGCGCGGCCGTAACGGTCATCGCTTCGGAGGAGTCGGTGATCCGGCGCGGCTTAAAACCTCTCGCGCGATTGGTGGCGTGGGGCATTGTAGGCGTGGAGCCGGCCATGATGGGCATCGGACCCGCCGACGCCATTCGCCAGGCATTGCAAAGAGCGGGAATGACCCTTCAGCAGTTGGATTTGATTGAAATTAACGAAGCGTTCGCAGCTCAATATCTCGCCTGCCGGCAGGAGCTCGATTTTGATCCCGAGAAAGGCAACGTGAATGGCGGCGCCGTTGCGTTAGGCCATCCGCTCGGAGCCAGCGGTGCCCGAATCACGCTGTCCTTACTGTACGAACTGCGCCGCAGAAACCAAAGATTCGGTGTTTCCTCCTTATGCATCGGCGGCGGCCAAGGGATCGCAGCGATCTGGGAGCGAGTCTGAAACGGATGCAGGGATGGGATCATAAAAAGTCTCAAGGGGTGAATCATCAATGTATCAAGACTGCTATGGACTTACCGTTACAGAGTTATTTGAAAGGGCTTACAAGTTAAATCCTTCCAAAGAAGTGATTTATGATCGCAGCCGAAGGCTGACCTATCAAGAGCTTCGTGAAGAATCGATACAGCTGGCTGCTTCGCTGCAGGATCTTCAAGTGGAGAAGGGGGACCGGGTGGCGGTTTGTTTGCCGAACTGGCACGAGTTTGTCGTGATCTACCTGGCTCTTTCACATCTTGGTGCGATCCTGATTCCATTCAATACACGGTATCGGCAGGAAGAAGTGGAATATATCTTGTCCAATAGCGGCGCGAAGCTGGTTTTCTGTACCGATGAGTTCGGCGGCGTCCCTCATTATGAGCAATTCTCCACCTTGTTGAAGTCATCGAAGACGCTTCAGCAGATGATATCGGTCAGGTTCGAACGGCCTGGAATGCTTTCTTATCATCAGCTGCTGGAACGAGGAAAGCATCTGCCTCTTACTTTTGCAGCGATCGACCGGCGGGAGGATGTCTTCGGGATTCTATATACCTCCGGAACCACCGGCAGGCCGAAGGGTGTCATGCTTACTCATGCGAACGTTGTGCATACGGCCGCCATCACCGCGGAATCGATGCGCTGTACACCGGATGACGTTATGCTGGTGGCGGTTCCCGTCTTTCATGTGTTCGGTATTACGCCAAGCATTCTTACCAATTTCGCCTGCGGCGGAAAGATGGTGCTTGTGGACGTATTCAAGCCGAAAGATGTGCTGGAATTGATACAAAACGAGGGAATTACCATACACCACGGCGTTCCGACGATGTTTATCCTCGAACTGAACCATCCGGCGTTTTCCGTTTATGACCTTTCCTCCCTGCGCACAGGCATTATTGCCGCAGCCCCATGCCCGGTAGAAGTCGTCAAACGTATTCGATCGGACATGGGATGCGATATCGTGGTGGCATACGGGCTGACGGAAACCTCGCCGACGCTGACCATCACGGATTTCAACGATGATGATCGGATCAGGTCCGAGACGGTCGGAAAAGTGCTGCCGGGAGCGGAGGTGAAAATCGTCAATGGACAAAGGGAACCGGTTGCCTTCGGAGAGGTCGGTGAATTAGCCTGCCGTGGATTCGGGGTGATGAAAGGGTATTATCAAATGCCTCAGGAAACCAAGGCGGTGATTGACGATGAGGGGTGGTTATACACGGGAGATTTGGCCACGATCGATAAGGACGGGTACATCCGCATTGTAGGACGAAGCAAGGAAATGATCATTCGAGGAGGATACAACATTTATCCAAGGGAGATCGAGGAGGTGCTATACAAGCACCCGGAGGTTCTGGAAGCGGCGGTCGTCGGACTTCCCGATTCGGTCCTGGGGGAGATCACCTGCTCCGCAGTCCGGTTGAAAAGCGGCGCGAAGGTAGAAGCCGAAGAATTGAAGCAATTTATTCGTGAGCGGCTGGCGGATTATAAAACGCCCGACAAAATCGTTTTTATGCATGATTTTCCCATGACGCCAAGCGGAAAAATCAAAAAAATGGATTTGCAACAGCAATTGAAAATCGAATTGGAGGGTCAGTTGAGATGAAGAAGATGAAAAGACGGCTGTGGACTTCACTCATGGCTTTGACTCTATGGATTGCAACGGTCGGCTGCTCCTCTGCATCTTCGATTCCGGAGAATACGGCTGCTCCAGCAACCCCATCGGAGGGATCGGCGCAAACCATCAAAATCGGTGTCATCGTTTCCGAGACGGGACCTGCTTCCTCTTTGGGCAAACCTGAAGCTGAAACGGCAAGACTGCTTAAGAAACAGATCGAAGGGCAGTTGTTCAACGGTAAAAAAGTGGAATTGATCATCAGCGATAATGAAACGAACGATACCAACGCGGTCGTTATCGCAAAAAAAATGGTATCGCAGGATAAAGTCATCGCCATCGTCGGAGGGACGCAAACCAGCACGAGCGTAGCCATCAGCGAAGTGGCGAAGGAAAACAAATTGCCGCTGATTGCCTTGGCGCCTTTATCCAAGGAGGTGCTTGGCGAGTATGTATTCCAGGTCACGCAAAGCAACGCTACCGTGCTGCAAACGATCATTGATTATCTAAAATCCAACAACATCACTAGCGTTGCTTGGACGAATGCACGCGATGCCTTCGGCCAAAGCGGTCTGCCGATTTTCAAGGAGCTGGCGAAGGCGAATCACATCGAGATTGTCGCGGTGGAGGATTTCGACGGGGCAGCCACCGATATGACCGTACAGCTGACCAAAATTAAACCGAAAAAACCCGGCGCCGTCATCGTATGGTCTCGTCCACCGGGGGCGGGCATCATCGCCAAAAATTTCAACCAGCTCGGGTTTGACGTGCCGATGATTCAAAGCCACGCGGTAAGCAATGAAGGCTTCCTGAAGCAGATCGGAGCCGAGGGGGAAGGGGTGTTGGCGATCGGAAGCAAAATGAATATTCTGGATGCCCTTCCGGATTCGGAACAAAAACAACTGTTAATGAAGTTTAATGATGAATTCCAAAAAGAATACGGTACCTCCCCGGGGCCGTTCGGAGGGTATATGTACGATGGAATCCATCTGGTGCTCAAGGCCATCTCCAATGGCCATGAAAGTCCGCAGGCCATTCGCGATTACATTGAGAGCGGTCTTGGAAAGCACCTAGGTGTCACGGGAACGTTCGAATTCAGCGCGGATGTTCATGACGCGGCGGCAGGCGACGGGCTGGCGCTGCTGCGGGTAGCGAAGCAGGGCTGGGAACCGGCCAGATAATGTTGCGGTTTACCCGGAGGGATAAAGGCACATAGGATATCGTTTCCGGTCAGTGCGATGTGTCTATATCTCATATAGAAGAGAGGGGACAAAATGGATACGATCAGCCAAGTTATGCAATATCTCATTACGGGCCTCACGACGGGGAGCATCTATGCGCTTATCGCCGTCGGTTACGTTACCATCTATAATGTAACCGGCGTGATTAACTTTGCGCAAGGAGAGTTTACGATGCTTGGAGCTCTTCTATGCGTATCCTTCGTTCAATCGGGGGTTCCGCTGGTTTTCAGTATCATACTGGCCATTGTTCTTACGGCCTGTTTCGGTTTCTTCATGGAGAGAACGACGGTCTATCCGGTCAGAAATGCGAATTTTGTAACGTTGATCATTATTACGATTGGCGTATCGATCGTGCTCAGGGGGGCAGGTCTGCTGATTTGGGGAAACACGCCGTTAAGCCTCCCGCCGTTTTCCGACAGCTCGCCGGTTATGATCCTGGGCGCCGTCCTGATTCCGCAAAGCATCTGGGTGTTTGCGACACTGGTGCTGCTGCTGGGTATGCTGTATTTATTTTTTGAAAAAACGGTGCTCGGCACGGCGTTGAAGGCATGCGTCATCAACCCCAAGGCCGCGCAGCTAATGGGAATCAATACCCGATCGATGTCAGCTTTTGCGTTTACGGCCAGCGCTGCGGTCGGCGCTGTGGCCGGCATCGTGGTGACTCCGATCACAGGAGCCATTTACGATATGGGCCTCTTGCTCGGCCTAAAGGGCTTTATGGCCATGGTCATCGGCGGGATGAACAACATATCCGGCGCCGTCTTTGCCGGTTTTTTGATTGGCGTGATCGAGGCGTTCAGCGGAGGGTACATTTCCACTTCCTACAGCGATGCGATCAGCTTTGCTTTCCTGCTGCTGGTATTGTTCATTTCACCGAACGGCATGATGAGTAAAGCAACCGGAAAACGGGTCTAAAGAAAGGGGGAGTCTTGTGAAGAAGCAAACGCTGTATGCCAGCCGGCTCAAGCCGCTTTTCATCCTGATGGTGCTCATCGTGCTTGCGCCGGTCCTTTTTCATTCTCCTTATTATTTGACGGTATTGGTGCTGATCGGGATTTACAGCATCATTACGCTGGGATTAAGTCTGCTGATGGGATATGCGGGTCAAATCTCGCTTGGGCATGCGGCCTTCTTTGGAATCGGAGCGTATACCTCGGGCATCCTGACCGTTAAGTACGGGGTTGCGCCGCTTGTGGCGATGTTGGCCGGGATTCTGTTGACAGGTTTGATTGCTTTTGCAGTCGGCATTCCAACGCTGAAGCTGAAGGAGCATTTTCTGGCGCTGGCGACCATCGGTTTTAACATTATCGTATACATCGTCATTTTAGGCATGTACGACCTGACCGGCGGGGCATCGGGTTTAACCGGGATTCCGAAATTTTCGGTATTCGGCTTCGACATTCGCGGGGAATGGAATTATTACTTTCTCGTATGGGGGATTGTGCTTCTCCTGGCATCGTTTTGCATTAATTTAGTGCAATCCCATATCGGCAGGGTGCTTCGGGGGATTCACGACAGCGAGATCGCGACGCTCACGCAGGGAATAGATGTATTGAAATATAAGCTGCAAATTTTTGTGTTAAGCGCGGTTTTTGCTTCTGCAGCCGGAAGCTTGTACGCCCATTTTATGAATTTTCTCGCACCGGGAACATTTTACGTGCTGGCATCGATCCAACTGCTGATCATGGTCGTTGTCGGAGGGGCTCAACCGATTTGGGGCGCGATCCTTGGCGCTTTCGTGATGACGGTGCTGGCGGAAGGCGTGCGCCATTATGTCCCGATGGTAATGGATGTCGGCGGAGAAATTGAAATTATCATTTACGGTCTTCTGTTGGTTCTCGTCATGATGTTTATGCCCAAAGGCTTGCTGCCGATGATCGGCGCAATACAGGAACGCTTCCGACGCAGGAAGCTCCCGGAAGGAGGCGGGCCGCATGGACAGCGCACTGTTGGAAGTTAAGCAATTAACCAAACGTTTCGGCGGCATTGTAGCGGTGGACGGTGTTTCTTTCAACGTTCGAAAAGGGGAGATCGTAGCGGTTATCGGTCCGAACGGAGCGGGCAAAACGACGCTGTTTAACATGATTTCCTCTATTTTGGAGCCAAGCGAGGGCGAGGTCTGGTTCAAGGGAGAGAAATTAACCGGAACGCAGGTTCACCGGCTGGCTGCGAAGGGGATCACGAGGACCTTCCAAAATCTTCAAATTTTCGAGTCCATGACGGTGCTGGAAAATGTCATGCTCGGTACGCATACAAAGCTCAAAACGACGATCTTCAATGCCGGCTTTCGGCTGCCGGTGGTGAAAGAAGACGACGAAACCGCGGCTTCTTTAGCGCTTCAGGCATTGGAATCGGTTGGCTTACAGGACAAACAGGCGGAGATTGCCGGCAACCTTCCTTACGGTTTGCGCAAGCTGCTGGAGTTGGCCAGGGCGATTGTGCTGAAGGCGGATCTGATCCTGCTCGACGAACCGATGGCGGGCTTAAATGACGGGGAAAGCCACCGGCTCGCTTCGTTCCTGCTGGAGATGAAAAATAAGGGGCACTCTTTTCTTTTTGTCGAGCACGACATGGCCGCCGTCATGAAAATTGCGGATCGCATCGTCGTTATCGATTTCGGGGTCAAGATTGCCGAGGGGTCCCCCGAGCAAATAAGAAACCATCCTAAGGTGATCGACGCCTACTTAGGGAAGGAGTTGGAATGATGCTGCAGGCCAACGGCATTACCGCTTACCACGGCCGCATCCGCGCGCTGCATCAGGTCAGCCTGTCCGTCCATCCGGGCGAGATGGTATCCATCATCGGAGCGAATGGCGCAGGGAAGAGCACGCTGCTTGGGGTTCTTGCGGGCTTATATAAGCCGGCGCAAGGAGAGATTCTCCTGGGGAAAGATCGGATCGAGCATCTGCCGGCGCATCAGGTCGTCCGCAAAGGGATCAGCCTTGTGCCCGAAGGAAGGCAGGTGTTTACGAGCTTGAGCGTCAGAGAAAATCTGATTCTTGGCATGTATCACAAATATAAGCGAGAGAAGCACACGGTGGAGTCGAAGCTGGAAGCGATGCTGGAGATGTTCCCCGGTTTGAAGAAGCACTATAAGTCAGCGGCCGGCAATATGAGCGGCGGGGAGCAGCAAATGCTGGCCATCGCCCGAGGGCTGATGGCGGATCCGAAAATTATTTTGCTCGATGAGCCTTCTATGGGACTTGCGCCTTTCATTGTGAAGGAGATCCTTGTCATTTTGCAGCGCATCAGGGACGACCTCGGGACGATGGTCATTTTGGTGGAGCAGAATGTAAAAGCCGCCTTGAAGGTGGCGGACCGGGTGTATGTGATGGATCGGGGAACCTTCGTACTGGAAGGCAAACCGTCTGATCTGTTGTACGATCCGATGGTTCAAAAGACATATCTTGGTACAGTTCACGAAACCAAAGGAGCGGTAAATGCATGAGTGATGTACAGACGAAGGTGAAAGGGATGTTCTTCCTATCCGATGAACAGGAAGCGATTCAATCGCTTGCGCGAGAGTTCGCCTCGCAGGAGATTGCGCCTCGCGCAAGACACTATGATGAAACGGAAAGCTTCCCTGCGGAAATCATGAAGAAGCTTTACGAGACCGGCCTGTCTAATCTGGCGATCCCCGAAGCGTATGGCGGTGCGGGGATCGATAAGATATCCCATGCGTTAATCATGGAGGAAATCGCGAAAGCATGTGCCGGTGTTGCGACCAGCCTGGATGCGAATTCGTTGGCCTCCTATCCGATTCTGGTGGGAGGAACGGAGGAGCAAAAGCGCGTTTATTTGCGTCGTCTGACGGAAGAAGGACAGTATGCGGCTTTTGCGCTGACGGAGCCTGCCGCCGGCAGCGATGTAAGCTCGCTGCGAACGACAGCAGAACGAATCGGCGACGATTACGTGTTGAATGGGGAAAAGTGCTTTATCACCAATGCCAGCGTAGCGAATTTTTATGTCGTGCTCGCCAAGCTGAAAGGCGAAACTGGATCAAGAGCATTTACCGCGTTTATCGTCGAGCGGGACGCTGAAGGTGTTTCTGTGGGAGAGAAAGAGAAAAAGCTTGGACTTCGTGCATCCGACACGGCATCCGTTCTATTCGAAGACGTGAAGATTCCGTCGGCCCAACGTCTGGGCGCTGAAGGGGAGGGCTTTAAAATATTCATGAAGGCTCTGATGTATGCCAGACCGATGGTCGGCTCGCAGGCGGTCGGAATCGCCCAAGGCGCTTATGAAGCCGCTGTGCAATATGCAAAAGAGCGAAAGCAGTTCGGGAAGCCGATCGCCGATCTGCAAGCCATTCAATTTATGCTGGCTGACATGGCGATGAATATTGAAGCGTCCCGTTTGCTGGTACAAAAAGCGGTGTTTCTGCTGCAGGAAGGCCGTCCTTCCGTCAGGCACGCCTCATTCGCCAAGTGCTTCGCTGCGGATACGGCCATGAAGGTAGCAACGGACGCCGTACAAATCTATGGTGGTTATGGCTTTATCCGCGAGTACCCGGTCGAGAAATATTTTCGGGATGCGAAGATTATGCAAATTTATGAAGGGACGAACCAAATTCAGCGTGTCGTTATCGCCAAAGAAATTTTATCCTGACAAGTGGAGAACGTTTGTCATTTCGGAGGGAGAAGTCCATGGACATAATTGTGATCATGAAGCAAACGATGGATACGGAAGAAAATGTGGTGCTGGTCGAAGGACGCATTCAGGAAGATGGAGTGCGTTTTATTATGAATCCCTACGACGAATATGCCGTGGAGGAAGCCGTACGATTGCGGGAGGCATTCGGAGGTACGGTTACCATCGTCTCTATCGGGCCGGATCGTGTGGAAGCTTCGATGAGAACGGCATTGGCGATGGGTGCGGATCAAGGTGTCCTTGTCGATGACGAGTCGCTGTTCGGCGACGAATGGACAACCTCGAAAGTCCTGGCGTCGGTGATCCGCAGCTGCCCGTTCGATCTCATTCTGACCGGGAATATGTCTGTCGACAACGGATCCGGTCAGACGGGACCCAGGGTCGCAGAAGAGCTCGATATCCCGCATGTCTCGTCTGTTACGAAGCTGACGGTGGAAGGCAGCCGGCTCACGGTGGAGCGGGATGCGGAAGGGGATACGGAGACCGTCGAGCTCTGCCTTCCGGCGCTTGTCACCGCGCAGCAGGGGCTGAATGAGCCGCGCTATCCTTCCTTGCCGGGGATTATGAAGGCGAAGAAGAAACCGATCAATCGGATCGGTGCGGCGGAACTTGGAGTGAACGTCGGGGAAGTCCAACCGAAAACAAGGGTAATCCATCAATACGTCCCCCCGAAGAGGGGCGCCTGTCAACTGCTAGCCGGCGATGCGCAGACCCAGGCGTCAGACTTGGTGCAGCTGCTTCGAAACGCTGCCAAAGTGATATAAGAGGAGGAAACGCGATGAGCAGAAACGTACTTGTTTTGGCGGAAATTCGGGACGGCGGCATTCGCAGCGTGACCTTCGAGGCGCTGGGCGCAGCAAGGCTGGCCGCGGAGGGCGGAACGGTAAACGTTGCTTTATTGGGAGCAGGAGTATCCGTGCACGAATCTGCATTGAGAGAACAGGGCGCTGACCGTATATATAAGGTGGAGCACGAGGCATTGCGGCATTATACTCCGGATGCGTACACCCAGGCGTTCGCGGCGTTATTAAAAGAGACGGCACCGGATTGCGTCTTTATGGGGCATACGGCGACCGGCAAAGATTTGGCTCCCCGTGTTGCCGCTAAATTTGGATGGGGATTGATCTCCGACGTCACAGATATTGCGCTCGTGGACGGCGAATTGGTCTTTACCCGTCCGATCTACGCAGGTAAAGCGTTCCAGAAGAAAAAAACGACGGAGGCCGTCGTCTTCGCCACCATTCGTCCAAACAACATTCAGGTCGGCAAACCGGATGCATCCCGTATTTCGGAAACGGTGGATTTCAAGGTGGAATTCACGGATCTTCGCTCTACCGTGCGGCATGTGGTTCGTCAATCGCTCGGGAGGGTGGATCTGGCCGAGGCCAAAATTATCGTCTCCGGAGGAAGAGGAGTGAAGAGTGTCGACGGATTCAAGCCGCTGGAGGAATTGGCCGACGTGCTCGGCGCTGCCGTAGGGGCCTCGTGCGGGGCGTGCGATGCGGGTTATTGCGATTATGCTTTGCAAATCGGGCAAACGGGTAAAGTGGTTACGCCGGATTTATATATCGCTTGCGGCATATCGGGTGCGATCCAGCATGTTGCCGGTATGTCCAACGCCAAGATCATTGTCGCCATTAATAAGGATCCGGAAGCGCCGATTTTTAAAATTGCCGATTACGGCATCGTCGGAGATCTTTTCGAGATCGTACCTTTATTGTCGAACGAATTTAGAAGCGCATTGATAACGTCGTAACAGGAGGTTTCCACATGTGGCCGCTGCTGAATTTCGCTGCTTTTATCGCCGTTTCGGGGTTTGCGGTCTATTGGTTCGCAGCCGTGGTGTACAGCCGCATAACTTATATTCGACTGGGCAAGCCCCACGAATTAAAGCAGGACCTGGACGTACGCATTCGTGAATTTTTAATCCAAGTATTCGGTCAGAAGAAATTGCTGAAAGACAAAAAGAGCGGCATGATGCATATGGTGATGTTTTACGGGTTCATTATTTTGCAGTTCGGCGCAGTTGAGCTGATCGTAAAAGGGTTTATCAAAGGGTTCGAGCTGCCGCTTGGAGCGGCACACCCTTATTTCAGTTTAACTCAAGAGGTGACAACCTTCTTGGTTTTATTGGCCGTGGCATATGCCTTCTACCGGAGATATGTCGAGAAGCTTTCCCGGCTTAAACGAGGGCTGAAGTCGGGGGTCGTCATTTTATTCCTTGCCGTGCTGATGAGCTCGATCTTGCTGTCGCTGGCGTTTGAGCGGCTTTGGTTAGGGGCAGACAGCAGCTTGTATGCGCCTTTCTCTTCTTTATTGGCCGCTTTGTTTACAGGACTGTCGGAAAGTCAGGCTGGCGCAGCTTTTTATATATTCTGGTGGGTTCATTTGCTTACGCTGCTGGCCTTCTTGGTCTATGTGCCGCAATCGAAGCACGCACATCTTTTGTTTGCGCCCGTAAACATTGCGCTGCGTGAAACGAAACCTTACGGGAAACTGAGCTCGCTCCATTTGGAGGACGAGACCCAGGAATCCTTCGGTGCAGGCAAAGTGGAAGATTTCCGGCGCAATCAATTGATCGATTTGTATGCGTGCGTTGAATGCGGTCGCTGCACCCAGATGTGTCCGGCTTCGAACACGGGCAAGACACTGTCTCCCATGGATCTCATTGTCAAGCTGCGCGATCACTTAACGGAGAAAGGGGCCGTAACCTCCCGTACTCCCTGGATGCCTTCGTTATCCTTTGCATCCGGCGCTGCGGCCGGGACCAGGCAAGCTGCGGATCAGCGTCCCGAAGAGAAAAGGTTAATCGGCGACGTGATTACGGAGGAGGAGCTGTGGGCGTGCACCACATGCCGCAATTGCGAGGACCAATGTCCTGTTTCTAACGAGCATGTGGAGAAAATCATCGAAATGCGCCGTTATCTGGTATTGACTCAGGGAGACATGCCTCACGAAGCGGCACGGTACTTTCAACATATCGAGAGGCAAAGCAATCCGTGGGGGATCAGCCGCAAGGACCGGATCAAATGGCGTGAAGGGCGCGAGGATCTCGTGATCCCGACAGTGGAGGAAACAGACGATTTCGAGTACTTGTTCTTTGTCGGTTCGATGGGCTCGTTTGATATCCGCAGCCAAAACATCGCCCGATCCTTCGCCAAAATCTTGAACACAGCGGGCGTGAAGTTTGCGATACTCGGCAATGAAGAGAAAAATTCGGGCGATTCCGCGCGAAGAATGGGTAACGAAATGCTGTTCCAACAGCTTTGTCAAGAAAACATCGCAGCGTTTCAAGCCTATGGAGTAAAGAAAATCGTAACGATATGTCCGCATACGTACAACACGTTTAAAAACGAATATCCGGAGTTTGGTTTGGAGGCGGAGGTTTTCCATCATACGGAGCTGATCTGGAAACTCATCCAAGAAGGCCGCATAAGACCGGAGAAGGAAATGGAAGAGGCGGTGGCTTATCACGATTCATGCTACTTGGGCCGTTACAATGGAATCTTCGACATCCCGCGCCATATTCTCCAGGCGGTTCCCGGCGTGAAGCTTCTGGAGCTGGAACGGAACCGGGAAGACGCGATGTGCTGCGGCGCAGGGGGAGGAATGATGTGGCTGGAGGAATCGCAGGGCAAGCGCGTAAACGTCGAACGAACGGAGCAAGCGCTTCAGGCGCGTCCGACCGTCATAGGGAGCAATTGCCCCTATTGTTTAACCATGATGAGTGACGGCGTGAAAAGTAAAGGGTTGGAAATCCAGGTTCAAACCTTGGATATCGCAGAAATTGTAGAACGAGCGTTATTGTGAGTCTGTGATCGTCTGGTTATGCACGATTTTTATATTATGTTTTTAAGACGAACAGAAAAATAAAATGGAATCATTCGAAGTTTTGCATTACAATAGGAAATAGGGGTGGCAGAAAACCCAAAGGTGGTGGTAGAATGAGACGAAACCAGTTTCGTTTGCGTGTGAACTGGGGAGATACCGACAAGGCGGGCATTGTATATTATCCGAATTATTTTAAGTGGTTTGATATTGCAGCACACGAGTTTTTCCGGAGTATCGGTCTTTCTCCTTCGACTTTATCGGAGCGGGATGGCGTCATCCTGCCTCTGCTGGATGTCCGCTGCTCGTTTGAGAAACCGCTTTATTACGACGATATCATCACGGTGATGACCGAAGCAGCGGAGGTCCAACCCAAAACCATAAAGCTGACGCATCAAGTGTTTGCCCGCGGCGTTCGCACAGGTCATGGGTATGAATTGCGAGGATGGGTAAAGGAAGCAAATGGCAGCATCAAAGCAGTGGAAATTCCCGCAGCCTACCGTGCGGTTCTGGAAGAGGACCGGCCTTTTCCGCCGCTGAATGCGGATCCGTGGTTGTGCTCTTGAGGTGACAAGGATGATGGATGAATTGCTAAACAGGCATCAGCGCTTGCAGCAGCTCATGAAGCAGCGCGGAGTGGATGCCTTTGTGATTACCCATAATGTAGGACTCTATTATTTCGCAGGCTCCATGCAAACGGGATATTTGCTGATCCCTTCCGAGGGGGAAGCCACATTCTTTGTACGGAAAAGCGTATCCCGCGCCCGCAGCGAATATGCGGGAAGGGTGGAGCCGCTGGAGTCGTTGACCGAACTTCAATCCCGGTTGGAACAGGAGCGGCCCGACCTGTATCGCGGCAAGGAGCTTGTGTTTGCGACGGAGTTTGATGTGCTTCCCGTATCGTATTATCAGCGTTTGCAAAAAGCGCTGCCCGGCGTCAGATGGGTGGACGGCACAATGCTGACCCGCGAGACCAGAATGATCAAGACGCCTTACGAAATCCGCAAAATCAAGGAGTCTGCCATGGTGCTCCACACTGCGCTTGAGCGCTCCTTATCGTACATTCATGTCGGTATGTCGGAGCTTGAGATGATCAGCCGCATAGAGCATGATATGAGACAGCTGGGGCATATCGGCCTTATGCGGATGAGAGCGTATAATCAGCAGAATTCCTCCGGAATTATCGTGTCGGGAGCTTCTGCGGCATTTCCTACATCCTTTGACGGGCCTGCGGGAGGAGAAGGGCTAAGTGCAGCCTTTCCCTTCGGAGCAAGCCGCAGAACATTTGAAAAGAATGTTCCCATATTGATCGATGTTGGCTGCTGTATAGACGGGTATCATATTGACCAATCGAGAACCATAGTGTTCGGGGAATTGCCTGACGATTTGCAGTATGCTTATGATGCCGCCGAGCGAATCGCCAAACAGACTGAAACCAATATGCGGGCCGGAACCGTCTGCGAGCGGCTTTACCTGGATGCGGTAACGATGGCTGAAGCGGAAGGGCTGGTCGATCACTTCATGGGATTCAAGGCGGACAGGGCTAAATTTTTGGGACATGGCATCGGGCTTGAGCTTGATGAATTTCCCGTGCTGGCCGAGAAATTCACGTACCCGCTTCAACCCGGAATGGTGATTGCCGTTGAACCGAAATTTACTTTTCCCGGCCGTGGAGTCGTCGGCACCGAAGATACCTATCTGATTACGGAAACGGGATGCGAGCGAATCTCAATGACACCTCCCGGATTGATTAGAATGTAAACATTTCATATGTCAAAAGCAAAGTATAACGAAAAACGATGAGATCATGAGGATAATACCAGGGACTTGCTTGAAAACCACGATCATCGTCCAATTCTTGGAATATCCCGTTTTGTCAAAAGAGATCGAAGGGGTATAATTAAAGCTGGATTTCATATCAACCTTCTGTACGTAGACGGGTTAAATCATGAGGAGACAATGATCATGGGGAAACTTTCCCGGACGCAAACCGTTTTATTCATTATTTTTTTAGTTACTGTCTGGGGAGTGAATTGGCCGTTATCCAAATTTGCGTTGTTGTACACACCGCCGGTATTGTTCTCGGGACTCAGAACGTTGTTAGCGGGTCTTGTTCTGCTGCTGATTGCTTTGCCAAGATATAAAAAACTCCATTTCAAAGAAACCTGGCCGGTCTATTTGCTGTCCGCTTTGTTTAATGTCGTTTTGTATTACGGGCTGCAAACGATCGGGCTGAATTATCTGCCTGCCGGCCTGTTTTCTGCGCTTGTGTTCCTTCAACCTGTCCTTGTGGGCCTATTCTCATGGATGTGGTTGGGGGAAGCGATGTACGGCCTGAAAATGGCGGGCCTTGTTCTCGGTTTTTCCGGAGTGGGACTCATCAGTACGGGCGGTATATCCGGCCATATCTCCTTCACGGGCATTATGTTTGCCCTGGGTTCTGCGCTCAGCTGGGCGATAGGGACCGTTTATGTGAAGAAAAAAGCTTCGGCCGTGGACCCGATCTGGCTGGTGACGCTCCAATTCATCACAGGCGGGCTCTTCATGACGGCTGCGGGCTTAAGTGTAGAGCGTTGGACCGATATTGTCTGGACACCTGCTTTTATTCTGACGCTTCTGTTTATTTCGCTTTTTGTCATCGCGATAGGCTGGCTCGTATTCTTTAGACTCATTGACTCCGGTGAGGCAAGCAAAATGTCTTCGTACACGTTTATGATACCTATCGTGGCCATTCTGGCCGGAAGCCTGTTTCTTCACGAGCCGATAACCTTGTCTCTTTTGGGCGGGGTAGTGCTGATTCTCGTCAGCATCTATTTTGTGAACAAGACACCGGGCAGGGTCAGGTTAAAGACCAAAAGCTGATAACCGTATCCGGAAGGGGCTGTCCCCAAGCATTGGCATGGCATGGAACATCCCGAATAGGAAAACGAAAGGACCTCAAATCCCGCTGAAGGCGGGGATGAGGTCCTTTTTTTATATAACGTTAAGCAGGGCATAGGTGTGAGATGCTCCAATGTGCCTCGAATGTTTCAATTCGTTGAAAGATGGGTAAAAAATTAGAAAGGGGGGAATAGGGATGATTCGTTTTGAGAAAGTGAGAAAGGTCTATGAAGACGGATTTGTGGCTCTGAAAAACATTAATCTTGAATTCAAAGAGGGCGAATTAACCGTACTGATCGGTCCAAGCGGCTGCGGAAAGACCACATTGATGAAGCTGATCAACAGGCTGAATCATCCGAGTCAGGGAAAAGTATTGATCCGCAACAAGGACATTTCCGGCATTGACCCGATCCAATTGAGGCGAAGTATAGGCTATGTCATCCAAAGTATCGGTTTATTTCCACATATGACGATTGCGGCTAATGTGGGCGTCGTTCCCCGATTGCTTCATTGGGATAAAGACCGCATTGATCAGCGGGTGGATGAGCTTTTGCGCCTTGTTCATCTTGACCCTGATACCTACCGTAACCGGTATCCTGCAGAGCTTAGCGGCGGACAGCAGCAGCGCATCGGAATCATTCGGGCGCTCGCCGCAAACCCCGAAATTATATTGCTCGATGAACCGTTCAGCGCGCTGGACCCGATCAGCCGTGAGCAGCTTCAGGATGAGCTCATCAGACTTCAGCAGGATTTCAAACATACCATCGTCTTTGTGACTCATGATATGGATGAAGCGCTTAAAATAGCCGACACCATTGTTCTGATGAAAGAGGGCGAGGTTGTGCAGACGGGACGGCCCGAACAAATTCTGCGGCATCCGGCCGATGATTTTGTCAGAAATTTCATCGGCAAGAAAAGGCTGCAAACCGGAACGGCCGATCAATTGCTTAAAGTAGACGATGTCATGACGGAGAATGCTGTAACCGCATATCCGACGCGCGGCTTGGCCGAAGCCATCAAGCTGATGGAAAAGCGGAAAGTCGATTCTTTGATTGTGGTAGACCGGAACAACGATTTACTCGGTTATGCTTCGATCTTCAGTGTGCTGGACATGTACCGGGAAGAATTCGCCACGTTGGCCGACGTCATGAGCCCTTTTGAGCATGTGGTGGAATCGGGTATGCCGGTAACAGCCGCCATTTCTCTTATGAACGAACACGGGCTGCCCTATGTGCCGGTGATCCGCAACGGACGTTTTGCCGGTCTTATTACCAAGGGAAGCCTTGTCCGGCATCTGGCCGAAGTGTACGCGCCGGCTGAATCAACGGAATCGGAGCTGCCTGAGGCTGCGATATCCGATATGCATTGGGAGCAATCCACTCAGGAGATGAGGGGCGGCGAGACGCTATGATCGCTCAATATTTTGAATTTGTCTTTAACCGTCAGGAAGATATTTTGCGGGCACTGCAGGAACACCTGGTGATCTCGGCTGTATCGGTGGCGCTCGGGGCTGCGGTGGCGATTCCCATTGGAATTTGGCTGGCCGCAAACAAGATTTCCTGGATAAACGGGATCATCTTCTCCATAGCCAATATATTGCAAACGATACCCAGTCTGGCCCTGCTGGCCATACTTATTCCACTGTTGGGAGTTGGCCGCACACCCGCCGTTTTTGCGCTGTTCCTGTATTCACTCATGCCGATTCTGCGTAATACCTATTCCGGTTTTCAATCTGTCGATCCGAATCTTCTGGAGGCTGCCAAAGGAATGGGTTACAACCGAAGGCAGATGTTAATCCAGATTCAACTGCCGCTTGCTTTTCCTTATATTATGTCAGGGATTCGGGTAACGACGGTCTACATTATCAGTTGGGCTACATTGGCGACACTGATCGGCGCCGGAGGGCTGGGGCAATTAATATTTGCCGGCATGGGGACCAACAAGAAAGAGCTTATTTTTACAGGTGCTGTTCTGGCGGTTATTTTGGCGTTGGTTGCGGACTTTTTCCTGAGCCTTGCAGAAAAGCGGGTTACAGCCAACACCCATACCGCAGCCCAGGGGGAAAACCAATGATCCGGCAGAAATTTGCTTCTTCGTTATGCCTAACCATCCTTGCCGTCTTCCTCATTTTTCCGCTTTCGGGATGCGGGAACGAAGACAGGATTATCATCGGCACTCAGACCTATTCGGAGCCCAAGATATTAGCGCAAATGCATAAGCTTATGATCGAGGACAGGACTGGCCTCAAGGTCGATGTATTACCCGATCTGGCATCCAGCGGCGTTGTCACCCAGGCGTTAATAAACAACGATATCCAAATGGCCGTGCTGTATACGGGCATGATCTTTGATCAATATTTTCCGGTTGAGCCCGACAAGGACCGCGAACGCGTGTTCCGGCAGGCCAAAGAAGGCTTTGACAAGTATTACGGCTTACATTGGTTTGATCCGTACGGCTTTGAGAACACGTATGCCTTTACCGTAAGGGAGGACGTAGCGGAACAAAACCGACTCGACACGATTTCCGACGTAGCGCCTATAGCCGCCAATATGTCCCTTGGCGTAGATACGACCTGGCTGGAGCGGGAAAGCGACGGTTATCCCGCATTTCGCAAGCATTACGGGATCACCTTCGGCAGAACGATTCCTATGGAAGTGGCGCTGGTTTACAAGGCGGTGGCGAATAAGAATGTGGATATCGTGCTGGCATATTCCACCGATCCCCGCATCAAGGAATACCATCTGAAATCACTTCAAGACGACAAGCAGTTTTTCCCTCCTTACGATGCGGCGCCGGTGATCCGTAACGATGTTCTCGCCAGGCATCCGGAGTTGAATGAAATCATGAGTCTGCTGGCGGGTAAGATAGATGTGCAAACGATGATCGAGTTGAATTATGAAGTCGACATCAATAAAAGAAACGAAAGAAAAGTAGCCGAAGAATATCTGAAAAAAGTTGGACTGCTGGACTAAAGACAAGAGGTGGTTGTATGGAGTTGTTTTTTCGCTATGTGGGGGAAAACTGGCTTTACCTCGTTGAACTCACTTATCAGCATATTCTGATGGTTGTATCGGGCTTGCTGTTAGCTTTGATGGTAGGAGTTCCTCTCGGTATACTTGCTGCAAGAGTCCCCAAGCTGGCCGGTGTCATTTTAGCCTCGGCTAATGTCGTGCAGGTTTTTCCAAGCCTGGCTATGCTGGTGCTGCTGATGATTGTATTCGGGCTCGGATTCAATACCGTGGTCATCGGATTGTTCCTGTACTCGCTGCTGCCGGTAATCCGCAATACGTATGTTGGACTGACCCAGGTGGACCCGGCGATTACCGAAGCCGGGCGGGGGGTAGGCATGAATCCCTTGCAGCTGCTGGTTCTTGTGCAGTTTCCCCTTGCTCTGCCATTTGTGTTTACGGGCATAAGGGTGGCAGCCGTCATCGCGATCGGCGTCGCAACGATCGCCCCGTTGATCGGGGGAGAAGGTCTTGGACGTGAAATTTATTCCGGCATCAATATGGATAATTCAGCCCGTCTCTACGCAGGAGCTATTCCGGCGGCCGCGCTTGCCCTGTTGGCCGATTTTCTTCTGGGTTACCTGCAGCGGCGGGTGGGCCGGCAAAGGAAGGCTGCTTCAAAGACGACCGCTTAAAAGACACGGAAAAGTCGTAGAAATACGGCTTTTTTTATTGCCTTTTTCAAGAAATTACGATACATTAATAGTTAATTAGATTAAAAGTTAATCTTATAAATCATATCTTTCGCATGGCTCGTCATGATTCACAGTCATACAGTCACAGGATTGGATAACTAGATGAATAAGAGGCTGAAGAATCGAAACCTATATATTTCTGTTTTAGCAAAGTTCATACTTAGTCATCTCTTTTCATTGGGGTGGTTGTTCTTCTCCATTTGGATTTCTCAACGATGGATTATGGAATTAGGACAGATCGTGAGTATCCCGGCGGCGATCCTGATCATTGCCGGCATTGCCTATATTCCCGGCTATATGAACAGTTTCTTGGTTTCAAGTCTTCTTTTGGATAGACAACCGCCTTTTAAACATCAGTATCCGGCAAACGATATTACGGTTCTGATTACAGTTCACAATGAAGAGAAAGGAATACGAGATACGTTAAGGCAGATCAGTTGCCAGGATTATGAGGGAAGCATCCACGTTCTTCTTGTCGATAATCATTCCACGGACCGTACGGTGCAAGCAGCCCAAGATGCCGCAAAGGAATTCGGCCTTTCGCTGCAAATCATCCCTGAATGGAATAAGGGCAAACACCATGCTCTAAATAAAGGGCTAAAGTATGTTAAAACTCCATATATGGTTACGCTGGATGCGGATACCTTGCTGCATAAAACGGCTCTCCGGTTTATTGTGAGCCGAATGCTTTCTGCCCCAAAAGAGGTTTGTGCCGTCGCGGGAACGGTATTGGTTCGGAACAGCAGAGACAATATGCTGTCAAAGCTGCAGGAATGGGATTACTTTTTGGCCATTTCTTCTGTAAAAAGGCTTCAAGGTCTCTATCAACAGACGCTGGTAGCACAAGGGGCGTTTAGCTTGTATAAAACCGAAGTAGTCAAGGAAATCGGAGGATGGCCGGACGTGATCGGAGAGGATATCGTGCTGACCTGGAAATGCCTGAAGGCCGGCTATAAGGTATACTTTGAACCTTTAGCGGTAGCATTTACAACGGTTCCCGTCTCGTTGGACCATTTTGCCAAACAACGCAGCAGGTGGGCCCGCGGAATGATCGAAGGGCTTAAAACGGTAAAGCCTTGGCAGCAGCCCAACGTGTTTGCGAAATTTTTAACGGGGATCAATTTTGTCATGCCCTTTATTGATGTATCTTACACTTTCTTTTGGATTCCCGGCCTCATTTTGTGCTTTTTCGGCGTGTTTTGGATCGTCGGGCCTCTGACGCTTCTCGTCCTTCCGATCACGCTTTTGAGTTATTTCGTTCTGTATCAATTTCAGAAAAATGTCTTTAAGTCGTTGGGTCTTCGGATCCGGAAAAACAAGTTGGGCTTTGTTCTATTTGTGTTGGGATATCAAATGCTGACAAGTCCCATTGCAGTCTGGGGGTATTTGCAAGAAGCCTTTCAGCTGAAACGGGTTTGGAAATAAGAAGCTCATGCGGGATGCAAGAGCTTCTTTCTTTATCACAAAATAAAACCTGCTTTGTCGGTTATCCATGAATGGCCTCGTTAGAGGGTTTCTTATTGAGCGTGCAGGAGATATGCAGGAGTGCCGGGGGGATACTTAAAGAGTAAACACGTGCTGGTCGATACGGACTTTTATCGGACGGCTCTTGCTCCAGGCCGATGTTGCAATCTTGGGATTGTAGTAAAAGAGAGCTCCGTTCGTCGGATCCGATCCGTTTAAAGCGGCCCTGGCCGCCTGGTAGGCGGAAGGTCCCGGCGTCAGGTTGTACTGTCCGTCCAGAATGGCGGAGAATTGACCCGGTTGAAAAATGACCTCCGTAATGGAATCGGGAAATGCATTGGACTGCACCCGATTGAGGACGACCGCGCCTACGGCAATTTGGCCCTGAAGCGATTCGCCTCTGGCCTCGGCATGGATCAATCGTGCCAATTGCTCCAATACATTTTGCTTTGGAGCGGCCGATTGTTTCAATAGCGATAAGGTCTTGGAATCGGCCGTACCGCTAACAGGCAAGCCGGACTGTTTTTGAAATTTTTTTACCGCTTCGTATGTAATCGATCCATAGTAGCCGGTTGCGCCGGCCTGAAAGTAGCCAAGCGTACTAAGCCGCAGCTGCAAGTCGAGGACATGCTCGCTTTGCGTGCCCTTCTCCAGCGCTGCTGCACCGGCCGGCATCGCCATGGCCGTAAGGCCAAGGAAACCACCGATTAATGCGGCAATGACGGAACTTTTCTTCATCGTATTCAAACAACCTCCTATTCCTTTTTGGGATCGCCTGCTGTGACGGCATGGCGTGTTCAGGGATGTTCATCCGACCGGGGAAGTCACCGTACACGCTCAAAACAATAAGGCCGGAACAGCTCCCGACGGTCCTCAAAGGGTTCGAAGCCGTTGTCTGATTTTAGCCCGGGTTCTATGTTTTTTAATAATTATTAGAAAATTTGGATCGATTTTTTAACCCGGTCCCTGATGTTTTTCCATTCTGCCAGATGCTTCTCAAGGTTGTCGATCAGCTGATCGACGTCCTTCAAAAAAACGTCCTTATGGTTTGTATTGATGTCCATGTTGTCTGCGGGCACCGGAGTATGGGCTAGAAGGGAGGCGAGTAATCGCTGCAGCTGATCCTCTATCGGTGCTGCCGACCGTTGTTCTTGTTGTTCATTCTTATCCGGCTTCGTATCCTTTTTCCGGGGCGCGTTCTTCGTCGTCTTCGGTACGGCGCTCTTTTCCCTTTCTGCTTTATTTTGTTCATATATGGACCAGGTTTCAAGCAATGCGGGCCCTGTTTTGTACAATAGCTTGTCTTTCGTTGCTGAAGAGATACTTTTATCCTTAAATAATCGGGCGATCTTTTTGACATCACTCACAGGCATCTCGTCTCTGGCGATAATCAAGGCGAGCGGATCCCGGTACTCGATCGGCAAATCTTTAATGGGCAGCAGCTGATCTTCCGTCAGTTTGTCTTTTCGGATTTCCGTTCCGCTCACGATGAGCTTTTTTACGGCCATGCCGAACTTCAGCAGATCACACTTGTTTTTGATGTAGGCTTCCGGCTTGCCAAGCTTGCTGGACAGATATTTGATCGAGCTGCTGAACTTAGGATCGTGAAGAAGCTTGTTGAACGCCTCGGCTTCTTCAATGGGGGAGAAACCTTCTCTCGTCAAATTTTCCGCAATTTGTTCCAGATAAATTTCCGTTTCATCCGTTACGGTAGAGACAAGACAAGGGATCGTAGGGCGCCCCAGCATTTTGCAGGCTTTGTACCTACGGTTCCCGTATATGATTTTATAGCGGCCGTTACCCGTGGCTCTGACTTTAATGGGTGACAGCAGGCCAAGCTCTTCAATGCTTTTCATTAATTCCTGCAGTGCTTCTTCGTCAAATTGATATCTGGGCTGATCGGTATCCTCATCAATCAGGTCGGTTAAAATGTCGGTTATTTCCATTAGGCATTCGATCTCCTATCATTCGATTTCATCCCGGAGAGAAGTCCCGGGCGGGGGACATGCGCATATCAATATTATATAACATGGTCCCTTCGGAGGAAATGCGTGCTATGTATACTATATCTTTCATTTACAAAGGCGAGGGCGTTACCTGGGTGCCTCCTGGTTATATTGACTTTTCATAAAATCAACAAAAGCCTTTACCACGGACAGCTCCAAAGCCGCATGACGATGGGTCATCCAGGTTTTCCGGGAGATGGGCTGGTTCTCTTCGGAGTATAGGTCAATGGTATGCAAGGAATCGATTTCGCTGAGACTGATGCTGGGAATGATAGCATAACCCAATCCATTCTTGACGAGCTCGACACAGGTATCGATTCGGTCGACATCCATGGTGATCAGAGGGGGGTGATGAAAGGTTTTGTGCCACCAATGATCGATGGTTTGCTTGAGATGGCTGTCCGTTTTGTAGTTGATTCTTGCTAAAGTCGGCAGGTCCTCCAGATGGATAGGCTCTTTTGAAGCTATGGTAACGGGTTCTTCGTATAAAAAATAATGGTGCTCATGCCAATGATGATCCCCGCGTACAATGCCGATGTGGACTTCATCCTTATACAAATAATTCATGACTTCCGTGCTCCATCCGGTTTTTACTATAATTTCAACATCCGGGTAAAGCTTTACAAATCGTTTGAGCAAAGCGGGCAGGCGATATCGTGCGAAATTGCTTGAAACACCCAGCCTCAGCGTACCTTGAACCTGATGGCCCATGTTTTGTATTTTCTCTTTTGTTTTTCGGATTTCATGCAAAATTTGATCGGCCAGCTTGACAAGACATTCCCCCTCGGCAGTAAATTCAACACCTTTCTTTCCTCTGGAGATGATGGGGGTATTAAAATATTTTTCCAGATTTTGAATCCGATACGTAATGGCCGGCTGGGAAATATACAGGATTTCAGCGGTTCTGCTGATATTTTTTTCCGTATACAGCGTTTTTAGCAGTAAAAAGTCTTTTTCATCCATTTGAGGGCTCCTTTTTAAATAAAACTTATGGATAATGATAAGAATTAAATATTTTTGTTATCAATGGGATTATATTACAATACCCTTACGCGGAAAAGCAACCAGCTGCATGGGGGAGGTAACATTTCATGATGATTGAAACGGGAGCAGGTTGCGTTCGGCCGCAGTTTCACAAGCACAAAAAAATGATGTAAGGAGGGTATTCTTACAATGTTATTGAAAGCGCTGTCAAACAAGGTTTGGAAGATCATGCTGTCGGGATTGCTTACTCTTGGTTTAGCCGCATGCGGCAATTCATCGGAACCGAAAGTGCAGATTGTACATTCGGGGCCGGCACAGGCGAGTAAAAAAACATCCAACTATCCCGATAAGCCGATAACCATGATTGCTCCTTCCGGACCGGGAGGCGGTTGGGACAGAACGGCAAGGGTGACGGCCAAAGTATTAACCGAAACCAAATTAATCAGCAAGTCCATGACGGTGGAGAACAAGCCGGGCGGTGGCGGAGTTGTGTTTTTGGCGGACTATGCGACGAAGGATAAAAAGAACAATTACAAGCTTTTTATCAGCTCGCCTCCAATCCTGCTCAATCATCTGAAGAAAGAAGGAAACAGTCCTTTCGGTTACAGGGATACGACGCCTCTGGCGCAGTTGATTAAAGACTACGGGGCGATCGTGGTGAACGCCGATTCCAAATTCAAGGATTTGAAATCGCTGATCGATGTGTTAAAGGCTGATCCATCCCAAGTCACGTTTGCAGGAGGTTCCGCTCCGGGGTCCATGTACCATATGGTGTCTGTGCTTCCCGCATTGAAAAGCGGCATCGATGCGAAGAAAATCAAGTACGTTTCTTACGATGGCACGGGTGAATCGATGACGGCTCTATTGGGCGGCCATGCGGATGTGCTTAGTACGGACGCTTCCAGTCTGGGGGATTACCTGAAAGCGGGTAAAATCCGGGTGTTGGCGGTAGCCTCGCCGTCCCGTTTAGGCGGAGAGTTGAAGGACGCACCGACAATGAAAGAGCAGGGGGTAGATGCTGAATTTAACATATGGAGAGGCGTGTTCGGTCCCAAGGAGATGGATAAGGACGCCTTTGACTATTGGGAAGCGAAGCTCAAAGAGATGGTCCAATCGGAAGCTTGGCAAAAAGAGCTTAAAGCCAACAATTGGGAGGGCGATTATAAGAACCCGGCTGATTTTAAAGCATTCCTGGAAAAACAGGAAGCGCAAATTAAGGAGTTATTAACAGCGATAGGTATGGAAAAATAATGCCTATTCGCCATAAAAGTATAAACAAAACTTATTACATTTCATAAAATATGAATATTATATTTATGATGACGATTGATATAGACTATTAACAAGGTGATTATCACCTTGCACATCTTTACCCCAAAAAAGTCCCCGGAGGTAGGAATCATGTCGAATGAATATCCTTTACAGTATGATGTGGTTGTTGTAGGCGCAGGCAATGCGGCACTCTGTGCCGGGATATCCGCTAAAGAGGAAGGCGCCAATGTCTTAATCCTGGAAAGAGGGCCGCAGCATAAGCGCGGCGGAAATTCCTTTTTTACGGACGGCGCTATAAGGACTGCCTTTCAAAATCTGGATGATATCCGGGAAATTATCCCGGAAATGACGGATGAAGAAGCCGCTAGAATTCAGATCCCTATCTATCATGCAGAAGATTTTTACAATGATCTGATGAGGGTAACCGGCGGCAAAAGCGATCCTCAATTAGCGAAATACATGACGGGACAATCCACTCAGGTGGTCAAATGGATGCAGCGCAATGGAGTGATCTTTGAGCTCAATGAGAACCAATCCTTTGAGAAGGATGGGATACTGACCTTCTGGGGCAACCTTCCTCTTAAAACGCAAAATAAAGGGGTCGGGCTCATTGAACAATTGAATAAACGTGCAGAAGAACTGGGAATTGATATCTGGTATCAGTCTCGAGCCGTCAAGCTGGTGGAGGAAAACAATCAAATTACGGCGATTCAAATTGAACAGCCGGACGGGGTCGTGACCGTACGTACGGGAAGCGTTATTTTGGCTTGCGGCGGTTTTGAGGCGAATAAAACAATGCGCGCCAGGCATCTTGGTTCCGAATGGAACGCTGCGATTGTAAGAGGTACCGAGTATAACACCGGGGATGGGCTTATGATGGCGTTGGATATCGGAGCACAGCCTTACGGCGATTGGGCTGGATGCCATTCCATCGGAACAGACTGCAAAGCACCGGAGGTAGGCGATTTTTCCAAGCCGGGGGACATTTACAAAAAGTCCTCTTTTCCGCTTGGCCTCCTGATCAACAAAGAGGGAAAGAGATTTGTCGACGAGGGTGCCGATTTCCGGAATTATACGTACGCCAAATATGGACGGGAAGTTTTAAAGCAGCCGGGCGGCATGGCTTATCAAATTTTCGATGCCCAGGTGTATCCTCTGCTCCGCAAGGAGTATGTGATTGAGGAAGCCACGTTTGTAAAAGCGGATACGATCGAAGAATTAGCGGACATGCTTGAGGTAGATAAGACGCAATTCTTACAAACGATCCGGGAGTTCAATCAAGCTGTGCAGGAAGGCGCCTACAATCCTACCGTGAAAGATGGGAAAGGTACGGCCGGAATTACACCGCCTAAATCGAACTGGGCGCTGCGGCTGGAAGAAGGACCCTTCTATGCTTATCCGGTTACTTGCGGGATTACGTTTACCTTTGGCGGTATCCATGTGAATACGCATGGAGAAGTTCTCGGCAAAGAGGGTACGCCTATTCCGGGTCTCTATGCCGCAGGTGAAATGGTGGGCGGATTATTCTATGATAATTATCCCGGAGGATCAGGATTAATGTCAGGCGCCGTTTTTGGTAAAGCAGCCGGAGCCTCCGCTAGCCGCTATGTAAGAGAGAAAACGCAATCAGCGGCAAGTCAATAAAAACAATCGTTTGAACAACAGCTTGTCACTTTCGTTATCAGCCCTTGAATCTCCCAAGCAGGAGAGTTCTAGGGCTTTATTCATATGTGGACGAAAATGCCAAATAGTGCTAAAATTCTACGGATATAGGGGGTTTGGATGTGAGATCACGCTTCCGGTTTCATTGGTAGTCCGGCGTACATGCGGCGGAAAGCCGAAGGATCAATAAATGGATGATTTAGGGGGAACCATCGGTGACATCACTTCATGGAAAAACAGCCTTCGTCACTGGAGCTGCTTCAGGTATCGGTCGTGCATCGGCTATCCAATTAGCCCGTCATGGAGCTAACGTTTGTCTGGTTGATATTCAGGAAGAGGGATTGAACCAGGTAAAAGAAGAGCTGGAAAGGTTAAAATGCAATGTGATCGCCGTAACGGCTGATGTTACAGACTATGTCAGCATGAAGTCGGCGTTCCATCAATTTCAGCGGTGGGGAAAACAACTTGACATTTTGTTTTCCAATGCCGGCGTTGTAGGTCTGCTTACTCCGATAGAAGATATGCCCGAGGAAGAATGGGATCGAATTATGACGGTCAATGTAAAGGGAGCTTTTTTGACAGTGAAATACGCGATCCCCTTCATGAAAGACAATGGGGGATGCATTATTGTAACGAGCTCCATACACGGCAACCGTATTTTTAACAGCTACGGGATGTCGGTCTATTCCACTTCCAAGGCCGCATTGACGGCTTTCGCCAAAACGGCCGCATTGGAATTGGCACGCTACAAAATTCGTGTGAATGTCATTAGCCCGGGTGCTGTTGAGACCGGTTTGAATGATCATTTGGTTCGATCAGACGAGCTTTCGAAAGTCATTATCCCCGTGGAGTACCCTGAGGGTAAATACCCTTTTGGCATAGGCCATGCCGGTCAAATTGCTGATCTGGTTACCTTTCTGGCTTCGGGGCAAGCGGCTTATATCTCCGGTACAGAAATTTATATTGATGGAGCAAGATCTCTAATATAAACAATCAGAATGGGAGAGAAGCAGACATGAGTTATTTAGAAATCGCTTGCAAGGCGGCAAAAGAAGCAGGCAGAATGATTCGTTCCCGAGCGGGAGGTGAACTGGCCGCAGAAGAGAAAAGCTCAAGCTTTGATGTGGTGACCGAATTTGATAAAAAAGCGGAGCAGCTGATCCGTGCTTCTATATTGGAGGCCTATCCCGATCACGCTTTTCTTGGCGAAGAAGAGACCTACCATTCCTCCCGTCCTCTGCACGAAGTTCTTGAAGCGGCGGTTGACGTTCCATTCTTATGGATTGTAGATCCGATCGACGGAACGACAAATTTTGTACATGGGATTCCGGGGTTTACAGTTTCCATTGGGCTGGCTTGCAAAGGGGAGCTTGTACTCGGTGTCGTATATGATCCAAGCCGGGATGAATTGTTCTGGGCAGAACAAGGCAAAGGGGCCTATCTTAACGGTAATCCGATAAAGGTATCGGCAACGGAACATGCCGCTGAATGCGTAATCGCCACCGGGTTTATGCCGGCGTACAGGGAGCTGAATATTCCTAGCTTAGCCTCCTTCGGCAAGCAATTCCGGGGAATTCGGGTGCTTGGCTCGGCCGCTTTACATATGGCTTATGTGGCCTGCGGCAGACTCGGGGCATTCTGGCAGTACGGCTTAAATGCCTGGGATTTGGCTGGAGGTGTCGTACTTGTGAGGGAGGCCGGCGGCATGGTGACCGACATCGGAGGAGGCGAGTTTGGCCTGTCTGTTCAACATATCATCTGCAGCAACGGGAAGGTGCATCCTGCCATGATCAGCTGCTTAAAGCAGAACGTACAATAAGGGTCGAATCAAAACTTAAAAAGACAAATGGACAGTCGGTATTTGACTGTCTTTTTGTTTGTATTTTTTTCACAAACCGGTATCGCTTACCCCCATTTACAAAGTAAGGCTCATCGGCATGGCTATGATCCGATCGCTTCAAGGACGCCTGTTATGGGTCTTTTTTGCTCTTGTGAACCATAGAATATAGTAAACATGATTGTTGTGATTCATGGTCAATAGAAAAGGGCCGAGGCTGCTTTGGTTTGTCCCGGCCGCTTTACTTTGACTTATCCAAGCAAAAGAACCAGTTTATGCAAAGGTGAGGGATCGGATGACGAATTTCGATGTACAGCAGTTGATAGAATCGTGCAGGTTGACCAAGTGTACGGATCAAATGATCAAGAGTCTGGGACAGCCGGAGAATGCGGACATCCCGGTTGCCGAGCCCTGTAGTGAAGACGAGGCAGCCGGGATTTTGCGCCACGCCAGCGGCAGGGGGCTTGCCGTGATTCCCATGGGCAGCGGGAACCAGCTGCACATTGGAGAGAATCCGCGGAGAGTGGATTTTTTGCTATCCTCCAGGCAGCTTACAGGGATTGTAGAGCATTCGGCGGGGGATCTTACGATCACCGTACGGGCAGGGACTCCTTATTCCGAAATTCAGACTTATCTTAGAGAGCACAGCCAATTCATTCCCATCCAGCCGCCTGCCGCAGATGATTCAACGGTTGGAGGGCTCGTGGCGACGGCCGCGAGCGGTCCGGAAAGAATATTATACGGATCCTGGCGGGACAATGTGCTTGGTCTCCGAGTGGTATACCCGAACGGAAACGTGATTCGCACGGGGGGCAAGGTGGTGAAGAATGTCGCGGGTTATGACATGAACAAATTGTTTGTCGGCTCATATGGATCTTTAGGCTTCATAAGTGAAATTACCTTGAGGGTACGCCCCTATCCGAAGCACAAGGAGATACTCATAGCACAAAGTGATCGTCTGAAAGAGCTGACTGAACTTGCCGCTTTGGTGCTCGCCTCGGAATGTATTCCAAGCCGTCTGGAGCTGTCATCCAATCCTGCGGCAGGAGGGTATGAGCTCGCGATCGGCTGTGATGAAGTGGGGAGCGCTGCCAGTTATCAGGCGGAGCGGATTCGCGCTCTTGCCGGCACCCTGGGAGCTGCCGTTGAATTTACCCGTCTCATGAATGAACCGGTAGAGCCATATGAGCTTCAATACCGGACCCGATGGAAGGGGCTGGAGCCCGATTCTTTGCTGTTAAGAGCGGCTTGTCCGATCCCGGACATGACGGACCGGCTCTCTTTGTTCGAGAAGGAGGCGTCTGCACGGAACGTTTCAATGGAATTTGCCGCAAGTCTGGGTGTCGGAACGCTCCGCATTCGCCTTCGTTCAACGGTTCCTTCTGCGTTGGTTGAGACAGCGCTGCGGTTAAGAGAGCTGTCGGAAGAGCGAGGGGGCTACCTGGTCGTGGAATACGGGGAGGCCCCGCTTAAAAAGGAAATTGGAGTATGGGGTACGATCCAAAACGGACTTTCGATCATGAAAGGCATCAAACAAACCGTCGATCCGGCTTGCATTCTAAGTCCGGGACGGTATGCAGGAGGGCTGTAGCGTGAACAACCATTTCAAGTGGCCGGATCCGCCCGGTGCAGATAAATATTCCGTGTGTGTGCATTGCGGGTTGTGCTTGCAGGCATGCCCCACTTATCTGGAAACAGGCAATGAGGCGCAATCTCCCAGAGGACGCGTGGATTTAATTAAAGCGGTCTCCGAGGGGCGCATGGCGATCAATGAATCTTTTATCGATCCTGTATTTCGCTGTCTGGATTGCCGGGCTTGCGAAACGGCGTGTCCATCGGGGGTGCAGGTGGGGATCTTGATCGAGGAGGCACGGGGCCAAATCCGCCAGGCTGAGCCTCTGACAGGCTTGAAAGGGATGGTGAGCGGCGTTTTTCTGAAGGGCATATTCCCGAAACCCGGCCGATTGAAAGCCTTGGGCAAACTGACCCGATTTTATCAAAAATCCGGAATGCGGAAGCTGGTCCGCGGTACCGGAGCCATCAAGCTGTTCCCCAAGCATTTGCAGGACATGGAAAGGGTCATGCCGGAGGTGTCCGCCCGCACTTCACGGGAAGCGCTTCCTGCGCTTCTTCCGGCCGTCGGAGTCAAACGGGGCACCGTCGGGCTGATCCTCGGCTGTGTGATGGATGTCCTTTATTCCGATATTAATCTGGCCACGGCTCGTGTGCTGGCGCGCAACGGATTTGATGTCATGGTCCCCCAGGACCAGACCTGCTGCGGAGCCCTTCAGGTACACGCGGGGGAACGGCCTACGGCCAAGATGATGGCTAAGCAGAACATCGACGCTTTCCTGAAAGCCGGAGTGGATTATATCATTATTAATGCGGCCGGCTGCGGCGCGACGTTGAAAGAGTATGAAGAATTGATGCACAGCGATCAGGAGTATGCCAGCAAAGCCGGGCAGTTTGTAAGCAAAGTCCGGGACATCGCTGAATTTCTGGTAGAGGTCGGTTTTGAACCACCAAAGGGTAAAATAGACGCAAAGGTTACCTATCATGACGCATGCCATCTCGCCCATGCCCAAAAGGTTCGAACCCAACCGCGCCAGCTGCTGCGTTCCATTCCGGGAGTGGAGCTGATCGAAATGCGGGATTCCGATGTGTGCTGCGGGTCTGCGGGGATTTACAACCTGACCCATCCAGACATGGCTGAACCTATCCTGGAGAAAAAAATGGCCAATGTCCCTCCGGAGGCCGCATGCCTTGTTATGGGCAACCCGGGCTGTATGATGCAGATGTCCGTAGGTGTTCACCGGAAGGCCATGGATCAGGAAGTTGTGCATACGATTACCCTTTTGGATCGGGCATATGAGGCGGAAAAGAGGACGGGAACATGAACCAGGAACAATTAGTTGCCGAACTGCAGAGAATCGTAGGTCCCAAGGAAGTGATCCATAAACCGGATGATCTTATTGCTTATGAATGTGACGGATTTACGATTGTTCGCGCCCGTCCGCGGGCCGTCGTTTTTCCTAATAATACCCAACAGGTTGCTGCCGTAGTGAAATTGCTTCACGATAACGGGATTCCGTTTATTCCCCGCGGTGCCGGAACAGGGCTCTCCGGAGGGGCTACGCCCATAAACGGCGAGGTATTGATCAGCCTCGTTAAGATGAACCGGCTGTTGAGCGTGGATTTCAAGAACCGGACGGCGGTGGTGGAGCCGGGACATGTCAATTTGAAGCTAACGAATGCCATAGCGCATGAAGGCTATTATTATGCTCCGGATCCCTCAAGCGGCATGTCCTGTACGATTGGCGGAAACGTAGGGGAGAATGCCGGCGGGCCGCATTGTCTGAAATACGGGGTCACCAGCAACCATGTCCTCGGTGTTGAAATGGTCATGCCCGACGGTGAAATTGTAACGTTAGGCGGAGCAGTACCCGACATGCCCGGCTATGATCTCACGGGCTTAATCGTAGGCTCGGAAGGCACAATGGGCATCGTCACCAAGATCGTCGTCCGGATTCTCAAGAAGCCGCAGGGCGTCAAAACCGTGGTTGCCCTGTATGATTCGGTGGACGATGCGAGCCAGACGGTCTCCGCTGTCATTGCAAGCGGTATCATCCCCGGAGCGCTCGAAATGATGGACCGCGTCGCCATTGAAGGGGTGGAAGCGGGAAATTACCCTGTCGGCTACCCGAAGGATCTGGCGGCCGTGCTCCTGATTGAATTGGATGGCCTTACCGCCGGTATGGAAGCGATGGCGGAGCAGATTGTCGACATTTGCAGGCAATATCACGTCCGTGAAGTGCGGGTGGCGCAATCGGACAAGGAAAGAACGCTTTGGTGGGCCAACCGCAAAACGGCATTTGGAGCGATGGGGAAAATCTCCCCGGATTACATGGTGCAGGACGGGGTCATTCCCCGCAGCCGGCTGCCGGAAGTGCTGCGGCGGATTTCGGATATCAGCAGGAGATCCGGGCTGCGTATCGCCAATGTATTCCACGCCGGAGATGGAAACCTGCACCCGCTTATTTTGTTTAATTCAGCCAACCCGGGAGAAACGGAGCTGGCCGTGAAGGTCGGCTCGGAAGTGCTGCAAGTGTGCGCCGACGTGGGAGGCACCATAACAGGCGAGCATGGGGTAGGAATCGAGAAGCAGCATGACATGCCCAAAATCTTCACACAAGAAGAGATCGATGCCCAAGTGGAGATCATGCGGGTGTTCAATCCCCATAATCTGTGCAATCCGGATAAGCTGTTCCCCAAGCCTTCGCGCTGCGTAGAAGTGAAGAGAGCGGCGCATACGCATTGAAGCTGAGCGAGGCGTCCGACGCTTCTGGTTGACGAGTTTACTCTATTTAAAGCGGGTGCTGAGGCAAGCGCCCGCTTTAAACATGAGTACGGCTTTTTTTATATGAAGGGTGATTGACGTTTTGGCTTCCATCGGTTTAAAGTGATTCTGAAAGGCGTCTGCGTTTGAAGTCCTAATCTATGGAAATAATAAAAGAATTGGAAGATGCCGATGCACGATTAAACCAAGGGAAAAGGAAGCTTGAACATGAAAAACACAGCCTTACTTCGAGATCCGAAACAACGCAAATTGCTGTTCAGCGCCGGTCTAAGCTGGCTGTTCGATGCGATGGACGTGGGCATCATCTCGTTTATCGTGGCTGCCTTGGCTGTCGAATGGAATCTGGCCGCACAGCAGATTGGACTGCTAACGGCCCTGAATTCGATCGGAATGGCTGTAGGAGCGGCCGTTGCGGGTTCTCTTGCGGACCGTTATGGACGCCGGTCCATTTTGATTTGGACGCTTCTTATTTTCTCTGCAGCCAGCGGGTTGTCCGCTCTGGCCACCAGCTTTGCCGTTTTATGTGTCCTGCGTTTTGTGACCGGATTCGGTCTTGGGGGCGAGCTTCCGGTTGCCTCGACGCTCGTTTCCGAGTCCGTACCAGCTCATGAGAGAGGCCGTGCGGTTGTGCTTCTCGAAAGCTTCTGGGCGGGCGGTTGGATCGTCGCGGCGCTGATTGCCTATTTTGTCATTCCGCATTACGGCTGGAGGACGGCCTTTATTATCGGTGCATTACCGGCTTTGTATGCTTTGTACCTCAGACGGGCTATTCAGGATTCTCCCCGCTATATCGGGCAGCGGAGCCGGAAGCTCTCGTTTATGGAACGGGCGGCATCCGTATGGTCGCCCAAACACCGCAGGTCAACCGTCACACTCTGGATTGTGTGGTTCACCGTGGTATTTTCCTATTACGGCATGTTTCTGTGGCTTCCGACGGTTATGGTCATGAAGGGCTTCGAGCTGGTGAAGAGCTTTCAATACGTCTTGATCATGACCCTCGCACAGCTGCCGGGATACTTTACCGCCGCTTACTTTATTGAAACTTTAGGCCGCAAGTTTGTGCTTGTTGCCTATTTGCTGCTGACGGCAGCAAGCGCCGCATGGTTCGGCAGTGCCGAAACGGAAGGCATGCTGATGGCGGCCGGAATTTGTCTTTCCTTCTTTAATCTTGGCGCATGGGGAGGACTCTATGCCTACACGCCGGAATTGTACCCGACGTCGGTTCGCTCTACCGGTGTCGGACTTGCCTCCTCCTTCGGCCGGATCGGAGGCATCATCGGCCCATTCCTTGTAGGTATGCTATTGGCGCGAGGGCTTCCGATGACCTTTATATTTATGGTGTTTTTTGTTTCGATTGTCATCGGAGCATTAGTCGTACTGTTCTTAGGTAAAGAAACCAAAGGAACAGATCCGGATCAAGACACCGATGTTTGCATGGCCTAATGAAACGGTTGTCGCTATAAGCTTACATAACATTGGGGGCTCTTTATGCTTCATTGTGAAGAGGTCGCGATCCCAACACATGGCGGCTCTTGAAATTAGGGATTGTGCTCTTGACAGGATCGCTGTAGTATTACTTATCAGAAGGACTTTTTCCATATGCCGTAAATTTATGCCGTAAATTAATGATGACGAGAGGTGATTTCAATGGGAAAATGCAGTATTGATCATTCTCATGAAGATGTGGCACAAAAGCTCGAAAGCCAAAAAGAGTTTTTACCCGAATCCTTAACTGCGGATCTGCAGCAGTTTTTGCTGAGAGAACATTCGCAGCATACCTTAAACGAACTATTTCACCTGCTGAAAAAATATGATCTTGCGTCTAAAGAAGAGCGGGAAGAGAGAAACGTAAAATTAAAACAGCTTACGGGCTAAGAAAAGAACGAGAGCGCAGCATAGGCTCTCGTTTTTTATTCATGCTGCAGGTTTATTTAGAACATTAATGCAATGCTATGCTAAAGTGTGATCGGGTCCGCCTGTGATCTAAAAAAAGGGGTTGACTTTGACGCTGCGTAAAGGTTTACCGTTATTTATGTCAGGGGGTGAACAGATGGAATATACCGTGCAAAAGCTAGGGATCAGCACCAGAGCGCTTCGCTATTATGATGAAATCGGCATCCTTAAGCCGGCAAGAATCAACTCATCAGGATACCGGATCTATGGTCAGGCGGAAGTTGACAGACTGCAGCAGATTTTGTTTTACAGAGCATTGGGGTTCGGTTTGGAACAAATTAAAGAAATCATGACCGCCCCTTCCTTTAACAGAGCTAAAGCACTAAAAGAACATCGTAAAAAGCTCCTTGACAAAAGAAAGCAGTTGGATCTGTTAAATATGGAGAAGATTCCGTAAACCAATCCAATGAAATGCTTAAAAATATGACACAAGAAGAGTATGAAGAAGCAATGCGTCTGGCCAATGAAGTGACTGCATACCACATTCGACTGCGGTATGGTAAACTTTAGATTCCGAATACAATCTGTCGAAGGGGGGAAATGATGAACTGGATTGCCAAACAGCTCTATTATAAGGTTCAAAGGCAGATGACAGGCATCTCACAAATAACGGAAGCGCAAGAGCGGTGGATGTATTTGTATGAAGACAAAGTTGTGACACACTATCGGGAATTTCCCATTCATGAAGTATTTGATATATCTTATCGAAAGTTGGGCGGTACGGAAGGGATTTTGTATTTGCATACTAAGCAGGGCGTTTATTCCTACATGGTCAAAGCAGATCCTTCTGAATTTGTCGAGGCTTTCAAGCAGCTGGAGTCCAGTTCCTGAAGCCCTCCGGAAAATGCAAAAATCCCCCGGGTTCTCCGGGGATTTGCGCTTTCCGCTTCGCAGCATATGCTTATGCTACTTATGCTACGGCAATCATTAGAATGATCCAACCCGCCAAGAAGGCAAGCCCTCCAAGCGGTGTTATCGCACCCAGCTTTCTAACGCCGGATAAACTTAAAGCATACAGGCTGCCGGAGAACAGAAATATCCCGGCGAACAGGACATAACCGGCCATGATGACGAGAGAAGAATTCTCTACGCTTTCCGAGATCGGTCCGAGCAAAAGCAGACCGAGCGCATGGGCGATATGGTATTGGATTCCCGTCTGGTACACCTTCATCATGTCTTCGGACAACCTTTTCTTTAAGGCATGCGCCCCAAAAGCGCCTAAAGCAACCGCGATGAACATATTCAAGCTTCCGAGCATGATTAACGTCTTCATGAACAACGCCTCCATACAAGATAGTACCGAACCGGAGGCTATTTCGTCAAATCCGCCCGTCCGCTAGAGGAGTCCGGATTTGCCGGTTAAACCCTATGAACCCTAGTAAAAAGGAGAGAGGAAACATGTCTGTAATGAACATATTAAAAAGCCGCAGAGCAGTAAGAAACTATGAGCCGAAAGAAGTCGAAACCGAGAAAATCACCAGGCTGCTGGAAGCGGCTGTTTGGGCGCCCAATGATCGTTTGCGCGAGCCGTGGCATTTTTATGTGATCCGTGGGGAAGCCAAGACGCGATATGAGCAAATTGCCCGCGAATTTCTGGAAGAACGGTTCCCGACAAAGCCTCATTTGGTCAAGGAATCGATCGCCGTGCTGGAATCAACGCCGCTTGTCATTGTAGTCACCTCGGATATCATTCCTGGTGATGAGGCGTCCTCGGAGGATAACGAATACGCCGTTGCATGTGCCATTCATTCCATGTGGCTTGCTGCACAGGAGCTTGGGCTGGGACTGGTGTGGCGGACAAGAGGAATCGGCCTTGCCAGAGACGAACGATTACATAAGCTGATCGGATCACCCGAGAATCGCAAAATTGTCGGCTCCGTCTTTGTGGGCTATCCGGCCGCAGACAGTCCGGAAACCAAGCGGACGGCAATCGAAGACAAAACTACCTGGTTGTAAGACGGTCAGGCAACCCCGGTTCGGCACTCTTCCGAATTTATCCCAAATTTTCACTCCGGCCCGCGTGTTAACGCGGGTTCGACTGTTGAGCAGGCCTCAACAGTCTTTTTTTTCAATATGAATTTCTCGACTCCGCGGCAACTATCATTCCTGAAAATAGATGGAAATTCTGAAAGAAGGAGGGGTTTATTTGCGAGAGTTCATTTTTATAGATTACTAATTGATCTGTCTATACATATCAAAACTGAAGTGAATATAGTAATAGTCAATAGCTAGTATTGAAAGGAGGGTCGGGATGTTATTTCAAAGAATCAAGGGACTGGTGAGCATCATTATTCCATGTTATAACGCATCACCTTATCTATTGGATTGTTTAAACAGCATCGTGTCACAAAGTTATCGTGATCTTGAAATCGTCATCGTGAATGACGGTTCAACCGATAATACAAAGTCCGTGATTCAAACATGGTTAAATACGACTGAAGTTAAGGAACGGTTTGCAACGAAACATCGAATCCAAATCCTGAATTTACCTTATAATACCGGATATGCCGGGGCGAATTCGATAGGTTTGTTTTTAGCCAGGGGAGAGTATATTGCAATTCAAGACGCCGATGATTTGTCGCATCCGGATCGTATTTGTAAACAAATGGAGTTCCTCAGACAACATCCACAGGTAAATCTAGTAGGAACCAGCATCGCGGAATTTCGATCTGGCAACCCGAAAACGAAATTTCAGGTGAAATGGATTAAATACGGATTTGATCAAATTAGACAAAGCTATGAAAACGGAAGTTCAGGCGCTTGCTACGGCACTTTGTTATTTCAAGGAGAGGTTTTTGATCGGGTAGGCGGTCTATTCCGTTCACTTCGGGGCAAGCGCAAGGTTACCGGGCATGATTACTTTTTTATTTTTCGTTGCTTGAAAGAGGGCTATAGGATTGAGAATATTCCGGAAGTACTTTACTATTACCGCTTGCACCCAGACCAAATGTCCGGCAGAGGAAACAAATAAGAGAGGAAGGTGGAATCATTGAATAAACATCGAGGAGATTTTTCGAATTTTGAAAAAGGACTTGAGACCAGCAGAGCAAAGCTTACTCAGGCTCTTGCCGATTCGCAGGATATCACATTTATTACTTGCGGCGGAAATATAGGGGATTATTTAATTTGGGCCGGCACGAGACAGCTCTTGACACAAGTAAGTTACAAGGAAATAACAAAAGAAGGTCTTATAAAAGCCGAGGGGCATACGGCACTTATGACGGGAAGCGGCGGATGGTGCAAATCGCATGGTTCGATGCCAAAGCTTCTGCCCGAAATTGAGAAAAGATTCGAGAAAGTCATCGTTCTTCCTTCCTCTTTTGATCGTGATTTATATACAGTTCAGCGTGTGCTTTCGAATACTCGCGCACTGGTTTTTGCCAGAGAGGAAGAATCGTATCGTCAGATTAAAGACTTATGTCATGCCGATATTGCGTATGACTGTGCCTTATTTTTTGATTTTGCTCCATACCGGGCACCTGGCAAAGGGGAGCTTGTCGCTTATCGCACCGATGGGGAATCTGCTCGTTCAGCAGTTCCGAACAATAATTATGATATATCCAGAAGATCTATTTGTAAAAATCATGAAGATTGGCTTCGAATCATCGCCCGATACGAATCTGTAAGAACAGACAGGGCACATGTTATGATCGCGGCGGCAATGCTTGGAAAAAAAGTACTATATTCATCTTCCAGCTATCATAAAGTTCCCGAAATTGCTAAATTTTCGCTCAAAGATTTTCCGGTTTATCCTGAATAAAAAATAACCTTCGCAGGCAGTCAGCGCTTGAAAGGAGGCCGTATTTTGTTTAGATTTCGGTTTATTTTAGACTATTTTCAACTGCCGTTTGCTACAGGACCTACACTTGCATCAAATATGAGAGCAAAATGGTTATCGCAATTGTGCCCGGAGGATTTGGAAATCGGATTTTCCCCATTCGCCGGACAAAAACCGCTGTATCATTCAGACAAATTCCGGATCGTTCCCAAAAATGAGTCCGGCTGGTGGAACCATTATTATTTTAATTCTTGGCAAATGGAGCAGGAGACCCGCAACTGGAGCCTGGGACCCAACATCAATCCCCAAAAAACAGCAACGCAGCACGTTCCGATTATCGTTAATTCGCAATATCAGAAAAATCAGCTTTTGAAAAGCTGGACAGATTATCCGGATGACTTGATCAAGGTCATCCCCACCATGGTCGATCACGAGCTTTTTAAGCCGGGGCAGAAAAACAGGCAATTCACTGTTGGCTGGATCGGTTATGACCACCCGAGCCGGTCTACCAAAGGAGCGGAAGTCATTCCCTATCTTGCCCGGAGATTCCCGGATATTCAATTTCAGATGATTCATGCCAAACCCCCGGCGTATCGCCATCTTTGGCTGCCGGTCCCGCTCAAAAACCTCACCATCTACGAGCAGGTTCCTCACCACCAGATGAGGGATATGATCAGTCAATGGCATCTGCTTATATGCGGCAGTAAATGGGAGACCGGCGCAACGCACGTCAAGGAGGCGATGGCTTGCGGAGTACCCGTTATCGGGTGCGATGTAGGTGCGCTGCCGGAGGTGGCCGGAAGCCAAATTTTATTGAAACATATGAAATGGGAACCGGTCGAACCGGAGTGGGTTGTGTGGACGCAGGAGTCGCTGGAGCGCTTTGCGGCCGCTTTGGAAGAGGTATTGCACGACTCCCGCCGCTATAAAAAGCTGGTTAAAGACGCTATTGCGGAAAGCCGGAAGTCCAATCCCAAAATTATAGCTTCGCACTGGTTTGATTTTATGTACAAATGCAGAGACTTTCAGCAATAAGCGGTTCATTTTAAGCTATAACATTTAAGGAGGTCCGATTCATGAGTAAAGTTACGGTATTGATTCCATTCTACAATCCGGGAAAATATTTGAAGGAAGCTGTCGAAAGCGTATTGATGCAGACGTATGAGAACTGGAAGCTCATTTTGATAGACGATGGTTCGACGCAGGAATATTTCTCCCAAATTCAATCCTATGTAACAGATAAGCGCATAACCTTAATACGCAACCCCAGAAATCTCGGTCAATCCAAAAGCCTGAATGAAGGCCTGAAATTAGTGGATACACCGTATACCGTCCAATTGGACAGTGACGATTGGTTCTATCCGCATACGCTCGAAGTGCTGGTGAGAGAAGCGGAAAAACAACCTGCTGATGTGGCCGTCGTAAGCGGCAATATCAACATCGTATTTGAGGATGCGTACGGAAATCGCATAGCCAATGACGTAATGAAGGGCAGGTCGTTTCAGGACCGATATGATTTTTTGCTGGCCAACCTTTCTTTATGGCCGCGGTTTTATCGCACCTCGTGCTTGCGGCATATCGGCGGCTGGCCGACGGATGATCCTTATGAAGGCAGACATTTGGAGGACAAGCGTGTATTGTACCGGCTGATTGAGCATTTCCGTTTTCACTGGGTCGATCACATGCTGTACAATTGCCGCCGGCACAACAATAACCAGACGAATCAGACTGCGGTCTATTCGGAAATGACAAAATGGGCCGTAAATGATGCTTTACGCAGGTGGGGAAGCCGGTATAAACCCGTTTTTTTAACTTACGGGGCAGGATGGACAAAGTTGGATCGACTCATTGAACAAGAAACAATTCCTAAGAAAACAAAATCACCTGTGAAAAAAACTGCAGCCAACGTACTCCCCAGTCCGGTTCTCCAGGTCCAAAATCAATCAACTCATCCCACATCCGCCACCGCCAGTACAAAACCAAATACCGGTTTCGGCACAGGCCCCAACACCGTTTCTGGAACAGCTCCCAACACCGGACTCGGCATGGGTCCCAACACGGGACCGGGAACAGCCCCCAACACCGGACTCGGCACAGGCCCCAACACCGGTCCAGGGACAGCCCCCAACACGGGACCGGGAACGGGTCCGGGAACCGGTCCGGGGACGTGATGACCTATTAACGATCTGGTAACGATCATCGTGCCGACATTCAATAAAGCCAGCTTTATTCAACAAACGCTTCTTTCCATTTATCAGCAATCGTATACCCAATGGCGCTTGCTCGTCATCGACGATGCTTCGACGGACCGGACGCCCGAATTGGTAAAATCCCTTTTGACCACACCCCGGGCCAAACTTGTTCAATACAAAGTAAATCGGGGAATAGGCCACATTTTGAACCAGGCGTTGTCTATGGTGAATACGAAATATTTCATTCAGGTTGACGGAGACGACTGGATCGCTCCCGATACGCTCGAACGCCTTATTCACCGGATGGAGAAGGAGCCGGACTCGGTAGCCTTGGCCTATGCCAATACCATCCATTGGCATCAAATCGGCGGTGTGGACTATTACCATAAACTGGTTCGCCACCGTCCGTTTCGGGACCGCTATGATTTTGCCGCTTACGATCCGATGGTGCAGCCGCGATTTTATCGCACGGCATGCGTGCGACAGGTTGGAGGGTGGGAGGTGGATGATCCTACCCAAGGCCGGATGATGGAGGATCGAAGAATGCTCTTGCGGTTGCTTGACCGGTTTACATTCGCTTATGTAGACCGTCCTTTATACCATTTCCGTTACCATCATTCGAATTTAAGTTTGGACAGCAACGCCCATGTGTATAATCGTCTTCGAAAACTGTACACGGATCGAGCGCTTATTCGGTGGGGCGATCTTTATACGGCGGATTATGTCGGACCCGAACATCTGTGGCAATCCGTAAGGCTTGTTCCGAAGAGGAAGGGGGGATCCGCCACATGAAGGTTACCGTGGTGATTACTTTGTACAACAAAGAAAAATTTATAGATCGGGCGATTCAAAGCGTACTGCATCAAACCCATTCGAACTGGACATTGATCATCATCAACGACGCATCCACCGATCATTCGTTGGCTAAGATTGAGCCTTATTTGAAGGACCGACGGATTAAATGCATAACGCTGAAAAGAAATCTGGGCCAGGCGCATGCGCTAAACTATGCCCTGACACAGATTGAAACTTCTCATTTTATTCAACTTGACGCGGATGATTGGCTGGATCAAGCAGCGCTCGGGCAAATGGTCGATGCTGCGGGAGCTTTTGCCCATGCAGGATTAATCTATGCAAACAATATTGTATATTGGGAAAACGAGGCCGGTAAAGTCATAAAACAGGAACCTATTGTGCTCAGGCAGTATACAGACCGTTACGATTTATTAAAACATATGAATCATACCCTGCTGCCGAGATTTTACCTGACCCAAGCCGTGCGGGATATCGGAGGATGGTTGTCGCAGAAAAAAGAGGATATCTACTCGGAAGACGTCCAAATCTTATTGAGATTGTCCGCCAAGTATCCGATGGTATGGCTTAACCAGTTTTTATACCATAGACGCAAGTATGCCCAAAATATAAGAGCTTTTGAAACTAGCCGTCCGATGAGATGGAAATACCGCTATGATTTGTACAATCAGATGTTAAGAGAATGGGGAAATGAGTATCGGGCGATTTGGAAAAAGGATGGGGACGCTTATATTTTAGTTGACCTGGTTCCGAACAAATAAAGAAAGGATGAGCTCTAAAATGGACTATACCATTGTAATTCCGGTTTATAATATGGAGAATCAATTGCAGCATGCGATTACAAGTGCGATCAACCAGACTCATCCCCCTGCCGACATTCTAATATATGACGATGCTTCCTCTGATAATTCCATGACTGTGATCAACCGCTACGCCAACGATAAACGGATTCAGGTGGTCAGGATGAAGCAAAATTCGGGGATTTCCGTTGTCCTCAATGCCGCTCTGGCAAAGGTACGCACTCCTTATATGATCCAGCTGGACGGGGATGACTGGTTGGAACCGAATGCGGCCATATCATTAATCGAAGCTTTGGAACATCGGCCGGGTGCTGCTTTTTCCTATGGAAATCATCGTTTGTGGAGCATCAATGAACACAAACAATCCGTGCTATGGGATCAAGTGATACAGCCTTCTTTTAACTCCAAATACGACTTTCTCCTAAAGCTGGGATATATGTTAAATCCAAGGTGCTACAGGGTTTCTTGTGTACGCAAAGTGGGCGGATGGATTACAGACGATCCCGATGACCCTTGGAAGGGCCGATATTATGAGGATGCCCGGATGATCCTGCGGCTGGTTGGGAAATTTGAATGGGTGCATGTACCGAAGTTTTTGCACAATGTCAGGTATGATCTGAATAAATCGGCAAGCAAGATCAAGATTTATAATCATCTGAGGAAAATGTTTTATGAGAAAATGTTGATCAGCTGGGGTAATGAATACAGGCCCGTATGGGAGATGAATGCAGCCGGCAGGATTGTACTCAAAAAGTTGGTTTAGAACAACGCCAACCAATCGATATCATACAGCCCACAAAACCTTATGGCGTTTTGAAGTGAGCCCTTAGCCATTTAGCGGCATGAAGCGTTTTTCAATGTCCGTTCCACGGGGGATACGTCAGAGGTTGATGTGGGCTTTTTCTATATTCGCAATCCGATTTAAGTTATAATCAAAAAAAGGAGGCGTCTTGATGATCAGTGACATCTTCACATTCCATGATGCGGAAGGTGTGTCGATTACGGTTCACCGTTGGCTTCCGGAGGAAGGGACGCCGGTAAAGGCCGTTCTGCAAATTGCCCATGGCCTGGCGGAAAGAGCACAGCGATACGAACGGCTGGCGGTGCAGCTGACGCAATCGGGCTATGCCGTTTATGCGAATGATCATCGCGGGCACGGTTTGACGGCGGGGACGTCCGAGCGGATTACGCATATTGGCCATGCCGGATTCGACAGGATGGTGGAGGCGCTGGCCCTGCTGACGGATCGCATCCGCTCCGAATACCCCGGGGTCCCTGTTTTCGTGTTGGGGCACAGTATGGGATCGTTTTTGACGTTATTGTACATGGAGCGTTATCCCCATAAAGCGGACGGGATGATATTATCCGGGACGAAAGGGCGACAAACCTTGCTGCACAGTCTTGGCTTCCTGCTTGGCAAGCTGTTCTCAACCTTGCAAGGAGAAAAGCACTGCAGCCGGTTGTTGAACTGGCTGGTAACGGGTCAGTACAACTTGTTTTTTCGTCCGAACCGCACCAGGTACGACTGGTTAAGCCGGGACGAAGCGGAGGTTGATGCCTATATGAAAGACCCCCTGTGCAATGCAGGGATCACGAACGAGTTCATTATGTATATGACCAAAGGTTTGTTGGAGGCCTACCGTTCCGATCGACTGGGGCGCATTCCGAAATCGCTGCCGGTTTACTTGTTTGCCGGGGATAAGGATCCGGTAGGCGGTATGGGCAAATCGTTCTTATGGCTTGTATACGAGCTTCAAAGACAAGGGGTGCACGATGTAACCTACAGGCTCTATTCCGGAGGGAGGCATGAGATGCTGAACGAAACGAATCGCGATGAAGTGACCGGGGATTTGTTGCGATGGCTTGAAGCCCGCGTGAACGCGACTGATGCTGTCAAAACGGAAATGTAATTCCATTCATGCATACATATTGGTAAAGGGACTGGCTTGAAAGGGGAATAGAGCAATCGGTAAGAAGCCTCGACCCCTGCTGCATGTTAGAATAGAGAAGATATAAAATCAATCCTGACGTATAAAGAGTTCAGTCGGCGGCATTAGACATGAGAGGAGAAAGACTGTGGAAAATCAGTACGAATCAAATGCTGACGGAGGGACATTTGGGAGCAAAAGCAACTTTTTAGTGGTCATGGTTATGATCCTTGGCGTGTTCGCAGCCATATTGAATGAAACGCTCCTAAGTGTAGCTTTGTCCAAAATCATGGGAGACCTCACGATTTCGCCTGGCTCCGCGCAATGGTTGACAACCGGATATCTGTTGGTAATCGGTATGCTCATACCGGTCACCGCTTTTTTGATTCAGCGGTTTACAACAAGAAGCTTGTTCCTTTCAGCCATGTGCGTGTTTACAGCAGGTACATTCGTAGCGGCTATCGCACCGGGGTTCGCCCTGCTTTTCATCGGAAGGGTGCTTCAAGCCGCGGGAACCGGGGTGCTTTTTCCTTTATTGACCAATGTGGTATTCGCCACGGTGTCTATTGAAAAAAGAGGCTCGGCCATGGGGATGATCGGCATTGTGATCACATTTGCTCCCGCGATCGGCCCCACTTTGTCCGGTATCATTGTCGAGCATTTCAGCTGGCGGGTTCTCTTTTATAGCGTTTTGCCGGTCGCTCTGTTTGTCATTGTTTTTGCATTTTTGAAGCTTAAAAATGTGACGGAGACGTCAAAGCCGAAGATTGACGCGGTGTCGCTTCTTCTTTCAACCGTAGGATTCGGGGGGATTGTGTACGGCTTCAGCAGTGCCGGTGAAGGACACGGGGGGTGGTCAAGCAACGGGGTCCTTATTCCCATTGCCACCGGGATCGTTTCTTTAGGCCTGTTTATATGGAGGCAATTGACGGTGTCAGAGCCCTTGCTGGATCTAAGAACATTTAAATACAGCATATTCAGGATGTCGACTCTGATTATGATCATCGTTATGATGGCGATGTTCTCCGCCATGCTGCTGCTGCCGATTTTTTTGCAGAACGCGCTGGCCTACAGTCCGTTGAAGGCAGGTCTGGTTATGCTGCCCGGAGGTATTGTCATGGGGATGATGTCGCCGATTACGGGCCGGTTATTTGATAAATTCGGCGCCAAGTGGCTTGCGGTCATCGGATTGGCGCTGATAGGCCATTCGCTGTGGCAGTTTGCCTTTATCACCTTGTCCACCTCATACAGCATGATCATGGTATGGAACACGCTGTTGATGCTGGGGATCTCGATGTTAATGATGCCGGTCATGACCAACGCTTTGAACGAGCTTCCGCCCCCGCTATATCCTCACGGTACGGCCATTATCAGCACGCTTCAGCAGGTGGCGGGCGCGATCGGTACCGCACTGCTGGTCACCGTGATGACCAAAAGCTCCGAACGCTTTCTGGAACGTGCGGCGGCTGCGAAAGAAGCGGCCGGACTGCAAATTCCAGCCATGATGGCCGGAATGAAAAGCGCGTTCTTGCTTGCATTTGGACTGGTCGCCATCGCTTGGACAATATCATTTTTTCTTAAACGAGCCGCGTCGCCGGAAGGGGATACGGAAGGCAAGCGAGTGTCTGCACACTAGGGCATGCGGATTCAATCGGATCGAAATACCTTAAAACAGAGCGGCTGCTCTGTTTTTTTGCTGCGGGATAGGCTGGACCCAACCAAGGGCATCCATCGAAGTTCACGTCGGATGGATTCACTTTGCAGGATTTAAGGGTTATTTGTAGAATAATCTACGATGCTGCATGAATTTAGACAGCTAGTTTGGGATAGCGGTATTCGCTAACCAGGGGAAGGGAAGAGTGCGTTGTGGCAGTAGCAAAGGACAATAAAGAAACTTATCTGTTCACAAGAGTGGACAAAAATACGAAATCACTTCCGGTCTCGTTTGAAGATTGGGCATTGAAGGCAAGAGAGATTCTGCCTGACGGTCCATTTGATTATATCATCGGCGGGTCGGGTGTGGAAGAGACGTTGGCAGCCAACATTAAAGCGTTTTCCCGGTGGGCGATTGTCCCGCGGATGTTGAGGGATGTCACCCATCGTTCGGCTCACATCACGCTCTTTGGCCAACAGCTGCGTACTCCGGTTTTATTGGCGCCGGTCGGCATGCAGGCCATTGCTCATCCGGATGGCGAGCTTGCGACGGCCAGAGCTGCAGCGGCGGCTGGAATTCCTTTTGTGGTCAGCACCGTTTCCTCTTATTCGTTGGAGCAGATCGCACAAACGATGGGAGATGCTCCCCGCTGGTTCCAGCTCTACTGGTCCAACGACCGCGAAGTGTCCGCAAGCATGGTAAGGCGGGCGGAAGCAGCGGGTTATTCTGCGATTGTACTGACGGTAGATACCATCATGCAAGGATGGAAACGCCGTGATTTACGCAACGGGTATTCTCCGCTTCGGGAAGGGAAGGGGCTGGCCAACTATATTCAGGACCCTGTGTTCCGCTCTCGTTTGACGGAAGTCACCCCGGAGAATGCAGTAGAAGAAATTATCCGTGGGATCTACCATCCGGCATTGAGCTGGGGCGACATTGCATTTTTACGCGAGCATACCAGCCTGCCGATTTTGTTAAAAGGCATACTTCATCCGGAGGATGCGAAGCTTGCCTTGGAGCATGGAGCAGACGGCATCGTTGTGTCCAATCACGGCGGGCGCCAGCTCGACGGGGCTGTCTCCGCATTGGAAGCACTGCCCGGAATTGCGGAAGCGGTGAACGGGCGGCTTCCCGTACTTCTGGATAGCGGCGTTCGCACGGGCTCGGACGTTATCAAAGCGATGGCTTTAGGGGCCAATGCGGTCATGATCGGGCGTCCGTTTATGCTGGGCTTGGCTGTCGCGGGGGAACAAGGCGTTGCAAGCGTACTGGATACCTTGTTAGGCGAACTGGATGTGGCGATGGCTCTTTCAGGAAGCAATACCGTTGCTGACTTGAATCCAAGCATCCTTGTCCGCGTGTAAAAAAGATTGTCGCGGGGCCTCATCGCAATGGAGGATGGAGTCCTTCACATCAAGCAGTCCGAGACTTTGTTTTCAGGTCTTGGACTGCTTTTGTATGGAGGCAAATCGACATACTTCTGTTGTAAAAAAAGCATATCCGACCTAGCGCGGTTGGATATGCTTGGGAAACATCGTTTAAAACACTTTGGTCGTCCAGGATTCACAGTTCCATGTATCGGTAACGATATCGCGATAAAATTCCGGTTCGTGAGAAATCATCAGGATGCTGCCTTTGTAAGCCTTGAGGGCGCGCTTGAGCTCGTCCTTGGCATCCACATCCAGGTGGTTGGTCGGCTCGTCGAGAACAAGCAGGTTTGTTTCGCGGTTGATCAACTTGCAAAGCCGCACTTTTGCCTTTTCCCCGCCGCTAAGCACGGCAATTTTGCTTTCGATATGCTTGGTTGTGAGTCCGCACTTGGCCAGCGCCGCGCGCACCTCGAACTGTGTAAAGGAAGGGAATTCGTTCCACACTTCCTCGATGCATGTATTGTAATTGGCCTCCTTCATTTCCTGCTCGAAGTAGCCGATGCTCAAGCTTTCTCCGAGCTGGACGGAACCGGACAGAGCCTGAATCTCCCCTAAAATACTGCGCATCAGCGTCGTCTTGCCGATCCCGTTCGCACCCACAAGCGCGATCTTCTGGCCGCGTTCCATGCGCAGGTTAAGCGGATTCGATAAAGGATGGTCATAACCGATGACAAGCTCCGCCGTTTCAAAAATCAGCTTACCGGAGGTTCTGGCTTCCTTGAAGTTGAACTGCGGCTTCGGTTTTTCCTTTGCCAGCTCGATGATTTCCATCTTGTCGAGCTTCTTTTGTCTGGACATCGCCATGTTTCTCGTCGCAACACTTGCTTTATTACGGGCTACGAAGTCTTTCAAGTCCGCAATTTCCTGCTGCTGGCGCTTATAGGCTGCTTCAAGCTGCTGCTTTTTCATTTCATAGACCTGCAGGAAATGGTTGTAATCGCCGACATAACGGGTCAATGCTTGATTTTCCATATGATAGATCAGGTTAACGACGCTGTTCAGGAACGGAATGTCGTGAGAAATTAAAATGAAGGCATTCTCGTAATCCTGCAGGTAACGTTTCAACCAGTCGATATGCTGCTCATCGAGATAGTTCGTCGGCTCGTCGAGAAGCAGGATGTCCGGCTTTTCGAGCAGCAGCTTCGCGAGTAATACCTTTGTTCGCTGTCCGCCGCTAAGGTCATTGACGTCCTTATCCAGTCCGATATCCGTAAGTCCCAGTCCGCGGGCGGTTTCCTCGATCTTGGCATCGATCATGTAAAAATCCTGATTCGTCAATGTATCTTGAATCGTTCCGACATCCTCGAGCAGCTGCTCAAGCTCTTCCGGTGAAACATCGCCCATTTTCGCGTACATGTCGTTCATCTCCTGTTCCATGTCGAACAGGTATTGGAAGGCTCCCTTCAGGACATCGCGGATCGTCAAGCCCTTGCTGAGCACCGCATGCTGATCAAGATACCCGACGCGCATGCGTTTGGACCATTCGATCTTGCCGTCATCCGGCTGGAGTTTGCCCGTAATGATGTTCATGAAGGTAGATTTTCCTTCACCGTTGGCGCCAATGAGTCCGATGTGCTCGCCTTTGAGCAGCCGGAAGGATACGTCGTTGAAGATAGCGCGGTCTCCGAAGCCGTGACTTAGCCGTTTTACATTTAATATGCTCATAAATAACACCTTTTCTTTTAACTTTTTCTCGTCCTATTATAAGCTTTGAAGGGCGCATAACTCAATGCGGGAGACCATGCAAATAAATTTTGTTCTGCGGAAGGAAATGATTTACAACAGAACATATGTTTGATATAATTATTTTTGTAAAGCGCTTTAATCGTGTGGGGTATCCAAGTTGACTGGTCATCACCTAAAATACGGACGGAAGGAAGATGCAGGAATGCGGATTGACCGATATGCAGAAATAGACGAGGTAATCGCTTATATTCATCAGCATATGGACGAACCGCTTTCGCTTTCCCGACTGGCCGCTCATATCGCCTACAGTCCATACCATTTCACGCGCATTTTCAAAGAAAGAACGGGCATTCCGCCTTTATATTATGTTTCATCCCTCCGGCTGCAAAAGGCAAAAGAGCTGCTCCTGCGCACGAATTTGAGCGTTCGCGATATTGTATTGGAGATCGGACAGCAGAGTCTGGGAACTTTCACCACCCGATTTACCGAACGGGTAGGCATGACGCCGTCGGATTTTCGGAATTCCTCCTTGCTGCAAGCGGAGAGCCACTTCCATACACTGCGGACGCTTAAGCATTGGTACGAATCTCCTCCTGCTTCCAATCAACACGCCAGAATACAAGGGACCGTCCAAGCCGAGCAGCCTTTTGAAGGCGTCATTCTGATCGGCTTGTTTGCCAAACCGATTCCGGAAGGACTTCCCCTTTATGGCACACTGCTTTCTTCTTTAGGACATTTTTGTTTTACGGGTGTCAAACCGGGCACCTATTATCTGATGGCTACATCCATCTCCTGGGGGATGCAAACCATGGATGTTCTGCTTCCGCATACAACCTTACGCTTCCGGTCAAAACAGCCGATCGTAGTCGCACCCTATGGCTCCGTACCCCATCAGCATGTTATGCTTCACGTTCCCCGTCCGGATGATCCTCCTATCCTGATTTCGCTACCCTTGTTGATGAATAATTTCCTCACTCGGCTTTTTCAATACAATCATCGTTAAGAAACGGATTAACCTTCTATAAGGCTCAAAACGCCGTCCTTCCGCAAGGGAAGGGACGGCGTCCTGGTCTGATCGGCTTCTAATTAAAAATCAAAGTTGTCCGGATCCGGGCCGACACGGCGGTTTTGGTTTAACGCATCGATTTGATCCATTTCATCCTTCGTCAGCTCAAAATCGAAGATCGATGCATTTTCGATGATCCGGTGTTCTTTTGTTGTCTTCGGTATGGTGATAACCTCATGCTGCAGATCCCAGCGCAGAATGACTTGAGCGACAGATTTGCCGTGCTTGTCGGCAATTTTCTTGAGAACCGGATGATCCAGCAGCTGTCCCTGCATTAACGGCGACCAGGCTTCCAGCTGTATGTTATGCTTTTTCGTAAAGCTGAGCAGCTCTTTTTGCGTCAGGAACGGGTGGAATTCCACCTGGTTCACCATGGGTTTAATTTCCGCATCCTTCATTAGATCCTCCAGATGATGAATCTGGAAGTTGCTGACCCCGATCGCTTTAACCCGACCCTGTTGATAAAGGGTCTCCAAAGCTCTCCAAGCATCTTTATATTTGCCAGCCACCGGCCAGTGGATGAGGTAAAGATCCAAATATGCCAAGCCCAGCTTATTCAGGCTCGTCTCGTAAGCGGCCAGTGTGGATTCATAACCCAGGTCGACCGTCCATACTTTAGAAGTGACAAAGAGCTCTTCTCTGGCAAGATTGTTCTCGTGAAGTGCTTCGCGGATTCCTTGTCCGACACTGCTTTCATTGCCGTAAATCGCCGCTGTATCGATACTTCGGTAGCCGTGTCTTACCGCTGATTTAATGGCTTCGACGAGCTCCGAGCCTTCTTCTACTTTAAAAACGCCGATGCCCAGCCAGGGCATTTGAACTCCATTGTTCAGTGCAATTTTGCTTTGTAAATGTTGGTTCATAAGGACTGCCTCCAGATTTTATTATTTTATTTATGTCAGTATTTCATGCGGTTCAATGGTTCAATGTATTGATAAGCAGGTTCCCGCATGAGCTGCGGTTTTCTGTCTTCTTTCCAGAACCATGCTCCAGATTGTGAGGACCACGGCTGCCAATACCATGACTGCGCCGATCCAAGCCGTATGAATAAGCCCGATGGCATCCGTAACGATACCGCCCAGATAGGCTCCAATGGCAATGCCTGCGTTAAAGGCGGCAATATTAACGGCAGATGCGACATCGACGGCCCTAGGGGCGTAACGCTCTGCCAGCGTGACGACATAAACCTGAAGTCCGGGTACGTTCATAAAAGCCAGCAATCCCATGCCGAAGATGGTGATTAATCCCGGAATTTTATACGGGGCGGTGAATGTAAGAAGAAAGAGTATAAGAGCTTGTAAAACAAACATCCACAGCAAGGCCGTAAGCGGCTTTCGGTTCGCCGCCTTGCCCCCGATGACATTGCCGATGGCGATGGCGATTCCGTACAGCAGGAGAATGAAGGCTACCGTCGTTTCCTTAAATCCAGTGATGTCATGCAGTAACGGGGATAAATAAGTGAAAACGACAAAGGTTCCTCCATACCCGAGGGCGGTAATCATAAACGCAAGCAGCAGCCGTCCGTTAGTGACAAGTTTCATTTGATCGCGAATCTGTATCTTGCCGCCTTTGCGCAAATGGGAAGGGACAAGGATCATGTTGGCGATGAAAGCAACAATGCCAATGACGACAATTGAAATAAAGGCTGCGCGCCAGCCCAGCTGCTGGCCGATAAAGGTGCCGAGCGGCACACCGGTAACGGTGGCGACCGTCAGCCCGGAGAACATGATCGCAATAGCGCTGGCCCTGCGGTTCTCAGGTACGATGTCGGCCGCGATGGTCGAACCGATCGACATGAAAACACCGTGAGAGAGCGCGGAGATGACGCGGGCTGTAAGCAGCATTACAATTCCGCTGGAAAGAGCGGCAAGGCTGTTGCCTATAATAAAAACAAGCATGATCCACACCAGCAGCGTTTTGCGGGGAATGCCCGATGTCACAGCTGTTAATACCGGCGCTCCGAAAGTAACGCCCAGGGCATATAACGTAACGGTTAACCCGGTTAAGGTAACGGAGATGTTTAAATCTTCAGCGATCAGGGGAAGGAGCCCCACACTGATAAACTCGGTTGTTCCAATCGCAAAGGCGCTTATGGCCAAGGCTAGAAGCGCCAACGTACTTCTATTTTTATCCAAAGACATTCGTTCCACTCCTATCTGGTAATTACCGGCCGGCAAATGTTATTATGTATCCAGCGGACAAAAATGAACAGTACGTACTTTAAAGTACCATAGGTACTCAAAAGTTCCTATACACCAAGGAGGCAGATGAACGATGACTAAAAAGAAATACAACATCTCGGTTGAGGCTACCCTTGAGGTCATCGGGGGAAAATGGAAATGCGTCATCCTGTGCCATTTAACGCGCGGTAAAAAACGGACAAGCGATTTAAAACGCCTGATGCCCGGAATAACACAAAAAATGTTGACTCAGCAGCTCAGAGAATTGGAAGAGGATGGCATCGTGAACCGAATCGTCTATAACCAGGTCCCGCCCAAGGTAGAATATGAGCTCAGTGAATACGGATGGAGTCTCAAATCGATATTGGATGCCTTATGTGATTGGGGAGAAAAACATATCATCAAAGAATATGGCGATAAATATGCGGTGCTGGAGGATAATATATTAAATCAAAGTGATGCCGATCTGCAGAGCCTTACGAATAAGTAAGGCAGCCGGAAAATGTAAAAATGAAAGAAATGACCGCCAACTCCGGAAAGAAGGGGTATGAACGTTCACCTTATCTGAATTTCAAGAGGCAATAGACCAACAAATTGTTCACAATCGAAATAAAAGTCTTTTTTATGAGTCGGCTAACGGTCAATTGGCATTAAATCCTTCTAAAAAAACTCCGGTTTAGTCCGTTACCTGAGGCGGAATAACGTTCACGCCTATGGAATGGACAGAAACTTGGTGAAGACTTCAAATTTCTTATTTCAAATCAATTGGCTTGAATCTACTTTTCCTTCAAACACTTGGGGGACTGTCATTTCCCATATGGCTTTTTCAAACCATTTTACTCATCATCATTTAAAAACCGACGGGAAGTTCGAAGCCTACGCTCGAAAATATATGGAAATTCTAAACGCGTTAAAGGTTGGCGGAAGCTTTATTTATACACCGGGTCTTTCTTTTATTGAAGAATTATTAATCGCATCCAACGATTCGTTTGCAGTGGAAGCCGGAAAATATACGACAAAAGTAATTCTAAAGAAACGTTAGAGAGGACGACGATTCCTGTGAGAAAGAAGATGTTTTTATGGGCCGGTTCATTGACGCTTTGTTTGAGTTTGCTTCTGCCTTCCGGTAGAGGTCTCGCTGCGGAGCATCGTGTAAGCGTTACATTGCCAACATTTGAGGTGAAGCTTAACGGAAATAAAGTCGAAAATGAATACCGGGAATATCCGTTACTCGTGTATAGGGATATCACCTATGTTCCGATGACATGGTATGATTCCAGACTTTTGGGCTTGGAAACGGAATGGACGCAACAGGACGGGCTTAACATTGCTAAAGGAAAAGTGACTTCATCTTATGTTCCTTACAAAACCGATCATAAACATTCGGGCGGCTACAAGGCAGCCATCCCTGCATTTAAGATTACTATCAACGGCAGGACGGTGGACAATTCCAAAGAAGAATATCCCCTTTTAAGCTTCAACAACGTGATCTATTTCCCTCTGACCTGGAAATTTGCACATGATGAATGGGGTTGGGAATATGTGTGGGACGATAACGAAGGTCTGAATATAAATTCCGGCAACCCTCAGGTGAAAACCGTGGATCTCCCAACCTTTGCAGGTGAGAATGATGTTGCCGTATTTAAAGGATATTATTACTTTGCAGAAACCATAGGAAACACGAACCATGTATACAGAGCGCCTGTTCATAACACGTCAAATAAAGAACCGGTATATTCTTATGATGTGGATGCCTCATACAGCTTTAATAAGCGTTTGAATTTTGAGATCAGAGATGACGAACTCTGGTTCTCTTATCATGTTGGCGGAGCAATCATGGGCTACGATGTCTATTGCAAGGTAAACGACAATGGAAAGGCTGCAATAGAGCAACAAGGGTATCTCGATTTTAAACAGACTCCGAATGGAACCTTAACTATCCATCAATTCGTGCCGCCAGGAGGGAATAATCTATTGCTGGCTGCGGCCGGGCAAGAGAATCAACATGGCAAACGGATAGGGAATCCGAATCTGATCTACGGATGGCATGTAACGAATGACGGTACGTCCACAAGCTTTGGCCCAGATCGCTCCACTACCGTTCTCGGAGACGATGTCTATGTGCTGGCATCATCGTATCCTGTTGAACATGGGGATTTAAACAAGATTTACAAGATCAATATCAAGACAAATGAAACGGAAAAGATCATCCATGCGGAAGTGAGCCATTTTAAAATATTGAATCACAAGCTGTACTATGTAAAAGATGCGGATCATTCTTTATATTCAGCGAACCTGGATGGAACGGATGAGCAAAAATTATCCGATCTTCCCGTTGCCAATTGGTATGACGAAATCGACGGTCAGGTGTACTACACTGCTGCCAATGTAAAAGGGCAATTCCATCTTTACAGGGTGGAACCGTCCAAAGAAGATGCGCTTGTAATCAAAGAGCCGGTGGAAAGCGTCCAATTTGTGAATGATAAAATCATATGCAAGCTTGCAGCGGGAGAAGGATATGGCGTTAAGGTATTGGATCAATCCGGGGATCTTCATCTGGCCATTACGGATCAGGCGTCAGATGTTTTTGCATATCATGATTTCATTCTCATGGTGTCTGCAAAAGATCAATCGATAAAGGTGATTCAGTAGAAATGGCAAATGCGGTAAACGGATGACCCTCCATATAGCCAGCTTCAAGACCATTTTTTACTAGTGATATGAATACCCAGTTCGGATTTTGTTTCTCAACATATACTAAATTTACAATAAAATAATATTTTGATAAAATACGCAGCTCCCGAAGTGATGATTCAACAAAGGGTTGGAAAGGAGGGAGTCGACCTTGATTAAATTGGACAGGTACATGAAAAAGAAAATAAAAGGAAAGAAATTCATTGGGGCCGGCAGAACGCGAATCGTATACGATTTAGGCAAACGCCGTGTGTTTAAAGTAGCCAAATCCAAAAAGGGAATCCGGTCTAATCAAACGGAAGTCATCTTGTATAAGTCATCCGAGAGACCGATAAAAAAACACCTTGCCCGAATTATCGATTACGACACGTCATATCGCTGGGTAACCATGAAAAAGTATAATAAAAAATTCCCCAATATTCCTAAATATAGAAAAAAACTTAAGAAATTAGTAAAGAAATTTCATAAAAATGGAATCCTTCCCCCAAGGAGTGTACGCGATTATCATACACCCTATACGCCTAACCTGCGTTTAAAACGGAATAATCGGGTCGTGGTCATCGATTATGGGAACTTTAAATATAAACGATAAATAAAAACAAAAGAAATATGGAGAGCATTGCCGTGAAGGATTATAGGGAATGATGCATTTTCAAGGAAAATGAAGGATGTAAATGGAGCTATCGGCAGCGCGGCTCCTTTGTTGTTTATGGCGATCATGAAGACCTGTAACCTTAGGAGAAATCTGGAGAAAAGTGAATTACATAGAAGAAGTGCAGTTGGGAGCACAACCGTAACACTCTTTCATGTAAGCAAGCCCCGGGATGAGGCTTGCTTATTTTTTTCCAAATTAATGCCAATAATTGCGGGTTGTGACCCGATACCATCACCCGGTACAATGAAAAAGGATGAAAGGAGAGATCATACCATGAAAAAATGGACGATGGCCATCCTTTTCTCATTCCTTTTATTTTTTTCATTTGCGGTATATGCGGATCACGCAAACGCCGCACCAACGCTCAATATGGGCAGTTCCAATGGGGATGTATGGGATGTGCAGTACCGGCTGAAGGTTTTGGGTTACTACCAGCAGCCCCTAGACGGTAAATACGGAGCACACACAGCCTCCGCCGTACGCAGCTTTCAAAAAAATTACGGCCTCACGGTGGACGGCATTGTTGGGGACCGCACGTGGGCTATGCTTAAAAAATACAGCTTAAATCAGGCAGAAATCGATATCCTGGCCCGCGTTATACACAGCGAAGCACGCGGTGAACCTTACATGGGCAAGGTGGCCGTAGGAGCTGTCGTCATGAATCGGATACAGTCGCCTTTATTCCCGAATACAATTCAAGGCGTAGTTTTCCAGCCAAGAGCCTTTACTGCTGTAGATGACGGACAGTATTGGTTAACACCCGACCGCAGCGCCTATCTGGCAGCCTTCGACGCCGTACGCGGTTGGGATCCGACGAAAAACTCGCTCTATTACTTTAATCCCGACACGGCAACGAGCGCATGGATTTGGACGCGTCCGCAAGTGTTGAAAATCGGTAAGCATATTTTTGCGCGTTAATCCGTTGGAGGATGCATATCACAACCTTTAACCAGTACCCTTATGAGGGTGCTGGTTTTTATTTTAACTTTTATTGGCACCTTTTATAACTTTTATAAAGACAAATTTTGAAAACAGTTTGTCGTCTTTTACATATATTTAGTCACTTTAAATTAGCGGTTTGTCCTGAAAATAGGCCGCTGCCTCTTTCATCAAGTATGATGGCATTACAGAACAAATTAGAGAAGCTGACCATTATGCATTGAGGGAGGGCATGAATGATGCCGAACATGGTGAAACAGAAATTGAAAAACGGACAGTGTGCCACGGGCTGCTTTATCGGGTTTCATTCTCCATCAGTAGTAGAAATACTCGGACATACAGGTTTTGATTTTGTCGTTATTGACAACGAGCATGGCCCGTTTAGCTGGGGAGAAGTCGAAGAGATGATACGCGCCGCGGAATTGGCCGGAACCGTTCCGATTGTACGGGTGGCTTACGATAAATCCGATATTCAAAAAGCGCTTGACCGCGGTGCGATGGGACTTCATGTTCCGATGGTCAATACGAAGGAAGAAGCGGAAGAAGTTGTGCAAAAAGCAAAATATCCTCCGGTTGGCAGAAGAGGCACGGCCTATTCATGCAGGTCGGCTCAATACGGTAAAGGAGGCGGCGCTGCCTATTTGCAGCAGTCCAATGAAGAAATCCTGATCGCCGTACATATTGAAACGCCGGAAGCCGTCGACCATATTGATGAGATTATGAGTGTGCCGGGAATTGACATTTGCTATATCGGTCCAACGGATTTGTCGGTCACGATGGGGTACAGTGCTGAAGGACCGGAGCACCCGGAGGTTCAACAAGCGATGGACCGCGTGATGGCGGCAGGACGGAAGCATGGGGTTACGGTGGGGATTCAGGTGGCGAGCGCGCCGGCTGTGACCCAAAAACAGCAGTGGGGAGCTCCTTATATCGGTATTGCGATTACACCCGTGCTGTATAATGCACTCGGAGAAGTCGTAAAAGCCGGTAATCCGTTAAGCCGATCAAAATAATCCGGAAGGAGATGAGGATGATTGAAATATTTTGCTGTCTTTTTACCGATGCTTAGTCCGGAAAAGAGCCAGGAATACCGTCCGCAGCACCTTGATTATCTGGCGATCAGGCGCAAGGAAGGAAAAATTTTTGCCAATGGCAGATTCTTGGACGGAGCCGGAGGTCTGGTCATTTATAAAGCCGATTCGGAAGAGGAAGTCAGGCATATCGTCCAACAGGACCCTTATGTGATTCACCAGGCAAGAGGTTATGAGATCCATGAATGGGAAATGGTAACGGAGGCGATTCTTCCCGAATCGTAAAAGCTTCTCGCAAGGTCCTATGAACTCCGGTTTATAGGACCCTTTACGCAAGCGTATTCTGAACAAACCACAGGAGGGAAACATATGAAGGTTGCTTTCATCGGGCTCGGGAATATGGGATTGCCCATGTCCAAAAACTTGGTTAAGGCTAATTATGAAGTGTATGGGCTGAATCGCAGCAAGGGCCGCGAGCAGCTCTTTGCCGAGGCCGGGGGGAAGACGGGCTATTCGCTTCCCGAGTTAGCGCGAATTGCTGATGTGATGATGACCTGTTTGCCTTTTCCCGCTGATGTGGAGGAGGTTTTCCTCGGCTCCGACGGGATCGTAGCCAACGGACATGCCGGACAAATCCTGGTCGATTTCAGCACGGTATCTCCGGACCTGAACCATAAAATAGAGAAGGAAGCCGCGAAGAAGGGGATAGAGTTTTTGGACGCGCCTGTAAGCGGAGGGAATTTCGGAGCAGAGAGCGGAACATTAAGCATAATGGTCGGCGGGAAAAAGGAAGTATTCCATAAGGTATATCCTTTGTTTGAAGTGCTGGGGAAACAAATTTATCATACCGGACCTGTAGGCAGCGGAACGATTATCAAATTGATCAATCAATACATGGTCGGCGTTCATACGCAAGCAGCCAGCGAAGCGTTCATCATTGGAGAAAAAATGGGCATCGACGGGCCATTGATGTTCGACATCTTAAATGCAAGCTATGCGCAGAGCCGGATTTTTGAGAGACACTACACGAATTTCATTGCCCAAAATCAATTTCAAGCGGGGTTTGCTTTGAAGCTGCTGTTTAAAGATTTGACGCTGGTACAAAAAATGGCCGAAGACAATGATATAAACCTGCCTATAGGGAAGCCAATCACATCTTTGTTTCAACAGGCAAAAGAAAGCTCACATGGAGATAAGGATATGTCGGCAATGGTTTTATATGTCAAGGAACTCCAGAAGTAATGGAGCATATGGCATTCACTTAACGGATTCTTGTGTTGTTGATGAAGTGCAAGAAAATATCCCCTGAACAGCCCACGTGCCATCGTGGGTTATTTGTTTATTATAAAATCGTTATTGACATCGCACGATCATTAGAATTAATATGAATTCAGATATATCAGTTAAATATCTGATTGACATCTATAAATTTGTAAATTATAGTTCCTCGTAAAGGGACGATCGTTTCCGGAGTTACCTCTACCGTAAATGAGAAATGCTTAGCAGGTTTTATGGAAGCGCTTTATAGGATTCCGATTGGTTACTAGCTAAGGAGGTGATTCATCATGTGGGAATTACTGCGTCAGCTAGCGGAAAACATGGCGATGATTGTAACCATTGCCTTTCTGTTGACCCGGATCAAATCCTTTCACCTTATTTTTCAAAAGGGTTTAAATCAACAAAGTAAAGTGATCATTTTTGCCACATTTGCCTTATTTGGAATTGTAAGCCATTACATAGGAATCCATATCATGACGGATCATCTCGCGCTTACCGCATGGAATTGGGGAACCAGCAATGGTCACTCTTCCATCGCCAACACCAGCCCCGTAGCCACGATCATGGGGGGGCTATTAGGAGGTCCCGTGATCGGTTTGGGAATTGCCCTGGTCATTGGAGGATATCGTTTTCTATATGGCGGATTCGCCGATTGGGCTACGCTGGGTTCATTCCTTATATTAGGGTTACTGGCTGGTTGGGCCGGCGCATATTTGAAGAGAAAAGGTAAAGTGACTCCTTTATCGGCCTTATGGGTGGCGTTGTTCTTAGAACTGATTCATATGGCCATCCTTTTGTTTCTCCCCGAGCCGGATATATTAGCGTTTCAATTGGTACGTTTAATCGCCATTCCCATGATCGTCATTAATTCACTAGGGGTTTGGATTTTTGCGCAAATATTGGAGACCGTTCTAAAGGAAGATGCGAAAGCACGCGCTTTTGAAACGCATAAAGCCTTGTTTATTGCAGACAAAACGCTTCCCTATTTCCGTCAGGGACTTCATGCTTCCTCATGTAGAGAAGCGGCGAAAATCATCCATAGGCAAAGCGGCGCCGACGCTATTGGTATTACGAACCGGTTGGAAATCATTGCCTATGTTGGCGGCGGCGAGGAAGAACTATACGTGTCCCAGCGGATGCATCAATCCTTAATTCGAAACGCGTTGGTGTCCGGCCAGAGGGTCGTTTTTAAGCGCCGGAACAAACAGGAGGAGCAGACATTCCCCTTTGCCATGGTCATCGTTTTGCCTCTTGTGGTCAGCGGAGAACCGATCGCCGCCCTCTTGCTGTACTACAGAAAGGCGCATTCCATGAGTGCTGCGGAGGAAGAGCTGGCTGAAGGATTGAGTAAGCTGTTCTCTACCCAGTTGGAACTGGGTGAGGTAGAGCGGCAGAAAAAGCTGCTTGCCGATGCGGAGATCAAGGCGCTTCAGGCACAGGTTAATCCGCATTTTCTCTTTAATTCCATTAATACGTTAGTTTCCATATGCAGAACCGATGCCATGCTGGCAAGAAAACTGTTGTTGGATTTGGGGACGTTTTTTCGCAGTAATTTACAGGGCGCCAGGCAGTTATTCATTCCGCTGTCGAAAGAACTGGAGCATGTCCAGGCCTATTTAGCCTTAGAGCAGGCCCGTTTTCCGGGACGCTATCGTTTAAATATACAAGTTGAACCCGGACTCGAGGAAACCTTAATTCCTCCTTTCACTCTGCAGCCGCTGGTGGAAAATTCAATCAGCCATGGATTTGCAGGCAGAAGGAAAGGAGGAATGGTGAATATTCAAGTTTACAATGACCAAGGTCATGTAGTGATTGAGGTCAAAGACAACGGAAAAGGAATGGATAAGGAAAGACTGAACCTATTGGGGAAAAAAGCGGTTGATTCTCATAAAGGCACAGGCACTGCATTACATAATATCCATGAACGCCTGCATGGGCTCTACGGAGCCAATGTTTCTATGAAGATTAGCAGTGAGAAGGATAAAGGAACTCAAATTGAACTGCGGTTTCTACGAACAGATGGAGGGGAGTATGGGGATGCTGAGAGCCTACTTGATAGAGGACGAGCCATTTGCTAGGGATGAACTTAAATATTTGCTTGCCAGATTGAGAGAAGTCAAGGTCATAGGAGAATCGGATACGATGGAGGAAGCCGTTTCCGATATTAAACAATTAGAGCCGGATGTGATTTTTTTGGATATATGCCTTGCGGATGGAAGCGGCCTGGAGGTTGCAAAGCAAATTAACAGGCTAAAACGTCCTCCATGGGTTGTGTTTGCTACGGCTTTTCATCAGCATGCATTGGAAGCATTTGAATTGAATGCGATTGATTATATCACCAAGCCATTTATGGAGGATCGGATCGAGCAAACCATTGAGAAAGTCAAAAAGCTGACGGAGCAGCAGAAAGCGGAGGGATCTCTAACCCATTCTAAACCATCTGAAAAGCGTAAAAACAAGCTTGCCGTCTCGCAAGGAGAGCGAATCATTATGGTTGACATGGACAAAATCGTATATATTGGAACAGAAGACCGACAGGTTGTACTGAAATCGGTGGACGCCAGGTTCAAGATTGATGCTCCGTTATATGAGATGACCCATAAGCTGGGAAGCTTCCCTTTTTTGCGTACCCATAGGGGGTATATCGTGAATGCGGACTTTGTAGCAGAAGTGGAACCTTGGTTTAACGGGACGTATAACCTTTTATTGAGTGACGGTTCCAAAGTTCCGGTCAGTCGTTCCTATATCAAGGAAATACGTGAATACTTAGACTTCTAAGCCGGCTATCCCAAAAAAGTTGCACATTGGAGATAGCCTTTTTTCTTAACATTCAGGGATTTCACATAGCAAATATGCGGGAGGGATGTACATCGTGCAAATGGGTAAAAGCTTTCGATCATCTTTGCTTATTCCTGTACTGCTATTAGGGACAACGGCCTGCTCACAAGCTCCGAAGCCTGTGAATGAAATGGTTAAACCGGTTTATCCGCTTAAAAATATAGAAATGGTTGTCGGATATACCGCGGGCGGAGGCACGGATGTCGTGGCTCGTATCGTGGCGAAGACTGCAGAAAAGTATATGCCAAACGGTAAAACCATAAGAGTAACCAATAAACCGGGCGATAGCGGAACGAATGCCCTTGTCGACATTATGCAAGCGAATCCAGATGGATATAAGTTAGGGTCTGTATCCGCAGGCAGCTTGGCGATCCAGCCGAACTACGGTAAAACCCCGTTTGCATCCGACAGCTTTATTCCGATCGCACAGTTTAACTCCGCGCCAAACATCCTTGTAGTTAGGGCCGATGCCCCGTGGAAAAGCTACGATGAATGGTTAGCCTGGGTAAAGCAGCATCCCGGCCAGTTTACCTATGGATCAAGCGGAGCAGGCAATACCCAGCACCTGGCGATGGAAGCTGTTAACATCCTGGAAAGCATCCAAACCAAGCATGTACCCTATGACGGCGCAGCGCTTTCGATCAAAGCTTTGTTGGACGGATATGTGCAGGGAGTGATCGTTCTGTCGCAAGAAGCCAAGCCGCATGTGGATGCCGGCTCGCTGCGCGTACTGGCGAACTTGGGGACGTCCCCGACGAAAGCCTACCCGGATGCCGTGTTTTTGAGGGAAAGAGGATTTATCGGCCTGGACACCTGGTCGGGCGTGGTTGTGGCGAAAGGCACCCCGCAAGAGATCGTGGATACGCTTCGGGATGTGTTTAGGAAAGCGATGAATGATCCGCTGCTCAAAGAAGAATTCAACAACATCGGCCTCGAACCGGCTTATGCGGACAGCAAAGAATTTGCTGAAATCATTGCCCGAACAAGCAAGTTAACCAGAGACGTAGCTAAAGTCATCGGTTTAGTCAAATAGCGGTGATTTTGTCGCCATAATGAATCGTTTAGTTATTTCATATCAACAGTTCGTCTTGAAAATGTGTTGTTACCGCTTTCATTAAGTATGATAAGCCTATAGAGTCTACTACACCATTGAGGAGGGTTTATATGCAAATCGGGAAAAGCTTTTTATTCACGCTGCTCACAGGCGCGCTGGTTTTGGGGTCTGCAGGCTGTTCCAATGCTCCTGAAACAAAACCAACGGGTGCTGAGCAAGCTGCGGAAACACAGAACAAAGAGACCAAAACCGATTTTCCGAAAAAGGATATCGAACTCGTGGTTGGCTTTGCCGCAGGCGGCGGCACAGACGCCGTTGCGCGAATCGTTGCAAACGTTGCCAACAAATACATGCCGGGTGGCAGATCGATTGTCGTATCCAATAAAACGGGAGGCAGCGGAACGATAGCTCTGGCCGATATCCTGCAGTCGAATGCTGACGGGTATAAGATCGGTTCCGTAACGACCGGTAACCTGGCGATTCAACCCAATTACGGCAAAACTCCATTTCAAATAGACGACTTCATTCCTGTTGCGCGATTTAATTCCGCACAAAACCTGTTGGTGGTCAAGGCTGACGCTCCTTGGAAAACGTATGACGAGTGGCTGGATTGGGTGAAGAAAAATCCGGGCAAATTTACCTACGGGACGCCAGGGGCAGGCAATACTCAGCATTTAACGATGGAAGGCATCAATATTCTGGAAGGCATCCAAACCAAGCATGTACCGTTTGACGGTGCGGCGCCTGCACTTACGGCTTTGTTAGGCGGTCATGTGCAGGGGGCGGTCGTTCTGACACAGGAAGCCAAACCGCATGTGGACTCCGGTACGGTGCGCGTACTCGCTAACGCCGGCACAAGCAAAATTGAGGCCTTCAAGGATGCGGTATTCTTAAAGGATAAAGGATTTGTAGGTTTGGACACCTGGTCCGGCGTCGTTGTTCACAAAGACACACCGAAAGAAGTCGTCGATATTCTTCGTGAGGTGTTCAAGAAGGCGATGGCAGATCCATCGATCAAAGAGGAATTCAACCGGATTGGTCTTGAACCAGCCTACGCGGATAGCAAAGAATTTGCCGACATCATTGCTCAAACGAACAAGACGACCGGCGATGTGGCAAAGTCCATTGGTCTAATCAAGTAATTTTCTTAAAGGGCATGTCTGTGCTGCGTGCTGATATGCCCTTATCATCGGCAAAGGAGGTGGTTGATTTTGATGAGACAAAATGCCGGTGTTTGGGCGGCGATCTTCATTTTTCTGTTCGGCTTGATGTTCTTTTGGATGTCTCTTTCGTTTGATTATATGGGGCCGGAGGGGCCTGGACCGGGCCTTCTTCCTTTGTGGCTAAGCGGGCTTCTCATCATTCTCTCGGTGGTTTACATGATGAATTCCATAAAGCATATTACCAGGTTCAAGGATATTTTGCCGAGAGGGAAGGGTTTCATCAATATCGTAACCATCATCGGGTCATTTCTTCTCTTTCTACTAACCGTTAAATCGATTGGCTTTGTGATGGCCGGGACCCTTTTTCTTTTCATTCTGCTGGCAAGAGAGTACCAATGGTACGCCGGCCTTGGGATTTCCATTGGAATTTCGATTATTCTGTTCTGGGTGTTCTGTAAACTGCTGTCTGTGCCGATACCGGTTAATGCCTGGGGGTGGTGATGCCGTGGAACTATTTTCGAATTTGTTCGTTGGTTTTGAACATGCGATTTCCGGATGGAATTTGTTATATTGCTTGGTCGGCGTCACGATAGGGATGCTTGTCGGAGTTATGCCGGGCTTAGGCCCGACGGCAGGTACGGCCATCCTGATTCCGCTTACCTTCGGGTTGGACCCGATGTCGGCGATTATCATGCTTTCCGGAATTTTTTACGGCGCGATGTACGGGGGGACTATCACCTCCGTATTAATTAACACCCCCGGGGAAGCGGCGTCGGTGATTACCTGTCTTGATGGTCATCAAATGGCTAAACAGGGAAGAGCAGGCGTTGCGCTCGGAGTGGCCGGCATAGGCTCCTTTATCGGGGGGACGGCGGCGATTCTGGGACTTGCTTTTGTCGGTCCGCCACTTGCTCATTTCGCGCTGCGTTTCGGTCCGCCTGAATTTTTTGCTTTGATGATGGTAGGATTGTTAATGCTCATCGGTTTGATGGGAAGATCGCTGGTCAAAGGTATGATTGCGGCGATTATTGGACTTCTCCTCTCCCTGATCGGAATGGATCCTGTCTCCGCATCGATTCGCTTTACCTTTGACCAAATGGAATTGTTGAATGGTTTTGATTTTGTTGCCATTGCGATGGGGCTTTTTGGGATTTCGGAGATTTTGCTAAACGCCGAAAACGCCATGAAAGTGGATAAGCCGCCGAAGGTCAAGGGACTGTTCCCAAATAAAGAGGAATGGGCGCCGACGATGAAAGCGATCGGGCGCGGTACAGGGTTAGGTTTTATATTGGGCTTGATCCCGGGCGCTAATGCGGTCATAGCGTCACTGATGTCGTATTCCCTGGAGAAGAAAATGGCGAAAGACCCCACCCGTTTTGGAAAAGGAGCCATTGAGGGTGTGGCAGGACCGGAAACCGCGAACAATGCCTATAGCGGTGCGGCCCTGATTCCGCTCTTTACGCTGGGGATCCCAAGCTCGCCAACAGTTGCCGTCATTTTAGGCGCTTTTATCCTCCACGGCTTGACGCCGGGTCCCCAATTATTCCAGAACAACCCGGATTTCGTCTGGGGAGTCATCGCGAGTATGTTTATAGGTAACCTGATCCTGTTATTTATGAATCTTCCGATGGCCGGAATGTGGGCCAAAATCGCTTTGGTTCCTTATAAGTTATTGTTCCCGATCATTTTGATCATTTCTATTCTGGGTGTGTACAGCGTTAACAACAGCTTATGGGATGTCGGGGTCATGTTTATGTTCGGAATCATCGGCTACTTTATGAAAAAGCTGGATATTCCCATCGCGGCAACCGTATTGACCTTCGTACTCGGAGCGCTGATCGAAACCTCCTTACTTCAATCCCTGGCGATGTCGGAAGGTTCGTTAATGATTTTCTTTGAACGACCGATATCCGCGGTTCTTATGATCGTGGCCCTGGTCGTTCTGGCTGGAAGTATCATCAGTGTGGTGAAGAAGAAAAGGGGAATGCTTGCCAGCGATGTAGAGATGTAAATGAACAGAGAGGATTTGATAACCCATGAAACGTTATAAAGTGATGGTGGCCCAACCGATCGCCAAGGAAGGATTGGAAAGATTGGAGCAAGCGGGTCTGGAAGTGATTTATCCGGAGCAGCCTATCGATGACCGCTTGTTGGAGGTTCCGGAAGACTGCGATGCGATTCTCATAAGGACTGCGCAAATTGGCCGTCAGGTGATCGAGCAATGTCCTCAGCTAAAGGTGATTGCCAGACACGGGATCGGGGTGGATAACATCGATATGGCGGCTGCCTCGGAGAAAGGGATATTCGTTACGAACGTTCCCCGGTCTAATACCAACTCTGTAGCCGAGCATGTGGTCGGAATGATGATTGCCCTTGCCCACCATATCGTTAAAGCCGATAAAGAGCTTAGAAAAGGGCGTTTCGAGGTTCGTAACCTTTTTATCGGATCCGAGCTTGCGGGAAAGACGTTAGGATTGATTGGTTACGGCAATATCGGAAGGCTGGTCGTGAACAAATGCACCTCAGGTTTAGGCATGAACGCCATCGTTTATGATCCGTATGTAAAAGAGGTTTATTTGGATGGCGTTCGTCTGGTCGATTCCATCGAGACGATTTTAACGGAATCGGATTTTGTCTCACTTCACCTTCCTTACTTGCCGGAGATGCACCATTTTATTAATGCGGAAGCATTGAAGAAAATGAAGAATTCAGCTTATCTCATTAACTGTGCAAGAGGCGGACTGGTGGATGAGGAAGCCCTCTATCATGCCATCCAATCGGGTGATATCGCGGGCGCCGGGCTGGATGTATTCGAAGACGAACCTGCGCCGAAGCAGCACCTGTTATGGGAATTGGAGCAAGTGATCGTCACTCCTCATATGGCCGCTCATACGAAAGACGCTTTAATTCGAATGGCTGTAGGAGCCGCAGACGAAATCATTGCCGTATTAAACGGCAAAGAACCGGCCCATTGTGTGAACCGGCATCAACTCAATAGAACAGGTGCTATAAACCAATAAATGACAATACGGCCCGGACGCAGCAAATGATTTAGTAGAATGAGAGGGGAAAACGGGTAGTTATGTCGAAGGATAGATATCTAACTTTTTTAGTGTTATAATACATAACGTAAAATGAACTAAAAAGGGGCGGTTCTATGCGTTTGCTTCTGATGAAACATTTTTCTTTTGACGACGAGTCATGTTTTGTGACATGGGCATCGACTCATCACGGTTACGTTGAAACTTTTGTGCCCTCTGAAGGCCGCCGTTTCCCCGATGTTTCTTCGTTTGATTTATTAGTTATCCTTGGCGGTCCGATGAGTGCTTATCATGAGCAAAGACATCCCTGGATATCCGCGGAAAAAGCTTTTATCCGAAAAGCTGTTCATCTGAAAAAAATGGTACTGGGTATATGCCTTGGAGCCCAGCTGTTAGCGGAGGTTCTGGGGGGCAAAGTATATAAAAACGAACAAAAAGAAATTGGTTGGCATCCGGTTTTTCGGACAGGTCAATCCCACTTTCTGATGAAGGACTTGCCCGATCGCTTCTATTCCTTTCAATGGCATGGCGATACATTTGAGCTTTCTTCTGAATTACTGCACCTCGCTTATTCGGAGGCATGTCAGAACCAGGCATTTGCTTACGGCGACCGTGTACTTGGTTTACAGTTTCATCTTGAATCCACGCCGAAATGTATTGAAACCATGGTGTCAGAATGGTCTTCTGAATTAATAGACGCTCAGTATATTCAAAATAAGGAGCAGATCAGTCTGCAAACGTACCGGCATAAAGACTCCGAGGCTATGCTTCACAGCATATTGGATAATTTTCATAAGCTTTACTTATTGGAAATGCCGGTTTCAACGACATTATAGTCGCGTGAAGTTTGGGGTGATCGTAAACGGCAGCAGGATGACCGGGTGGCCAAGCCGGAGTCTTTCGGCATCAAAACATACGGGAAGCGAGAGTGGAGCAGTATGCCCCGGCAGCTGCTCCACTTTTTAAACATTAAAGGGACGGTGTGCGGGAGAAGCCTGGCATTGTGATTATATCAGCTCCTATCCCAACATCGTTTAGTATATTGACAAAAAAAGATAAGAACCCGTATGCTCTTTATGTGTAATAATTACTATCGATTGAGATTTCAGTTTCTTCATCAAATGAAGCATAGGAGGTATCCGATATGCATAATTATTACGTTTTATAATCGTAATAATTACATAAATATCTTTGTGTTAAAGGTAGCGGCTTTACATCAAGTTTCCCTGCAAATAGGAGAAGGGGAGTGTCTTGGCGTGGTCGGCGAAAGCGGCAGCGGTAAAAGTACGCTGGGAAGGCAGCTGCTTGCTTTGGACAAACCCGACCGCGGAGATATCCGATTCCAGGGGGTATCCCTTGCCGGTCTTCAAGGAAAAGCCATGCGCAGGATGAGAAAGCATATTCAAGTCGTGTTTCAGAACCCGACGGCTTCGCTGAACCCGCGGCTTCCCGTCTGGCGTTCCATCATGGAGCCGCTTGATAATTTCCCTGAGGTGATCCCGCCGTTTCTGGCCGATGTAAGGCACTCCGGACCAGAAACGGCGGCCAAGCTGTTGGAGATGGTCGGTCTGTCCGGAAATTACTTGGAGCGGTATCCGCATGAGATGAGCGGCGGGCAAAAACAGCGCGTGGCGATAGCCCGCGGGATCAGTTTGAATCCCAAGCTGCTGATTTGCGATGAGCCGACCTCCAGCCTGGATGTATCTGTACAAGCCCAAATCTTGAAGCTGCTGAAAAGCTTGCAAACCAGGCTCGGCATGTACATTTTGTTTATTTCCCACGATCTCACGGCCGTCCGCATGATCAGTAACCGGATGATCGTGATGAAAGCCGGACAAATCGTAGATCAGTTTCAAGCTGACCAAATATTGCACGAAGAGCGGCATGAATACACGAAGCTGTTCATTCGCGCTGCGGGTTAGCAGAAAAAATCGTCGTCGTCGGCGGCAGATGAAAAACGGCGTTTTCGTTTCCTCTTCTGGGCGGAGATGCCGGATAGGATGGCCGCAGCTGGAGGAGTATGAATTGTCCCGGTTGTAACGCAAACCAATTTTAGAAAAACTCAGCCGCTATCTATAGCATGTCTTCACCTGCAATCATAGTCTGTTCTATGAGGCCAATTCTATTCTATGTCGATGCGCGCTAGATCGTAATGCCGGAAAGATCAGGAAACGGAAAGAAACGTTTGGATTGCCTAGATGGCAAAAATCACTCCGCCAACGGTACGGCGAGGGGAGAAACTGTGATATGAAAATATTAATCGCGACATACTGGCATCTGCCGCATGTCGGCGGAGTATCCACATATGTGACCATCCTTGCCAAATGTCTTGAACAATCCGGTCATGAAGTGGACATCCTTGCCCAGCATCCTGATATGACTCATTACTATTTTCTGAACAATAGTCTAACCTTCAAAAAAAGCTCTCTCATCCGGCAGGCTGAGCCTATCGTTTTGAGCCATTACGAGGAAAGCCCGGCGATGCTTACCCCATGGATGTTTCGGCGGGAATGCGAGAAATATGCGTTCCAGCTGGCGTGCCTGCAAACCCGGCTTGACCATTATGACGTGATTCATACGCAGGATATTTATTCGACGCTTGTCCTGAGCAGAGTAAAGCCGGCCAACATCCCTCTGGTCGCGACGATTCACGGCTGCCTGGCGACCGAGTGGGTAGAAAATAACGAGGCCCGTTATCTTTCGATGATCGAGCGGGAGTATTTGGCTTTAGAAGAGTATTTTGGCTGCATGTCTCCGGATTCCTTGATCTTGCCGAGCCGCTGGCTTGTTGACCGACTGTCCTCGTTCCACATTTCTCATGCGAATACGCATATCATCCCTTATGGTATTGATCAACATGCCTTTCAACGTTCTCAGCCTGCCCGTTTGAAAATAAATGTCACATCCAGGGAACCTCAACCCATCATTATCGCCTGTCCCGCCCGCTTAGTTGCCATTAAAGGTCAAACATATCTCCTCGAGGCGATGGCCTTGCTTGTGCGCAAACGGAAAGGCGTCGTCTGCTGGCTCATTGGAGACGGCCTCATGAAGGAGGATTTGGAGAAGCAGATCCATCAACTCGGCATTCATGAATATGTAAAGCTCCTGGGCAAGCGTTCCGATGTGCCGGAGCTCCTGGCATCCGCCGACATTGTCGTGCTTCCTTCATTGCAGGATAATCTCCCGTTTTCCATTATAGAGGCGCAAAGTGCAGGGAAGCCGGTGGTGGCCTCCAGAGTAGGCGGCATCGCAGAAATGATTGAAGACGGCAATAACGGATTTTTCGTAAGCCCCCGGAATGCGCAAGAACTGTATGAAAAGCTTCTTCTTCTGGTAGAAGACGGCGCTTTACGTGAGCGATTGTCGAACGCAGCCAAAGCATTTGCTCATAAGGTATGGAATGATCAGGTGATGACCGAACGTACGTTCCAAGTGTATCAAGAAGCGATCGGTAACCAGAAAGCAATGGAATGGAAAGAGGATTTTGTCAACCGATTAACCGTCCGTTTCTGGGAGTTATTCGATACGGAGCGGGAGCTACCGGTTCCATCCGTTACGGCCGTGAAAGGAAACGTTGTTGTTCAAACCGATCCTCTCCGCGGAGTTCCTGGCGCCCATGTCCATTTGATCGATATGTCCGGGGTTGTTCTCTGCAGCGCTCAAACCAATCACAACGGACATTTTTTGTTTCCTGACGTACAACCGGGCAATTATGCATTGGTTTGCTCTGCGGCAAATCTTGGCAGCAGAACGGTAAAAACAGCCGTTTCGGCCGAGGAGCCGATTTCGGTCGAAATCGTACTTCCGGGTAAACCATAACTACATTTGGAGGGATAGGGGTTGAGCAATCAGAAGCCATTTTATTTATGGAAGCAGTTAGAAGGTGAAAGAGAGCATGACCGATTCGGACATCGGATCGTTTCCGGAGATATTAACGGAGACGGCCACGATGAATGGATCATTGCGGCAAGCACGGCGACACATATCGAAGATGAATACGGAGTGAATCCGATCCCCCATTATTATACGGGAAAGCTGTACGTGTACTCGCAGGAATTAAGGCTTTTGTTTATTTTAAAAGGGGAGAAGTACGGGGAGTGCTTCGGCTCTTCTGTTGCGTTGGCGGACATGAATGGCGACGGCATATGCGAGATTATTGTCGGCGCGCCGCGATCAAGCTCCGGTTCCCGGATCGAGTGCGGAACAGTATCGGTTTTTTCCGGCAGAACGGGAGAATTGCTTGACCGATGGGATGGCCAAGAAGATTACGCCAAGCTCGGAACGGCCATCACGATTTTGGATTGGAACGGCGATGGGGTGCCGGATATCGCAGTCTCGTCCCATTACATGGATCCCGACGGCTTGGAACGGAACGGGAGGGTTACGATATTTTCAGGTGCCGACAAGAGCGTTCTGGCGCAATTTACAGGAGTAGAGCGGGAGGGCTTGGGCTTTGCGCTCGCATCAGGAGACGTTAACGGAGATGGGAGGGACGAGATCGTGATCGGCGCCCCCCGCTTTTCAAAAGCCGGAGCGGAGCGAACGGGAAGAGTTCTTATCTATTCCCAGGACAAGGGTTTACTGTACGAGTCCGCGGGGCGACGCTCCTATGATGAATTCGGATACTACGTTTCCGTATACGATATGGATGGAGACGGAGCGCAAGAGGTGATCGTGGGTTCGCCCAAGGCAAGCGGTGAAGAAGTAAGATGCGGAACGATCACGATAATTTCCGTCTATCAAAACAAAATACTTTTGGAAAAGGAAGGCTGGTTCGGGCTTCAGGAACTGGGATCAAGCGTTTTTCCTCTAGTCGATCGAACAACCGGCACTCCGATGGTACTGGCCGGAGCCCGAGCCGGGAGTAGCTATGTATTGAATATGGGCGGAGAGGTCGTTCATGAGTTTAACGGCAGCGAAGCCGAAGTATTTGGTTATTCGGTTTCGAGCACACGCAATCATGAAGGGGCTTGGATCGCAATCGGCGCCATTTCCGGTATGAATCAAAAAAAATTTATGTCAGGCTGCGTTTATTTCATGTCTTCCGTACCTCCCATTGAACCAAGCCGGGAAGCTCCAATCCTCGTTCCGGTGACTCCGACATCCAATAGCTCCGGGGATCAAGCCGGGAAAAAAATATTATTGGCCACGTACTGGTATCTGCCCCATGTGGGGGGCGTAGACGTGTACGTTCGACTATTGAAGGAACAATTAGAGCGGGCAGGTCATCAGGTGGACGTGCTGGCGCATCATCCGGATATGGCGCATTATTACCTGGTGAATGGAGGGGAAATGGTTGAAAAATGGCCGATTAAATCGGTCATTTACGATAAGGTGATGCGATTCTTCCAACGTTTCCTGTCCCATGTAGACCCCTGGATCCGCTATCGTGAAATTGAGCGTTACTGCTTCGAGGTGGCGGCATCGCTGTTTGATTTAAAGCAGTATGACGTGATTCATACGCAGGATATCATTTCAACTCGTGCGTTATCCAGAGTTAAACCGCCCTCAACCGCTTTGGTGGCTACGATTCATGGTCTGCTGGCCAAGGAGCATTTGATATCGGGTGAAATCAGAAGTAAAGAAAGTTTAGCCTGGAAATATGCATCGGATGAAGAGTATTACGGGTGCATCTCTGCGGATTCCACGATTGTACCTGCACATTGGCTGCGCAGGGAATTGGCTCAATTCGGCGTACCGCCGCAAATGCTGACGGTCATCCCCTACGGGATGGATACTCAAGCGTTCGAAGACCGGCTCAAGCAGCCTTTTACCGGGCAGGCGGACAAGAAGGGGGCGTTTACGATCAGCTGTATAGCAAGGCTTGTTCCTGTGAAAGGGCACCGTATACTGCTGGGCGCTTTGCGCAGATTAACTTCGGATCCGTCCTGGCATTGCTGGCTCATCGGAGACGGACCATTGCACAACGATATTCAACAGTTGATTATAGACTACGCATTGACGGAGCGGGTAACGCTGCTTGGAGATCAGACCAACGTACCTTATCTCCTGAACCAATCGGACCTTATGGTGCTGCCTTCCCTTCAGGATAATTTGCCGTTTTCCATAATGGAGGCGCAGTTGTCAGGCGTTCCCATCGTGGCTTCCAATGCCGGCGGTATTCCGGAAATGATCCAACATGAAAAAACAGGACTGTTATTTGAGGTGGATCAAGAAGAGGAGCTGGCCCACCGGTTGGTAAGCATGATGAACGATCCGCTATTGAGGGAGAGTCTTGCTGCGCAAGCAAAAGAATGGGCGCTGAAGCAATGGTCTTCCGTTACCTTAATCGAACGGACAATGGCGGTATACGATGAAGCCCTGAAGAAGGTGAAGAAATCATGATTTTTTCTTTTGACTTCTATGATCATGATAACCCGCAGCTATGGTCGAAGTTGGAAGAAACACTGCCTGCAGATTATACTTTGCTGGATCCCTCGTTCCTCCAATCGCTCGAACCGACGATGCCGGTCGAATCTTTCATCGAAAACTGCGGCATTCCCGGGCCGTGGGACGGGGAGGAGACTTTCTGGACATCTGTTTTGGAGAGGCTCCCGCAAACCTACTCCATTCCCGACCTGACCCTTTTAAAAAGGTTGTTTGAAAGTTAGCGGAAATCAAGCCGGATATGCTCACAGAATATCCGGCTTGATTTCTGTTTTGGGCAAATAATGCCGAGCTTGCTGAACCCTCTTTGCCTCGTAAACCGTTATTTGTCTCCATCATTTTTTTGTTCATTTGCTCCGCCGGCGGCAGCGGAGGGCAGATCCACTGCGGTCGATATTGGCCCCTCTGAAAGTAAGTCAATTAAAGGAGGTTCCACCATTCCTTCCACAGAGACATCATTTTCTATCGCTGTCGTTCGTAAGGAAGACTGCTTCTCCGCAGAACTGATCTGCTCCGCCGGCAGGGACAATCTTTTAACAAAATCAGAATCCGGAATGGAATAGTTGCTAGGCATGTTTGCGACGATCGAATCCCACAATTCGTGGTTTACCTGGATATTGTTCGAGGTGTCTACCTCAAACGAAAACAGGGAGTTGTATTGATCCGCGGGTGCGAGCGCACCGGATGAAAACTCTTCGGCCGGCCAGACCGGAGAAACGGGGATGCTTACCGTGTCTCCTGCAACTAACTGAAGATCTTTGCCCGGCTGCCTGCTGAATAATTTCCTTTTCTTCATCTGTCTTTTTCTCGCCGCTTTTCGGAGCAATCTCATTTTCGTCGTCCATTTTCTTTGTTTAACACGTTTGGAGCCCAACTTTTTTCTGGCCGCTAATTTTTTCTTGAGCCGCATGATTTTACGTTTATTTCGTATTTTCTTGTTTTCTGCTGCCGAACTTTTCCTCAATTTTGTCACCGTGTTCAGCTTGCGTTTTCTTAGTAATATCTTTTTCACATCTGCTATTTTTTTCCTCGATAGGAGTTTGGCTTTGCGTCTTTTTGAGACGGATACTTTATACACCGAGGCTTTATTTTTCAGTTCCTTCAAAATTTTCATCAGCCTGTTTTGACTGATGATGGCTTTGAGCTTTCTGCTTAACAGATTCCGGTGACTTACTCTCACTTTATCGCCCAATATGAGTACCTCCTCGCCGTACAATTCTTTTGGATACTATGGATTCGTAAGCATCGAATGTCTGCTCCATCATCTTTTCTATAGACCAGTGATACAACGCCCATTGTTTGGCCTGTTCGCCCAACCGCCTCCGGATCAGATCATCCTCAAGAACGCGTAAAAGGTTTCGATACATAGCTTGGCTTTGGCCTGCGGGGGAAACTAAACCGGTTTTACCGTGCTCGACCATTTCCGGAATGCCTCCGGCATCGGAAACAACAACGGCTTTTCCTGCAACCTGAGCTTCCATGACCGAGAAAGGCAGGTTATCCTGCAAGCTGGGAAGAACAAAAACTTGCGACTGTTTAAGCAGAGCAGGCACATCGGATCTTGCTCCCAAAAACAGGACGTGCTCCTGCAAATTCAAGTTTAGGCACTGCTGCATCAAATCGCCGCGCAGCTCTCCATCCCCCACAAGCCAGCATACCCAATCGCTTCTTTTCTGTTTCAGCAGGGACAGTGCTTCGAGCAAATGCTTGTGCCCTTTCACGGGAACGAGTCGGGCGGGGCATATGAGCACTTTTTTATCCGGCGGGTTTTTTAAGGTTGTTCCTTGTTCCATCTTTCCCTGAAATGCGCGAATATCCATACCGTACGGGATGACCTTCATATGATTTTTCGGAACCTTGAACTCCGAAATGTTCAAATTTCTGAGCCATCTGGTTGGAACGATCGTCATATCGCTCGAGACGGCTCCATAATATTCCTCAGCGGATGCGTATTTCCATGGCAGCGTGTTTTTTCCGGTAACTTCCCCGGAATAAATAAACTCTTTAGCGAGGCACCCGTGAATCGTTGCAATCAAAGGAGTGCCTTTGGGTTTGACTCGCCACAGCGCTTTGGTCGATACGATATCCTGCGTATGGATCAGATCGTATTTTTTTAGACCAAAGGAAACGGCTGCCGTTTCAAAGCAATATCTCTCGATTTCTCTCCAGCGGATCCAGGGATCGACGTGGGCCATTTTTTGCTCATAATAGGTGTACACTTTTTCGTAAACAAACTCTTTAATTTTAAATTTCTCCAGCGTTCGGCCATTATTCGGCATATAATACTTTTCCATGTCAGGATAGTGAGCGAATACGTCCACTTCGTGCCCCATCTTTTCCAGCTCATTCTTTAAAATATCCACATAAGTGGAAACACCACCTACGTGAGGTAAATAAAAATAGGTGCTTAACAGTATTTTCATATCCTCATCCCTTCCTTATCGGCCCTCGGATTCATTGTATGCTCCGTCTCGCAATGCTGTAAGGTATAAACAACCATTTTAATAGGCTATCAACCTCATGCATGATCTGCTTTTAGGTAGATTGGAAGCCTATAACAGGCGGTTTTAGGGGTATTCTACTATATTTCGGCAATCTGGATATGAATCTATGACACATCAAAGATCCTAAACTCACGATAGGGCAACCAGCGGGAAAAGGGGATTGGACAATAAAAAAAGCGGGAGTTCATTCGGTCCATGGTCATTCTACTATTTTTCTCCTTATGGGGTATCAATCTATGACGCATAAAAGATCTCCAGCGTATGATATGGTAACTTAGCAGAAAAGGAGGGAGGACAATGAAAAAAACAGGAAACCATCCGATCCATAGTCATTCTACTATTTTTCCTCATATGGGATATCACTCTATAACGTTTAAAAAATCTCAAGCGTACAATAAAATTATTCATGATTTACGATAAAAGGGGGTGGAGAGAGTGAATGCAGCGGGAAAGCATACCATTGCGATTCTTGGTTTGGGATATGTCGGACTTCCGCTCGCCCAATTATTTCTTCAGAATGGACATGTTGTCTATGGAATTGATGTGGATGCGAGAAAGGTTCATAAGCTTGTCAACAGGCAGAGCTACTTATCCGATTTTACAACAAAAGATATTAGAACCATGTTTTCTGCCGATAAATTCCATGTCAGCACTTCCTTTAGCGAGGCAAGTCATGCCGATGCCATTATTATTTGTGTCCCTACTCCTTTGGATAAAGACTTCAATCCGGATTTGACCTATGTCAGGGAGGCCATCAATGGAATACTGCCGCATTTGCATGAAGGACAGCTGATCGTATTGGAAAGCTCGACCTTTCCGGGGACTACGGAAGAAGAACTTCAACCGTTAATTGAATCAACGGGGCTGAAGGTCGGAAAGCATGTGTATCTGGCCTATTCTCCCGAACGTATCGATCCGGGTGCCCAAAGGATGCAGATGCGTGAAATACCGAAGGTTCTCGGAGGGGTTTCCGAGAAATGCACGGCTTTGGGCAAAGCGGTGTATGAGAGCATATTCGACCGTGTCGTGATCGTTTCCTCGCCCAAGGTAGCCGAATTAACCAAAATACTCGAAAACTGTCAGCGTTTGATTAATATTTCTTTTATGAACGAATTGGCCATGATGTCCGAGAAGCTGGGGATCAATCTCTGGGAGGCCATCGAAGCCGCAAGTACGAAGCCGTACGGCTTTACCCCGTATTATCCGGGTCCGGGGATTGGCGGACACTGTATACCCGTAGACCCGCTTTATTTGAAATGGAGAGCGAAGCAATTCGATGTCGATTTGAGATTTATTGATTTGGCCCATCAGATTAACGAACACATGCCGGCGTATGTCGTACAGCGAGTGCAGCAATGTTTGTCTGCCAAGAAGCCCCTTCACGAAAATAAAGTTCTTGTTCTCGGCGTCACGTATAAAAAAGACGTTAATGATCTTCGCGAGTCTACTGCGATTCCCATCATACAGCAGCTTTTGGAGCTTGGGATAAAAGTAAACTTCCATGATCCGTATATCGATGAAATTCAAGCAGGCGACCACAGGCTCAAACGGGTTTCGCTTACGAAGAGGAACATTCAGCAGCATGACTGCGTGCTCATCCTTACGGATCACTCCCGCATTCCTTACGAGACGTTGGCGGCCAATGCGTGGCTTGTGATCGATACGCGCAACGCTACCAAACAGGTAAAGGATCGCGACAATATCGTTTTAATCTAAGGTCCAAGGAGGTACCAAATGAACATTCTTGTAACAGGAGGAGCCGGTTTTATCGGATCCCATCTGGTGGAGCGGCTTATTGCAGCGGGGCACCGCTTGTGGACCTTGGATGATATGTCCGCCGGTCAGAGCGGATTTCTGGATAAGGCTGCGGAGAGCGGCCAACATACGATGGTGCACGGTTCAGTGACGGATAAAGACCTGCTTCGGGAGCTCATGCGGCATTGCGATACGGTGTTCCATCTGGCGGCCGTCCTCGGTGTGAAAAATACGGTCGAAAATCCGCTCAAGGTCATCGAAGGCAATATCGACGGAACCCGCAACGTCCTGGAGCTTGCTCATGAAAAAAAAATGAAGGTGGTGTTTGCGTCCACCTCGGAAATTTACGGCAAAAACGATAACCTCCCTTTCCGGGAAGATTCGGATCGTGTCCTCGGATCTCCGTCGATTCACCGTTGGTGTTATGCGACCGCTAAAGCGATTGACGAGCATCTGTGCTTTGCTTATGCGGAAATGGGACTTCCGGTTGCGGTGGTAAGGTATTTTAACGCGTATGGACCCAGGCAGGTCTCCTCGCAATATGGCGGGGTCGTACCGCGTTTTATCAAGGCGGCGTTAACCAACAGCCCCATCAAGGTGTACGGTGACGGAAAGCAAACGCGCTGCTTCACCTACGTCGGGGATACGGTTGCCGGAACGATCGCAGCTATGGATTCCAAGGCCGACGGATTGGCATTTAATCTCGGCTCCGCAAATCCCATTTCCATTCTGGACTTGGCGCACAAAATCCGCGATCTGGCGGGTTCATCCTCGCCGATACTATTCGAGTCCTATGAGAAGGCGTACGGCGTCGGCTATGAAGATATGCGGGCACGGATTCCCGATCTGACTCGCTCCAAACGCATTCTCCGGTATGAGCCAACGGTTACGCTGGATGAAGGGCTGCGGCTTACCATCGATTGGTATAGACAACAACAAGACAAAGCCGTGAACGGGACATGAAGGCTCTCGTCACCGGCGGTGCCGGATTCATCGGATCTCATCTGGCTGAAGCTCTTGCAGCGAAAGGAATCACCGTGCATGTGATCGACAACTTGTCCACGGGAAACTCGCAATATGTCCCGGACGGAGCGATATGGCATCAGGTGGATATCATAAGCAAGGAAGCCGAACAACTCATCCTTAGAGAGCGTCCGGATATCGTGTTCCATCAAGCCGCTCAGGTTGATGTGCAGCGTTCCGTAGCCGATCCCGGCTACGATGCCTCCATCAATATTGCAGGAACGGCCAATATCCTGCAGGCCTGCGCGAAAGCATCGGTGAAGAAAGTCGTCTATGCTTCATCCTGTGCGGTGTACGGAGATTTGAATGTATCCTTGATCGATGAGAATCACCCTGCGCAGCCCATTTCCTTCTACGGCATTTCCAAATGGGCACCCGAATTGTATCTTCAAGTATTTCATCAGCTGTACGGATTAAAGTACACGATTTTAAGATACGCGAACGTCTACGGTCCCAGGCAAACCCCCAAAGGGGAAGGAGGCGTAGTAGCGATATTTTTTGATCGGATTAAACGGGGATTGCCCCTGAACATTTTTGGGGATGGAGAGCAGACGCGCGACTTTGTTTATGTGAAGGATGTTGTCAGTGCCAATCTTGCGGCCATAGAAAGAGGAGACCGGCAAATCATTCATGTCGGCACCTCTGTACCCACCTCAATAAACGAGCTGGTCTTCATGCTGCGTAAAATCCACCACGAGAAGTTTTCGGTCGTTTATACGCACGAGAGGGCGGGGGATATCAAGCACAGCTGCCTGAACCATGCGAAGGCGGTAAGCCTGCTGAATTGGAAGCCCCTGTACGATCTTTTTCAAGGACTTTATGAGACTTATCAACTGAGTAAGGATGAATCGGTCTGAGGAAAAGCCCGGCAAACCTCTTATTGTAATGGCCAGGCGACAGCAAACTAAATAAGAACATTTGTTCTTGTTATCAGATTCACCAATCCATCAAACACCTCTATCAGCAGAGGTGTTATTTTTTTACCTGCGATAGGGGTTGCCCAAAAAGAGCTTTTCTAAACAAAAGCCCTTCTCACGATGGAAGAAAATTCATAGGATATGGAAAGTACAGGTTATCCTTTAGCACAAAGGAGCTGAAACCTAGTGATGAAGCAGACGACTGCGAACAAACCGAAATCAAAGCGGCCGGTGAAAACATTCTTTCATAACAGCGAGGCGCCCAAGGTTTCCGTTATCATTCCCGTGATGAACGAAATCAAGACGCTCGGCCATGTTATCCGGGCAGCCAGCCGGGTTCACTCCAAAACGGAAGTTATCGTGGTAGCTAATGGATCGACGGACGGCTCTGAAGAGCTGGCAGAGCTGTCAGGGGCAAGAGTCATCAGTTTCAAACAGCCGTTAGGCCATGATGTCGGCAGAGCGATCGGGGCGATGGAAGCGAAGGGGGATATTTTAGTATTTACGGACGGCGATATCAAGGTTTCAACGTCAATGCTCACTCCTTTGGTGGCGGCGATTAAGAATGGGGCGGATATCGCCCTGAATAACCATTCAGGTCCAATATATAAAAAAGAGGTACACAGTGTTGTACTTGCTAAATACGCATTGAACGTCATGTTGTCCCGTTCCGATCTCAAAGGAGCGTCCATGACGACGATTCCTCATGCCATGGCAAGAAAAGCGCTTGCGATGATTGGAGCCGGAGCGTTAGCCGTTCCGCCTTTAGCCATGGCCATAGCCGTGCAGAAAGGGCTTAAAATCAGGCGGGTGAATCGTGTGCCGGTAGGGAAGATGAACCGGAAACGGAACAGGATCAAAAACGGTTTTGATCCATTGGCGGAATTGATCATTGGCGACCATCTGGAAGCTATGGAAAGGGTGATTCAAGCCACAGACGCCAGGGGCGGCATACCTGATCTACCCAATAAGAGGCATTTGGTGAGGTGAGATGATGATGCGTAAGGTAACGGCAAAAAGAAAGAGGGTATTCAAAAAAACGCTCGGCCGCTCGGCCCAAACCCGGCCAACCACCTTGGCGAAATGGAGGGTACGCTGCTTTAAAGCCGGTTGGGGGGATGCCATAACCCAACCGATAAACGGAGAGGCCTATCCTCAAAAAGCCTTGAATGAGCTGTGGATTCGTCACTGCGAAAGACTTTTTCCCGGAAAAATCAATTGGAAAAAATACAAGGCAGCGGTACAAGGTTATATGGACGGATATTGTCAAAGCTCCGGCTTATCCTTAAAAGAAGGACTGTTGATACCCGTCCAAGGTTCCGTATCCGCCGTTATTATGGCCATGAATGAGGAAGACACCGTCGTTAACTGGATTGAGCAATTAAACCGGCTTCCGTTAGATGAAATTATTGTGATGGTCCATGATGTAAACCAATCCTTGCTGAGCAAGGTTGGCAAACACTCCAAAGCGATTATTGTCCATGATAAGAAGCAGTCGGGAGATGATGCGGGACGGGCTCTGGGCTCCCAAATGACCGATTCGGATATTGTGCTGTTTCTGGACGGGGATATCCCCATGAAAGCTGAACAATTGCTTCCCTTTATTCATGCGGTAGGCGAAGGGATGGATATAGCTTTAAACGATATTACTCCCTATCTCCCCGTATTTGCTCATTGGGACCAACCTACGATCATGAAATATTTTCTGAATTGCTGCCTGAAAAGACAGGAACTGGGGGCCAATTCGCTGAACACGTTTCCCCACGCCTTGTCGCGAAGAGCCCTGGAAGCGGTAGGTCGGGCATTATCTGTCCCGCCGAAGGCTCAAGCCATGGCCATCCTGCAGGGGCTTCGAGTAGGAACGGCGGCAAGCATTAATGTGATTGCCAAAACGAACAAGGCAATGGATCATCAAGTGCGGCAATTGATCATAGGCGACCATATTGAAGCCGTCAATTTGGCTATAAGCATGGGAGGCAGCCGGCTTTCATTTTCCGATAATTACCGGAAGCGAAATCTCCTCAACGCCTGAAACTTCAGCCGGAGAAAGAGGTGATGACGATCAAGATGCCGAAAGTAGTACTGCTTGGGGTGCCCGACAGCGGTATTTACATTTTAAATGAACTGGTTTCGGGGATGCCTCCGTTACGTCCGGGCGGTTGGATCAACCAATGGGAGGAAGATGTATATGCAAGACTGAAAACCATAAGGGATGGAGAGGTGTGGGCCGGTTATCTCGATTACAGCCGGGAAATGAAGCAATGGCTGGACGACCATCGGATTCGCAGAATCTTTATTTATCGCGATCCCAGAGATGTCCTATTAGACCAGCTTTCTTTTATTCTCAACGAAGACAACAAACATCTGTATTATCCATATTTCACAAGACATATGAAATCCTTGGATGAACGGCTAATGAAGATGATTACCGGGTTTTACGATACGAGAGCTAACGCCCGGCGTTACGGTCTTCAACATATAGGATATAGTAATATAAACCATGTATTTATCCCTTATTTGCGCTGGCTGCAAGATCCGAACCTATGTACGATCCCGTATGAAAATTTGGTAAATGCCCCATCCGGTTATTTGGCTGAGATGCATCGGATAGCGGACTATTTATGGAAAGATACCCGGCTCTCGGAACGTTCAAAGACGGAATATCTTCAGCGTTTGCAGGACGCTCCGGTGTCTCAGGCGCTTCAGCATGCCACAACGGGGGAGTGGAAACGGTATTTTACGGATGAAATTAAACGTGTATTCAAACAGACGGCCGGAGAACTGTTAATTTATTTGGGATATGAATCGGATGACCATTGGTAACACGAGACGACTTAAAGCAGGTGAGCCCTTTGAAAATCTTGTTGGCCACATTTTGGCCGTTTCCACATTCCGGCGGAATCATTACGTACGTTTCAGTGGTAAGGAACACTCTTGAGAGCCAAGGTCATCAAGTGGATATTTTAGCCTCCCATCCCGATTCCCATCACCTGTACTTCATTAGTAAAGATCCGAAATGGAATGGAAAGTCAGTGAACAAAACAAAAATCCGGGATTTTATTGATCATGTCTTGAACCGGTATTTTAATAAGCATTTTCCGCATGTTGATCCATGGGTGATTTGGCAGGAAGCGGAACGGTATACATTTGAATTGGCTGCATCTTTATTCGATTTTGCTTCATATGATCTGATTCATACGCAGGATGTGATCAGCACACGCGCATTATCCAGAATTAAACCGCGGCACGTTCCCATCGTTGCCACCGTTCACGGTTTTTATTCTAAAGAATTGCTGCAGGATGAAGATATTTACAATGAAAATCGCAGATTGGCCAAAAAATGGTGGAAGTATCTTTGTGTAAAAGAATCTCTTGGAGCGGCTGCGGCAGAACAGATCATTATTCCCTCACAATGGCTCGCTAAGGAATTAAGCAAAGAAATTGCCATCCCTTATCCAAGAATGAATATTATCCCTTATGGCATCGATATGTCTTCTTTGCAACATAATCAACCTTTAGCCAACGATCATTCCGGGAAAATCGTGATCTCATGTATTGGTCGGCTCGTGCTTTTGAAAGGGCATGAAATACTGATCAATGCTTTAGGGCTATTGAAAGAACAACGTCATGATTTCATTTGTTGGATGATAGGAGACGGCATGCTCAAGACTGAGCTTGAGGTGTATGCAGGGCAAAAAGGATTGTCCGACCATATCATTTTCATGGGAGAGCGTAATGATGTTTCCACCCTGTTAAAAGAGACCGATATTGTTGTCGTCCCGTCTTTACATGATAATTTGCCGTTTGTTGTGATAGAAGCACAGTTGGCCGGTAAACCCGTTATTGCATCTCATGTCGGAGGCATACCTGAAATGATCAGGCATAGAGAAACGGGGCTTCTTTTTGAAAAAGGAAGCAGCGTAGAACTGGCGGAGCAATTGCTTGAATTAATGAACAATCCATCGCTGCGCCAACAATTGGGAGGCCATGCGCAAACATGGGGGATGACGCAATGGAACAACCGCAATATACTAACGAAAACGATCGACATCTATCATCGCGCGTTAGAGCAAATCCAAACCATACAGCCAACGACGGACACGATTCCAGAAGGGGAATATGGTCTGATCCGCCAACCGGGTATTCACCGGGATGATGTGGAAAGCATATTCAGGTTTGAGGTCGATATCCTTTTTTATACCCGGATTTGGAAAGAGCTCTTGCTGTATTTGCCCCGCGATTACTCGATACCGGATACCGCCGTCATGAAAACATTAGCCAACACTGGTTTGCCCGAATGACAGTACATCGTATCGCAATATGCCATCAGCATCAAAAATGACCCGGTTCAACCCCGGGTCATTTCCTATTTTTTAAAGCTTTCGCAGAACTAATAAGCTGTCATATATCATTACATACTCAAAATGCTCAGGCTTACAAAGTTCATTCACTGCATGGAGGACGCCTGGCCAATAATCGCAATAATCATGGAAAACGACCAATCCGCCCTGTACAACTCTGGGGGTATAATGAATAATGTCTTTTTTCACAGCAGCATATTCGTGGTCCCCATCAATAAATATCGCCGCTATGGATTTGGGGCAATCATCTAAAGCATGTTCACTATGCTTCTTTATGGGAATAATGGCATGTTCAAGCCCATGCTGCTTAACATTATCCCAAAAATACTGAAAAGGGGGGACAACAAACGGGTCAATCGCATAGATCGGGCGTTTCTTAGAACTGATGAACGAACTTCCGAGAGCTAATGCAATGGTACTCTTTCCTTTAAATGATCCGATCTCGACGATATCTCCGGACAGATGGTCAACGGACGGAGGCAAGTGTAATAATGCAAGCTGCTCATATGCTGTCAGCCACCCCTCGATACTGTCTACGATGGATAAAAGCTCTTTGATGCTTTTGATGGATTTCATATTTCATTGAGCCTCCTTATTGCAAACCGGCAGCCAAAGGATCGGTTATAAAGAATCGATTTGCTCCTTCAGCTTTTTCGCAATTCCTTCCCAGCTGTATGTTTGGTTTACATAGCTCTGCCCATGGAGGGCGATTTTTTCCAGTAAAGCTTTATTTCCTGATATTCGGTTTAAAGTCATTGCAAAATTCTCCTTTTCAGCATGGAGATAATGTGTTCCCTGGACGAGATGTAAACCTCTTACACCCACTTGGGTAGAAACCAATGGAATTCCGGCAGACAAAAATTCCAATGTTTTTATATTTGTCCCAGTACCAAAAGATGCGGGATTAATAGCGATATTCACTTCGGAAAATAGCTGCAATTTTTCTTTTTCATCAATTTGACCCAATATGTTTATATTTTTCTTATCCACATGGGAAAAATCATCACCACATGGACCGGCGATGATAAAATCCATATGTCCGCACAGGTCTGCCAATTGAGAAATAATAAAATGTACAATCTCAATATTCGGTTGATGCATACTCCCGATAAAAAAGGCTGTTACCCTTGCATTGCCGGTCCGCTTCTTTATTCTTGGCTTCCATGCTCCGGGATGAATTCCATTTGGCGCAATTTTGATTTTGGAAGGATCGGATGAAAAGGCCTTGATAAAGCCGTCTCTTTCCTGTTCCGACGTTGCGAAAACCAGCGTGGCCTGCCGAACCAGTGTTTCTTCCAGCCGGGTTACGAGTTTAATATAGTCATGAGAACGCGCTCCATACCAAACATGCTTTGCAAATTCGGATTCGAGGTTATGGCTGTTGTATATCCTCGGTTTGTGATCCGAACCGAAATGAACGTCATGTTTCAGTAAGAAAGGGGAGTCATGAATGATGATATCCGCGGTTGGATAAAGGCGATGATAGTAGTGGAGGAATGTACGTGCAGGTTCGTCGATGAGGGCACAACACAGAGCGGCATGAGTAGAGAATTCCGGTCCTGTACCTTCAGACTTCAATTGTTCGGTAATCCGATAATGAGCATCTTCCACGGGCATTCTGAACTCTCTAAACGTATCGGAGTAATGGATAACCTCCACCTTTGGTGTAAATTTCTGGGATAATAATGTAATATCATAGCATTGGCTTAATTGATGGTAAATGTGAAAATATCGAAGCACGCCGCCGGTATCCGGAGGGAAAATGGTGGGGAAATGATTCATCACCAACAGGTTTCTCAATGAGCACACCTCGCAATGCATGTCGTTTATTCCTTGTTTAAGGCCGGCATACCAGGCATGGTTAATGGAATTAGGCATCGATTGGCAGGTTGTTACGTCTCCTTACACTCATTTATTTCATATCATATTACACATCAAAGAAAAGGTGAGGATGGCATGGGTCCAACAACACAATCCATCGAACGGTTATTCAAAAGTATAGTTGCCATTAAATCTGCTGAGGATGAAAAAAAGAGTATATCAGAGCTTTTGGATATTCCGGATTACGGCAAATGTTTCTTGATGGGGTTAAGAGACAGATTTTCAAAAGGCCCTATGGAAGGTGTTACGATGATCACTTGTACGAATAAACCGGATTTTATAGGTAATATATTTCAGAATTATCAAAATCAATGTTGGAGCATCAAAGAGCTCATTATCATCTTAAACCGGGATGATATGGACGTCCATAGGTGGAAGAGAAGGGCCAAGAGATATGATCATGTATCCGTTTACCAATTGCCTCAAGAAGCCTCTTTGGGATATTGTTACAATTTTGCCGTAGAAAAGGCCCGTTATGATTATATTGCCACCTTTGATGACGATGATTTTTATGCTCCGCATTATTTGACCGATCTGATGCATGCCTTTCAATACACGGATGCCGATATTGTCGGGAAGCTCACCTATTATTTATATCTGGAAACCAAACAAATCCTTGCCATCCGGAACAGATTTCAAGAATATAAATATTTGGATGCCGATTCATTCTTAGATGGCGGGAAAAAAATCGTAAAAAGAAAAGTGTATGAACACGTTCGGAATCGGGATGTTTCCATTAACGAGGATGTATATTTTTGTCAAGACAGCATGGAAAAAGGGTTTAAAATCTTTTCGGCAGATAAGTATAATCTGGTTTATCTGAGAAGAAGCAATAAAGATAGCCATACATGGAAAGAAGAGGACGATACCCTTTTAAGCTGGTGTTCCGTTGCCGCACGCACCAAACGCTATAAATCCAGAGTCATTATATAAACGCCGGTTCAACTTGAATCCCAATATGACAGGCCGCCGAGGGGAGCCCTTATACAGTCTGTCATATTGGGATTTTTATCGTAAAAACGATCCCTGGTTTATCTGAAGACTAAGGCCGCTTCAGCCTGATTGCGAATGATTTCCCAAGATCGCATTCACCTTGCTTATATATTGATCCGGCACGGTCATCCCCGTCGTTTTCAGCTTCCCATCCTCGGTTACATTGTGGTGGTAACTGAGAATATATGGATGAAGCTGATCAGCCCAGCCTTGATAAGCCCCATTAATATGAATGTTAAATTCAGCAGGCAGCAATTGTACGTCTGCTTTTAGATCTGCCAAAGCCATGGAGAGCGCGAATTGATCCGTGTAGTATTTGTGTTGGGCAAACCTGGACCATTGCTCGTTAGAATGAAACGTGTCGGTAATCAAGTTGGCATAATGCAGCCATGCATTTCTTAGATTGCGTACATCCTTTCTTGGGATGAAAAGGACCGCGCTGTTGGCATGAACGGCCATTTCATCATTTGGCATGGCCAGACCAAAATAACCATACATATATTTCCATTCATTGATATCGAGCGGATCGAGTAACGAATCGCAGCGACGGATCGTATCTGCAGAAATTTCTGCAGAAAAATCCCGGGTTACGGCAGTATCACAGTCCAGCGCCACCATAACATCATAGTCGTCCTCGATTTCAAGCATTCTAATTTTGTTGCAGTGCCGTTGTAAATTGCTGTGGTAGGGTTTCACGATATGGATATGAACGCCCATCTTGTCCAGCTCATGAGAAATGGACTGATCCGCCTCATCAACGAAACAGGCTGCTAATTTTGCTTTTGCTAATTCACCTCCAAAGGTTTTAATCGTTTTAAATAACGTGAGCATTCTAAAGTGAAATAGGCGATTATTTTCTCCGACACAAGCAATTAACCATTTTGGCAATGTTATTCCTCCCCGTTTGCCTCCAAAGGGAAGCAGGTCTTTGATTTCTTTTGGGATGTGTTTAATCCAATGAATTGGCTTTACCACCATCATATGCGATAGTGGCTCAAAATCATTGGGTGTGTTCGATTTTTAAAGCGAAAATTTCTCCATCGTTCATATGACCATGTAAATTTTAACAAATATATTGCACAAAGGCAAAAATATTGTGTATACTCTATATTGTCGACTTAGGGCAATTTAATTGCCTGAATAAAAAAGTTTGTCCTACATAAACATTTGAGGGAGTGGATGAAACATGAATTCGGTACGAAGATTTCGCAAATCATTGGCGAAGCTGGCTTTTGTAGTGACCGTGCTTGCGGCAGTGGTCGTTCTGAATGCTTGCGGAGCCAAAGAGACCACGACAGACGAAGCCTCTTCCGGGGGAAAAGTGAAGGCGACGACTACGATCGGCATGATTACGGACATCGTTAAAAATGTCGGAGGAGAACACGTGGAAGTTACGGGAATCATGAAGGCGGGTGTGGATCCCCATCTGTACAAGGCATCCGAAGGAGACATTGGCAAGCTGGATCAAGCACAAATCATTTTCTATAACGGCCTGCATCTGGAAGGGAAAATGGTTGAGATTTTCGAAAAGATGGCCAAGGATAAGCCGACGGTTGCGGTGTCGAAAAACATCCCGGTTTCAAAGCTCAGAGCGGGCGACCCGGAGCAAGGAACCGAGCACGATCCGCACATCTGGTTCAATGTCCGGCATTGGATGACCGCTGCAGAGACGGTTCGTGACGAACTGGTCAAGTTCGATCCGGCCCATGCTGATGCTTACAAGAAAAACACGGAAGAATATTTGGCGAAGCTTAAGGAGCTGGATGCCTATGCCAAGGAACAAATCGCGTCCATTCCCGAGGGGCAGCGTGTGCTCGTGACGGCTCACGATGCGTTCGGTTATTTCGGCGATGCCTATTCGATCAAAGTGATGGGCCTGCAGGGAATCAGCACCGCTTCGGAAGCCGGAACCAAAGATGTGACCGAATTGCGGGACTATCTGGTCAATAACAAAATCAAAGCGGTCTTCATCGAATCGAGCGTACCGCGCAAAGCGATCGACGCCGTCATTCAGGGCGCGAAGGAAAAAGGCCACACGATTGTGATCGGCGGGGAACTGTTCTCCGACGCCATGGGTGAGGAGGGAACGCCGGAGGGAACCTATATCGGCATGGTTCGGCATAACGTCGATACGATCGTGAAAGCTTTGAAATAAACAAATAGGAGGAGAAGCAGCAATATGAGACATTCACCTTTGGTGGTAAGCAACATGTCCGTCGCTTATCAGAAAAAGCCGGTTCTCCGCAATGTAACGTTCGAAGCGCCGGAAGGAAAGCTGATCGGCATCGTCGGTCCGAACGGGGCGGGGAAATCGACGCTGATCAAAGCGGCGCTCGGTCTGATTCCCCGGCTTGCCGGAGACGTGACGATTTACGGCAAACCCTATAAAGATCAAAGGATGCTGGTCGGCTATGTACCGCAGCGGGAATCGGTAGATTGGGATTTTCCGACAAATGCGCTGGATGTCGTGATGATGGGAAGATACGGGCATCTGGGGTGGTTTAAACGTCCCGGTACGGAGGAAAAACGGATTGCGCTCGAATGTTTGGCCAAGGTTGGGATGACCGATTACGCCGACCGGCAAATCAGCCAGCTTTCCGGCGGACAGCAGCAGCGGATCTTCCTGGCGAGGGCGCTTGCGCAGGATGCGCAGCTGTACTTTATGGATGAACCGTTCGTCGGAGTGGATGCCGCTACCGAGAAAGCGATTATTACGCTGCTTGGTGAGTTGAAGCGGCAGGGGAAGACGGTACTTGTCGTCCACCATGACCTGGCTACAGTCAAAGAATATTTCGACTGGGTCATGCTGCTTAACGTTCATATAATCGAGTTCGGTCCGACGGAAACGGTCTTCACCAAGCCTAATCTGCAGCGGACGTATGGCGGCAAGTTAACCATTTTGGACCGCGATGACGAACCGATACTGATCCAATCGAGGTGACAGGAATGAACAGTTGGTTGAACATGTTTGCCGATCCGAACACCACATGGATTCTGCTGGGGTGCATGCTTTTGGGCCTGGGCAGCGGCATCATCGGCAGTTTCGCCTATTTGCGCAAGCAATCGCTCATGGGCGACGCGCTGGCGCATGCGGCTTTGCCGGGCGTATGCATCGCCTTTATGCTGACCGGTTCGAAATCGATTTTCGGCTTCCTGATCGGGGCGGCGGTCGCCGGCGTGGTTGCCACGCTCGCGATCGGCTTCATGACCCGCTACACACGCATCAAACAGGACTCGGCCATCGCGGCGGTTTTGTCCGTATTTTTCGGTTTCGGCATCATGCTGTTGACTGAAATTCAGCACAGCGGCAGCGGCAATCAGAGCGGACTGGACAAATTCTTGTTTGGGCAGGCGGCCACGATGGTATTATCCGACGTATATACGATGACGATCATCTCTGTTCTGCTCATCGGTATGTGCACGCTTCTGTTTAAGGAGTTTAAGTTGATCAGCTTCGATCCGGGATTCGCCAGAGGACTCGGCTTGCCCGTCGGGCTGCTCGATCAGGCCATTATGGTTATGATCGTCGTAGCCGTTGTTGCCGGAATTCAAGCGGTCGGCGTCGTTCTGATGGCTGCGCTGCTCATTACTCCGGCGGTGTCGGCCCGTTATTGGACAGAAAAGCTCGGCGTAATGATGTGCTTGGCCGGCGTGTTCGGAGCGGTTTCCGGTTTGGTCGGCACATGGATCAGCACGGCAGGCGCCAATTTGCCGACGGGACCGCTCAGCGTCCTTTGCGCGACCGGATTGTTTGTCGTATCGGTTGTTTTTGCTCCCCGAAGAGGGATGCTTTCGAAACTGCTGACCCGTCTTGCGGTGAAACGGAGGATGATGATCGAAAGTCCGATCACAGTCCGGGAGGGGGAATCGGCGTGAATACGTTGTATGTCATTCTGACCGGCGTATTGGTGGCGAGCGCTTGCGGTGTCGTCGGCTGCTTTCTTGTGCTGCGCAAAATGGCGATGATCGGCGATGCCATCAGCCATTCGGTTTTGCCCGGCATCGTCATCGCTTTTCTCATCAGCGGAAGCCGGGATTCCGTGGCGATGATGCTCGGAGCTGCCGCACTCGGGCTGCTGACCGTATTCCTGATCCAGATGTTCCAACAGAGCGGCGTGCAATCGGACGCCTCCATCGGAGTGGTATTTACGGCATTATTTGCGGTAGGTATCATGTTGGTGAGCTTGTACACACGCAATATCGATCTGGATCTCGACTGTGTTCTCTACGGAGAAATCGCCTATGTCCCCTGGAATACGATCGAGCTGTTGGGCGTCGACATCGGACCCAAAGCCGTCTGGCTGGTCGGTTTGGCTCTGGTTCTCAATGTGGCTGTCATCGGATTGTTTTACAAGCAGTTCAAGGTGTGCTCGTTCGATCCGGGACTCGCTGCGGCAGTCGGCATTCCGGTAGCGTTGTTCCATTACTTGCTGATGGGGCTCGTCTCGGTGACGACGGTCGCCTCCTTCGAGAGCGTCGGGGCCATCCTTGTGGTCGGCATGCTCGTCGTACCGCCATTGGCCGCTTATTTGATAACGGAAGTGCTGAGCCGGATGATCGTATACAGCGTTCTGATTGGCTCGGCCAGTGCGGTTGCGGGGTACTACTTGGCCAAATGGCTGGACGCTTCCATCGCGGCCAGCATGATTACGGTAGCGGGCGCGTTCCTGATGCTTGCGATCCTGTTTTCGCCTACCCACGGGGTGGTGCCAAGAATCCTTCGCCAAAAACACCGGCTGCAGCAAGCAAACTCTGAGATATAACACGAACCCCCGTATCGAAAGATGCGGGGGTTCGTGTTTTGCGGCGGCCATTGCATTGCTTTTATTTGATTTTGGCAATAGCAAAACCGGCAAGGACAAGAGAAAGGCCTATCCATGTTTTCCAAGTCGGTATTTCTTTCAATAAGATAAACCCGATCAATAGGGAGATGAGGATTTCGAGGCCTTTGGATGCGACAAGCACGTAAGAAAGGTTTCCTATGGCCTTGTAGCCAAATTTAATGCCATACCCGATACACAGATTAATGAACAGGAACAGAGGGAGCACAAGCAATTGATACTTTAAAGTAGCCCAAAAATGCGGATCGATATGTTTGCTTTGATAACCATAGATAAAATTGACGCTGAATAATCCAGTTAAGAGTAAAAGCCCGCTGTATAAATAATACATTTTGAACCTCCTTGATTGGGATGAAGAAGAAGCCCGGCCTCATCTTTACTGTACCCAACAAAATTGCATTTATACAAAAAACACATGTTATGTAAAATAATGCCACAATTTCTTGCCCCTTGTTAAAAAAATGTAACGACTGCCGCCGCAATAAACCAAATTCATGGTACAATCTAGTGGGACTAATACAGAGAACATGGGATGGAGGCGTATATGCGGAAAACAGATATCGTTGCGTGGACTGAACGTTGGAACGAAATGTACCGTTCGGAATCGGAAAAAATCAAACGCATATTCATAGACGAAATGATAGACATCTATCATATCGGGAGTACATCCGTTCCGCAAATAGGATATGCTAAACCGATTATTGATATATTGGTAATCGTCAGAGATATTCATAAGGTCGACTTGTACAATCATGAAATGGCTGCGATCGGATACGCCTGCAGGGGCGAGCAAGGAATTGCCGGAAGACGCTATTTTACAAAGGGAGGGGATGCCAGAACCCATCATGTACATATATACGGGAATGGAAATATACATATTGATAGACATCTGAATTTTAAAGAATACTTACTTGCACACCCGGAAGTCGCGAAAAAATACGGTGAGCTAAAAAGAACATTGGCTGAAGCGTTTCCGGATAATGTACATAAATATCAAGAAGGCAAGGAATCATGGGTTGCGCAAATCGTGGAGCAATCCATGAAATGGGTTTTGAAGCAAAACACGAAAGGAGAAATAGGTTCTTGAACAAGAAACACCTGCTATCATTGACTCTGATCTTAGCGCTTTTGGCGGCCCGGGAGCATCCGGCGTCAGCTCAAGTATCCGGCACCAAGCTGCATTTGCAGCTGCAGGATGAGCAATTATCCGCGGCGGTCAACGGTTCGGCCGTATCTTTAGAGACGGCGGCTCGGATCGTGGACGGAAGCTTCTACATCCCGGTTCGTTGGGCTGCGCAGCAGCTTGGACTGGAGTTGAAGTGGAACGAGGAGCGCAGGACGGCGGGACTTACCACGCCAAGCGCCTATTTGGAGTGGGACTTGGCGCGCCAGACGGTCCGTGTCAACGGAGCTTCGATGCCTTTGAAGGAGACAGCCTTTATAAGTGATGGAGCACTGCTGGTCAAGCTGAGCTGGATCGCGCCCTACTTGCAAGTGCAATATGCATTTCAACCGGATCCCGGCCGTGTGGACATCGTCTACGTGCAGCCGACGGATACCGCCTATCGGGAATCGGGCTACTCCGAGGACACCTTGCCGAATTCACGTCCCATCGCTGTATTTACTACCGATAAGCCGTCTTATCGGCTCGGCGAGCCGGTTTCTTATATTGATTTGAGCTATGACCCCGACGCCGAAGGGCTTCCGGAATATCGATGGACCGGCAACCAGCCGGCCTTCTTTGAACCGGGGATCTACTCCGTTACCTTGCAGGTGCGCGACGGGAACGGGAATTGGAGCGAGCCTGCAGTCCAGAGCGTGAAGGTGATCGATGAGCCCTATTTAAGCGCATCGGAATTTCCCTGGTATACCCGGCCGGCAGGCAGCGTCATCAAGGATGAAGCCGAACAATGGAATCGTGCGCTATCCGGTGCCCCTCAGCTACCGGCTATGGTGACGAAGTCCACGGAGAGAAAGCGAATTATCAGCGGGGAAAGTCAAATCATTCGAAATCCGGGACTCATTGGGAAGCAATCCGTAAACGGTAAAGCCCGCCTATTTATGCACCACAGCAACGGAATGGAGGAAAAGGTGCAGTTCGCAGCGGTCATACATAATCCGGACCCAAGCCAGACTCGAACGGTACATATCACGCGTGAAGGACTGCTTCAGCCGACCCTCTTGCATCGGGCTAATACCAAAGAAGCGGCGGTCAATTATATGACCCAGCCGGCCTTGAAGGAAAGCATCGAGGTGAAACCGGGGGAAACGGCGGTATTAAAACAGGTCGCTCTTGAGCCGGGGCAGGGCTTTGCTGCGATTCAGGACATCGAGGCGGACGGTCTGGCGGAAATCAGCTTTGTCGTCATGAAGGCGGACAAAACCGAAACCATGCAGCCTTATGACTCCTATTTCGGAGCAGGTGCCGTCGGGACCGTTAATGATGCAGCTGATATACGTCTTGACGCGGATATCGACGGGAAGAGCTTGCCGGTGTTGTCCAAATGGACGCCGGACACCCCTCAGACCTCCGACAGAGGTACGGTGTATTCCTTGTACTTGTACCAACCGCATCAAGCCGTCATTGCCTTTCGGGCGAAGGATGGCTATGTCGACGGCATCTTAAAAGTAAATGGCCGGGTGCTGGCTTTGCCTCAAGGCGGCCTCACGGATCAGGACGGCATTTTTGTGGTTTACCGGCCGGAGGGCAGGGAGTCCGAAGTACATATCGAATGGTTGGCCGCTCCCGGCAGCACGTCTCCGGTCGAATGGATTTTTTATCCTTTGAAAGATAATAAGTAAACATAGAAAGGAATTCATGCGCTGATGCAACCATTACGTCAACTGTGGCTGACATTTGCTGCCGCTATCGCGATAGGGGTCGTGAGCGGACAAGCCTCGGCTGCCCCGGAGGACAGTCACTTGATCCTTTATCCCGGCAGTACGGCAGTTTATATCAACGGATCGAAAACGCAGGCTCAAGCGGCAACGCTTGAACTCGACGGAAGGATTTACTTGCCTGCCGCAGAGCTGAACAACTGGTTTGGCATTCCGGTGAAGTGGGACGGAGACAGGCAGGCGGTGCAAATCACGACGCCAAAGGCTTATCTGGAGTACTCGCTTGCCGACCGGACGGTTCTTGAGAACGGTACAGGCCGCAAGTGGGGCACCGATGCCGAGCTTCAGGGAAATCGGCTGTACATTGAAATGGCCGCGCTGCAGCAATATATTGCTTTTCATGGCAAGGTCGATCATGAGCTGAAACGGGTCGAGCTGCGCTATGTCAAGCCGGAGGCGAACCGGACGCGGTTTACCAACGATGCGGCGCCGAATGTCAAGCCTGTTGCCAAATTCACCGTGGACAAGGAAGCGTACCGGATCGGCGAACCGATTCATTACAGCAATCTCAGCTATGATCCGAAGGGAACGGAACTAAGAGACATTCAATGGATCGGTAATGCGCAGGCGATTTTCACTCCGGGACTGTACAAGGTTTCTCTCACGGTAAAAGACAGCCTTGGCAATGTCAGCGATACGTATTCCCGCAATATACTCGTCAAGAACGAGCCTTACTTGGATGCGTTTGAGCACAAGGTATATTACGCGCCTGTTGGGACCTACGTCCGGGAGGAAGAAGCGGTGCTTCGCAAATATTTGCGCGGCATCCCGCAGATTCCCAAGCAGGAGCAGAAGCCTGCGGACCGTCCTCTGATTGTGAGCGACAGTCCGGAGACGTTTACGGAGAAAGGCTTTTTGTACCAGGAGAAAGTCAACGATAAAGCCCGGTTGTATGCAACCCATGTCAACGGTACGGATCGAAAAATGAAATTTGCCATCATTGTACGAAATAGCGATCCTGTCCGCAGTGTTACGATCAAGACGACCAATCAAGGGGAGGTGTACCCTTCGATCTACGCTAACCTGATGGGCAATGAACCGACGATTGAGTTTCTGCAAGGGAAAAGGGCTGTGGAAACGATGGTGCTCAGGCCGTACGAAACGGCTTATTATAAAGTCATGCCTGATTTCTACCCTGGACAAGGGATGAATGTGCTCTATGATGTAGAGACGGACGGTGAGGTGTATTTTTCATTCGCAGCGATGGAGCAGGAGGATGGGCTCGATACGATCGGCGTATTCCCGAGATTGGCTTATAAAGGGAATGTCCGAGGGACGTTCAGCGGTTCGGAAGTGCAATGGAACATCGATGCTTCCTCGATCCGGAGGCCTTCGAGCTTCGCGATCGGCGACGGCACGTCGGATCAATTTGTGACCGGTACGGACTTCTTCAGCCAGAAGCCTGCGCTCAATCTGGGCAACTACGGGGTGGTTTACAAAATCCATATCGATGCTCCGCCGAAAATGTCCGTGCTGATTCTTCCGCGCGGCGGCGTGTTTAGAGGTCCGTTCCTGGTGAATGGCAAAATCGTTCAAGCCCCGCCGTCGGGCGTCATGATGGATTATCAGGGATATACGATCATTGCCAGGACGAATGGGACCGAACCGTCGCTGGATCTGGAATTTTCTCCGGCCTCGGGATCGGCGTTCCCGATCGACGTCATTTTTTATCCGCTTAATCGTAAATAAAACAAGGGTACCGCCTCTAAACGGTGATAAAGGAGTGCCGACCTCGGGTCAGCGCTCCTTTTTTAGTCGAATATACAGACCGCGGGAGGTCCGTGAGGTTTCCGCATATCGTTTTCTTATCTCCCCTATAATCAAGCGGAAAAGGTTTTTCGTTTTGTGGGGTCAGCGTTCAGGATTTCAATGTATCGGAGGAGGAGATCGTCAAAAATAGCTTCCCACGATTGGGAAAGGGCGTAAAGCCTGCTTTCCTGGCCAAAATCCCATAACCGGTCCGGATGTTCCAGCATAGATGTAATCGCATTTGCGAAAGCATCGGAATTACGGGGAGGACATAACAGGCCGGTTTTGCCGTGTTGAATGATTTCCTGTACCCCGCCAGCTTTGGCTCCGATGACGGGAGTGCCTGATGCCATAGATTCCAGTACCACATTGCCAAAGGTTTCGGTGCCGGAAGGGAATACGAACAAGTCGGCCGACGCATACAGTTCGGCTAGATTCTCTCCTTTCATATAACCGGTAAAAGTAACATTCGATGGGGCTTCCGCTTTCAAATCTTTCAACAGCGGGCCGTCGCCGACCAACAGCCAGCGGACATTGCCGCTAACATAATCGGGTAATTTCTTCATCGTTTCAAGCAAAATGTCCAAATCCTTCTCAGGTGCCAAACGGCCAACATATAGGAAAATATAACGTTCGTCGATCTTATATTTTTCGCGGATCAATCCGGTTTTTTTATCGGGGTTGAAAAGACGGCAGTCCACTCCGCGCTTCCATAAGGCCACGTCTCGAATTCCATGTTCTTCCAATTTTTCGGCCGTTTCAACGGACGGAACAAAGGTGGCCAGACACGATTGGTGGAACCAGCGGATATAGCGCCATAACAGGGAAGAGGCGAATTGCAGGTGATAATAATTCAGATAGCGGTCAAAGTGCGTATGGTAAGAGGCAACGTGAGGAATAGCATATTTTCTCCCATAATAAAGTCCGCAAAGCCCTATATTAAAGGGCGTGGCGATATGGATCAGGTCGGGTTGAAATTGCTGGAGCTGGCTGTGGATCGTGAAATAATTGGGAAGCGCAATCCGGCATTCCGGATAGAGGATGAAGGGGAGGCTGCTAAAAGACAGGATATTGCTTGTGAAAAAATCCTCCTCCGTGCATTTGGGCACAAAAATCCGGAGTGAAATATTTCGTTTTTCCAGATGTTCGACCAGTCTTTTTAACGTCAATGCAACCCCGTTCATTTGGGGCCAAAAGGTGTCGGAGAATAAAGCAATTCGCATCATACCCCTCCTCAACAATTGGATATAGGTTTAAAATACCTCATATTTATCAATCCATTGTCAGAGGAATATTAATTCGGAGTTAAATTAGCTGCGGGATATGGCAGCCTCCAAACTGGAGGCTTATCTTTGAATGGATTTCATTTTCTCTATAGTCTCCCTGGTTGACCATGAAGCGTTGGCAATCATGCGAAAATTGGTTTTTGCAGCCTTATCCCCATCCAAGCCGTTTATTTTTGCGGAAGCTGTGGCATCGTGAACCACGGCCACTTCAAATCCTTGTTCAATGAGTTCGCGCATATGAGATTCAATGCACAGATTTCCGGACATACCTGCAAGAATGACGCGGGTTATTCCCTGTTTTCGCAGCTGCAAAACCAAGTCGTTGGCTTCGGGTCCGAAAATTTTATGCGGACTGGTGATAATGGTTTGTCCATCTTCTAGATAAGGCTTATATTTATCCAGAAAGTCGGCACCCGAACCTTGAAAGCCTTCAAGCGATAATGGACCTTTTCGCTGATACATTTTGATATCGTGCATCACATGTTCCATAGCACCCCCAAATAACCATTTTTGGTCATAGGGATAATAGTAATGAGGGGACACAAATACTTTAAACTTATTCTTTTTTGCTGTTTTTAATAATAATTCAATGTTCTCAATCGTGTGATTTTCAGCAACGCTGTCTTTCACTAAATTCCATGCTGCACCTTTCGGGCTTAAAAAGTCATTTTGCGGATCTGTGATCACCAAAGCGGTATGGCTTTGATCCACCTGCATTCCCGGCGATGAAAATGGTGCGGTTTGTGCTGCTGCAACAACATAAAGATCAACAAAGACAAGAAACGAAAACACAAAGGAACACTGCAGTATTTTTCTCATGAGGATTCCCCTTTCATGGGTATACTTGGTATACGCACCCTATTATGTGCTTTATTCCATGGCTTATTCAAATTCAGCTGGGAACAAAAAGGAATGGGAAAACAACTCCAATCCATTGGTTTTCAAGCATCCGCAACAGCCCGCAAACGCAAAAATCCTGAAATATAAAGAAAATCCATGAGATTTGAAGTAAAATAAAGAAAGCGATCTATAAAAGCGTCTCATTTACAAAGCAATTCATATCTAGCAAAGGTTTTATCCGATTTCTTGCTTTGCAATGTTGTCCTGTAAGGTGTAAGATTCAACCATTGAACATATCACCTTGCTGAATTTCCAAACAGGAAAACGGGGGAACCAATAAGGACATATATTTGGATGTCCATGGGGTGAATCGTGCAGGAACATGTTTATTCCGCACGTAGGGCTGCTCTCATAGCCCGAATCCGACAGCTAACCTCGTAAGCGTTGTATGAGAGAGGAGTTGAACGTGCTGTCTGCTGATAGGCAAACACAGAGCTCAAGCCTCTGTGTTTTTTTGTTGTCTAAAAACGGGATAGGTTGGAGGATGATTGATTAACAACACATTTGGAAACCATAAGTAAAGTTTCTTCCTGGAGATTTAAGGGTTTTTTTGTTGTGATGATCTTGTTTACAAAACTCCTTAATAAATAATGAGGGCGGGAACAGTATGCTAAATAAAATAAAACGATTATTAATCGGCCGTCCTATGAAGTCAACCGAGATTGAAGAAGAAAAACTAAGCAAGTTTAAGGCGCTTGCGGTACTTTCTTCAGACGCATTATCTTCTGTTGCTTACGGTACCGAACAAATTTTGATCATATTGATGGCTGCAGGCTTTGCCGCAATATGGTATTCGATCCCCATTTCCATAGCCGTTCTCGGATTGCTGACGGTTCTCATTTTTTCTTACCGGCAGACGATTTTTGCTTACCCCAAAGGGGGAGGAGCTTATGTCGTAGCCAAAGACAATTTGGGCGTCTCCATCGGTTTGATGGCCGGAGGCTCGCTGTTGGTGGATTATATCCTGACTGTTGCTGTCAGTTCCTCGGCCGGGACGGATGCCATTACCTCGGCATTTCCATCCTTGCATGAACACCGGGTCCTTATTGCGTTGACGATGATCCTGTTTCTTACCATCATGAACTTGCGAGGAATTACGGAGTCTGCATCCGTTTTAGCACTGCCCGTTTATTTGTTTGTCTTCGCCATTTTTGTTCTTATCATTTCGGGAGTCATCAAATATATATCGGGCGGGGGACACGCCGAAGTGCCTGAACTGGGCACAGCCGTTTCGAACATCAGTTGGTTCCTCCTATTGAAGGCTTTCAGTTCAGGGTGTTCCGCGCTAACCGGAGTAGAAGCCGTATCCAATGCCATTCCAAACTTTAAACAACCGGCTGAGCGCAATGCAGCCGCTACGCTGATGATGATGGGCACGATTCTAGGTGCCATGTTTATCGGTATCAGTTTACTTGCCTATTGGTATGGAATCACGCCGGCTCCAAAAGAAACGGTCGTATCCCAAATTGCGGCAAACACATTCGGCCGGGGCATCCTTTACTATTTCATCCAAGGCACCACCGCTTTGATTCTGTTTTTGGCGGCAAATACAGCGTATTCCGCATTCCCGCTGCTTGCCTTTATGCTGGCCAAAGACAAATACATGCCGCATATGTTTATGGTGCGCGGCGACCGGCTCGGTTTTTCTAACGGCATTATCTTCTTAGGTGTATTGTCGGCATTGCTTGTTATTCTTTTCCAAGGACATACGGAGAACCTGATTCCGCTTTATGCCGTAGGGGTGTTTATTCCTTTCACCTTATCCCAACTGGGGATGATGGTCCGTTGGGTAAAGCTGAGGCCAGCGGGCTGGCTGATCCGCTTCATTGTCAACACGATCGGGATGCTCACGACGCTGGCGATTACGCTGATCTTCATTTTGACCAAGTTCAATCAAGTATGGATGATCTTTATCTTTTTGCCGATTGTCATTTTTCTCTTCTTCCAAATTCACCGGCACTACCTGAACATAGCGGACGAACTGCGAATCGACATGGATGAGGAAAAACCAGTGATAAAAGGCAGCACGATCGTCGTTCCCGTAGCCGGCATTACCCGGGTGGTTATGAATTCGCTCAGCTATGCCAAGTCTCTAACCAATCATGTTGTCGCCGTATATGTCGGATTTGACGATGAGGATATCGCACGGATGGAGAAGAAATGGGAAGAATGGAACCCGGGCGTCCGGCTGATTACGCTCCGTTCAAGCTACCGAAGCATCATCAGGCCGTTAATGAGATTCATTGAAACGGTGGAGTGGAAAACGTCGGAAACGGATCATATTACCATATTAATTCCGCAATTCATTACCAGGCATTGGTGGCATTATTTCCTCCATAATCAGACCGGGTTACTGTTAAGGGCTTACTTATTCAATCATAAAGACGTCGTGATCGCTACAGTGCCTTACCATCTCCATAAATAACCGGAAGGAGGCCGCAGATGAACTCAAGATATTTGGCCGGACTGTCATTGGCCTTCATGACCGGCGGCTTTTTAATCACTTTATTTCTTCAGGAGACTCCTTTGGTTGCTCTGTTGAAAGGCGGCTTTGAAGCCGGTTTGGTCGGCGGCATTGCGGATTGGTTTGCCGTGACCGCTCTTTTCCGTCATCCTTTCGGCATACCGGTGCCGCATACATCCTTACTCCTTAAAAATAGGGACAAAATTGTCCAATCCTTGATTTTGGCGTTGGAAAATGAGCTGCTCAACAAACAAAGCATCGAAAACAAACTCCGGCAGCTCCAGCTTTTGCAGCTCGCTTCATCCTCTCTGGCTAAGCTGCTTGGCAAACGGAAGGTACGGGTAGGCCTATTGGATCTGTTGATCCGATGGGTTTACCGGTTGCCGCTCGAGAAAGCGATTCCTTATCTTCAGTCGGAAATAGCCGCTGCGATCCGAAGAGCGGATGTGGGATCTGCAGCCGATGCCATCCTGACGAAGGTGATCGAGAACAGATTCGACGAAAAGGCGTTGAATTACGTCCTGCATAAAGCATCCGACTGGGCGAAACGTCCGGATACCGGGATGATGTTGGGAAAGTTCGCAAGCGAAAAGCTCTCCGAAGTAAAAGCGGGGGGCTTAACGGGGTTTGCTTTACAGGCATTTGTCGGCTTCATGGATGAAGAAAAGCTTGGCAGCTTCCTCCAAAACTTGATGCTTTCAGGAATTCGGGGTCTCCAACATACAGATAATGCTTTCCGGAAGACCCTTGTTCAGGAAATCCGCATCCAACTGTCTCAACTAGCGGATAACGAGTTGCTTGTAGCGAATATGAAGGAATGGATCGTAAACCAATTGGAAGGAGCTCGCGGCGCTGTCTTCCTGCATGAGCGTTTGAGTGAAATCCGCAATCAATGGCTGGACAAGCTGGAGGAAGACCGTTTGAAGGGCGGCAGGGCGGTAATTACTGCTTACCGCTGGATCGTGCGCAATTTCAATCCCGAACAGGATTCGATGGCCGTTTGGGAAAATCGCTTGTTAGCTTACTTGATTGAATGGGTGGAAGCGAATCATTATCGCATCGGTCAACTCGTGAAAGAAAATTTGGATCAAATGGATGATGTAGCCTTGGTACGCATGCTGGAACACAAAGTCGGAAAGGACCTGCAGTGGATTCGGGTGAACGGAGCGCTGTGCGGTTTTGCGGTTGGCATCGTACTTTCGCTGATCCAGTTATAGAATATCTTCGGCGGCAGGCGTATTGAACGAGTCAGACTCCTGATGCGCAACTATGGTCCGATACGCCGCGCTTTTTTTGTCACCTTTTATCGATGTTAGCAATAACCGCTATCGTTAATTACGATTGAATGGATCCCAAGCATAAGCTACAGTAAATTTATTAAAGCGCTTTCATTAGGGGGTGGTGGTATGGGTAAGGTTTATCATGTGAAAAAAGGGGCCATATCGGCAGTTGCTGTTCTCTTGCTCCTAGTGACAATGCTTTTCGGTTGCGGGAACAGGGAGGAAGTCCAGGGAACCTCGACAGAACCGGCCAAACCAGAGCCGGCTAAAGCCGAACCGGTTTCTTTGAACATGGGCATGCTTAAGTTTACAAGCAATTCGCCTCTGTTTATCGCTTTGGAAAAAGGGTTCTTTAAAGAAGAGAACCTGGAAGTTCATGTGAAATGGTTCGAATCCTCCAATGCCGTCAATGTGGCTGTAGTATCGGGCGATTTGGACGTAGGCGGGGTCGGTTTTACCGCAGATTTGTACAACATGATGGCGGCCGGACAAAAAGTGACTATTGTATCCGACAAAGGAAGGGAACAGAAGGGCTACCCTTTCTCCGCAGTCATCGTGCATAAAGATTCTCCTTACCGGTCGGTGGAGGAATTGAAGGGAAAAAAAGCCGCTGTCACTACGATAGGCAGTACCAACCATTACATGCTGGGGCGTGTATTGGAGAAGTATGGATTGACCACAAAGGACGTTCAGTGGGTGCCGATGAACACCACTAGCGGTGTCATGGAAACCTTAAGGGGCAAGAACGCCGATGCCATCATCCTTAGTGAGCCCTATGCTTCGATAGCGATCAATCAGGGCTACGGCAGGGTGCTTGCGTGGGTGGCGGATGAAATCGACTATCAATCGTCGGGAATATTCTTTTCGCCGAAATTCATGACGAACAAGGATGCGGGCATCCGTTTTTTAAAGGCATATATCAAAGGAGCGCGTTACTATTACGATGCAGTGCTGACTCAAAAAGACGGCAAAAGGGTAAAAGGAGGGAATTATGACGAAGTGATCAAGATCGTGGCCAAATATACGGGGCAGAAGGAAGATCTTATTATGGGCTCATTGTCGTTCATTGACCCTGACGGCAGGATGAACGTGGACGATATCAAGACGCAGATCGACTGGTATGCCAAGGAAAAGCTGATCACCAAAGCCGTGGATACGAAGGAAATCATTAACACTGAAATGCTGGATGAAGCATTGAAGCTGGTGGGAAATAAACCATGAGAATCGACGTCTACTCTATTGAACATTGCCGGGGACTGTTGTCCCCCGGCAATGGTGAAACTTATTTCGACGGGCCGCAGCACGCTCACTACGAATTTAAAGTCCGGCTCATTTCCTTTAGGGTAAAGTCCCGGAAGAGACTGGCAGCCAAAGGCGGTCGTGTGGATTTTGGAATGGCCAGACCGCTTTGTCGTTCAAACATTTGTCTAATAGGCACAATAGAATTGTTAGGGTTGGACATGCAGCGGGCAACGCGGTATCCCATGAGCGCCACCCCAACGCCATCTTCCGCAAAACTTCGTATGATCTCGACATCGTTGGTATCAAAAATAACATTAGGCTCGAACCCTGCATCGTTACATGCATGAATCAAGGTATTACGAAACCAGGCATTCGTTTTTATCATCAAAAACTTTTCTCGTGATAAATCGCTCAGATCGACAAACGATTCATTGGCAAGCGGATGTTGGGAGGAAATAAGCATTACAATATGATCATTCATCAAGGGAAAGAAATCGATTTCAAAATGATTGGGAAAAGGCGAGTTAATAAAAGCAACATTGACCTTTTTTTCGCGTAACCCCTTCAGTAAATCATCCGTATTGGCCGTATGTATTTCAAAATCAATACCCGGATAAGTTCTAAAAAAGCTGGTAATAATTTTGTTCAAACCCAAACACGCCATATTAGGAAACACACCAATTTTGATGCTCCCCTTATCAAAACTTATATACTTCTGAATCGTTTCCCTGGATTGTTGAATCTCCGATACGATTCGCTGCGCATGAACAAGGAAATCCTCGCCGGCAGGGGTTAGTCGCACCGAACGGGAATAGCGTATGAATAATTTGACTCCCAATTCATCCTCAAGTTTCTTGATCTGCTGCGACAAAGTTGACTGGGATACGCATATTTCCAGTGAGGCGGTAGAAAAATTGCGGTATTTTTCAACGGCCAGAAAATATTCCAACTGATGAATTTCCATTTCGGTCACCCCTTATCGCAATTTGGGATATACGATTACGAGCACAATGCGCGGCCTATCTGATAAGGCCTCCCTGGGCCGGCTCTTTTCACAATGATAAATACCATTTATGGTAGCTTATACTATGTATACTAATTGAACCTATCTGTTTTGACAATATTTTGTATAAGAAAAACAGATTGATACAAAGGGATGGTTTTTGATAAATTCTCACTATCCCTTAGGAACAGAAAGGAGTGATGATGGTGAATCATTCGGAATTTAGAACGGATACACGCGTGATTCGAAAAGGTACCGGAAGTTCTTTGCGGGAATTGAAAGCGGATACCTGTATCGTGGGAGCAGGTATCGCCGGCGTTTCAGCTGCTCTGGAGGCAGCACGTCTGGGACACCACGTTGCCTTGGTTGACAGCTTGCCTGCTCTGGGGGGCCAAGCGGTAAACTCGATCATCGGTGCCTTTTGCGGTCTGTTTGCCAACGGCCGCGACGGCTACCAATTGACCCATGGCATCGCCGACGACATTCTCCGTGATCTGGGCACCGCGGGGGCGCTGCATTATCGCAAAAACGGATTTTGGACAACAGTTGTGTATGATGAGGTAGCCTTGTCCCGTTGGATTGAAAATGCAGTATATTCTGCGGGAATCACATTGATTCTTGGCGCCGTCTTACGGGGAGTGAGCAATGAAGACAGACGCATACGTTATATTGATCTTGCCACGCGTTATGGTGACGTACGCCTGACTGCAAACGCTTTCGTTGATGCGACGGGGGATGCGGCTCTGGCTTGGCATGCGGGACTTCCATGCCGTGAGCCGGAGAAGGGTACGGTTTACGGTTCCCATATGGTGGTCGTTGAAGGAATCAACGAAGAAAAGTATCCGGAAAGAGAAGAAATTTCAAGACGGCTTAAGGAACGGGCCGGGGATTACGGGCTAATACGCAGGGATGGTTTCGCCTTTGCCTTCCCGGGACGCGGTACGGCGCTTGTGAACATGACACATGTGGAGACACCGTTGGAACCTGTGGCGGCAGCTGCGAAAGCTATCGAAGGAAAGGCTCAGGCTGATAAAACCGTGCAATTTTTAAAGCTTGAATTTCCTGAAGCTTTCGGCAATGCCCGCGTGCGCAGTTACGGGCTTCCCGGGATTCGCCAAACGCGCTGGATCGTCGGGAGGCAGCAGCTCACGATCGACGATGTGCGCACAGGCAGGCGTTTCCCGGATGCCATTGCACGAACGGGATGGGCTCTTGAGCTTCATGACCGGCTGGAAGGCTACGCTTGGGAGGCATTTTCTGAGGACCATGTTCATTACGTGCCAATGGGGAGTCTGACACCACCCGACGTTGACAATCTGGTCGCGGTTGGCCGCTGCATCGACGGGGATCTTGCCGCTTTATCCAGCGTTCGGGTAATGGGACCTTGTATTGCAATGGGTGCTGCAGCGGCACACGCGCTAGACCTTGCGGGCACAGGCAGCGTGCATCAAATCGACAACGCTGCTTTGCAAGAGCGGGTAAAGGATAACGTGATACGAACCGATTGAATAAGCGCAGCAGAACCAATGGCGCTGAGCCATTTTCTTAATATAGTAAGCAAAGGGGAAGCTATCCTATGAAAAAGAAGCTGAGGAGTACTTTTGAGCCTGGAAGTGCAAGATGGGCATTAAGGCGGGCAGAATGGGGAGTGCTCGGTGTCACAGAGGAGGACATGGAAAAGCCGAAGATTGCAATTGTGAACTCCTCTTCCGATCTGGCGGCCTGCTTTGCCCATCTTGACGGTATTGCTGCGAAGATGAAAGAAGCCATCCGCTCCGCTGGCGGAGTCCCGTTTGAGGTACGCACGGCGGCGCCCGTCGATTTCGTCACTAGCGCGGGCCACAGAGGCGGTTATATTCTTTCTGCCCGGGATTTAATCGTAAACGACATAGAGGTCGCAGTGGAAGGGGCGATGTTGGACGGCATGGTTTGCCTGGTGTCATGCGACAAAACGGTGCCGGGGCAGTTGATGGCGGCAGGACGGCTTAACATTCCAACCATCGTAGTCGCTTGCGGTTATCAGCCGAGCGGACGATATCGGGGCGAACATATGGATATTGAGGATCTTTGGATAAATGCCGTACATCGGGAAACCGGACGAAATCAGATAACAGTATCGGAGCTGAACGAGATGAGTGAGAACGCCATTCTTGGACCTGGAGTATGTGCAGGAATGGGAACTGCAAATACCATGCATATGGTTTGCGAGGCTCTAGGGATGGCTCTCCCCGGAAGCACACCTGTATTAGCCAATAGTCCGAAGATGTGGAACACGGTGCGGCAAGCTGGCGAAAGAATTGTGCAAATGGTATGGGACGACGACTTGAAGCCCCGCGATATCCTCACACCGGAAGCCTTTGCAAATGCTGTGATGGTGGTGCTGTCGGTGAGCGGTTCGATCAATTCGGTAAAGCATCTTCAGGCATTGGCCAAAGAAGCTCAGTGCGAAGTGGATGTTTACCGTTTGTTCGAACAGTATGCCGATAACATTCCGCTTCTGAGCGCCATCCGCCCCAACGGTGAGCATACGATCGAGGAGTTTGAGGCTTCCGGCGGCGCAAGAGCGGTAATGAAGCAGCTTGAACGGTTTCTTTGCAAAAACGCAATGACGGTAACGGGCCAAACCGTGGAAGAAAACCTCCGTAATGCAGTGGTGGCCAACGAGGAAATTATCCGTCCGGTGGATAGAGCGCTCGCCGAAAGGCCCTCTATTGTACTTGTACGGGGATCTCTCTCGCCGGACACCGGAATCGTCAAGCTCGCGGTTGCCGATGATCGAAAACTTCAGTTTACCGGTCCGGCGATCGTGTTCAATTCAACTCAGGAAGCTGTCGACGCCGTGAACAAAGACGAGGTCAAACCGGGTCAAGTGGTCGTACTCAGAGGGCTCGGCCCCAAAGGTACTCCTGGGATGGGAGTGGTCACCGCCCTGGTCTTCGCTCTTGATGGAAAGGGGTTAGGAGAACAGGTGGCGCTAGTGCATGACGGACAGCAATCGGGATTGTCCAACAAGGGAATCGTGGTTGCCGAAGTTTCCCCTGAGGCGGCCGATGGCGGGCCAATGTCGCTTGTGGAAAATGGAGATATGATCTCGATCGATGTGGAAAAGCGATTCGTCAATCTCGATGTGCCGGAAAGTGAGCTTGCGGTGAGGCGTTCGCGCCTGGAGAACAAACCCGTGACGGACGAACGCGGATGGCTTGCAATCTATCGGCGCTTAGTCCAGCCATTGCCCCAGAGTGGCGGCATTCTCGCAGATCATAGAATGGAGGCCATAAAATGAAACTGACCGATGACGAAAAAGCAATGCTTGATGGCAAGGAAGGCCCGGCCAAACAGAAGGCGATGGACTTACTCGTCCGTTACGGGAACGCTTTGGGAGCGGAGAGGCTGGTCGACACCAACAACGTGTGCGGTACGGTAGTGGCGACAAATCCCTTTATGCGGGAATTTGCGGCCAAAGCAGGAGGCTTTGATGCGGTATTCTCCGAGTTCAACCTGGATAGTTCAGAGGTCGTCGAAATTCCTATGGTCAAGGCCCACACCTGCCAGCTTATTCAGTCTTTTGATCAGGATCTCTGGGAAATCCAGGGAATTTCCCGAGATCGTTACGAGTTAAGTCAAAAAAATGAGGCCTTTAGCGCCGGGATCGGCGTACAACTGATGAGTACCTGTACGCCATATCAGGTTGGGAATGTGCCGGTTAAGGGCGAGCATTGCGCATGGATGGAATCCTCCGCGGTTGTGTACATTAACTCGGTGCTGGGGGCTCGCTCCAATGTGGAAGGACGAGAAAGCACCGGAGCCGCCATGCTAACCGGAAAGATCCCGTATTGGGGCTATCATCTTGACGAAAATCGCCTGGGTACGGATTTGGTGGAAGTCGAATGGGATGTCCAAAGCATGATGGATTGGGGACTCCTGGGTTACTACATTGGCGAGGTGGTGGGGGAACGGATTCCGGTCTTAAGCGGTGTCCGGTATGTACCGAATCTTTACCGGATCAAGCATTTCGGGGCGTCGGCCGCATCATCGGGCGGAGTCGAGCTGTTCCACATCCCCGGAATAACGGCAGAAGCCAATTCGCTGGAGGAGGCTTTCGGAAAAAAGAAGCCAAAGTTCAGCTTCAAGTTTGGGAAGGCGGAAAGGCAAAAAGCATACGAACATTTAAATCACTCGGCAAAGGATAAAGAAGTAGATTTTATTATGCTTGGCTGTCCACACGCGTCGATTGAACAAATTTGGGAAATCTGCAAGCTTTTGAATGGCAAACGCGTAAACCGCGATACGATGCTATGGATTTTCACGCCGAGATCCATTAAGCAGTTGGCCGACCGAAACGGGTATAGCAAAATCATAAGCGATGCCGGAGGGGTCTTGATGAGCGATTCTTGTCCGGCTGTAGGGCAGCTGCTGCCCAAGGGAACAAAGGTAGTTGCCACGGATTCAGCCAAGCAGGCACACTATTTGCCGGCGATCATGGGGGTTCAAACCTGGTTCGGGTTACTGGAAGACTGCATCAATGCTGCAATAACGGGAAAATGGAGCGGTGAATTAAGATGAAAAAAATTATTTTGCGTGGAAGAAAAGTTGTAGGCGGGTGCGCGGAAGGTGAAGCCCTTGTCACCAAAGATACAATATCCGGCTGGGGTGGACTCAATCCGCTGACGGGTACGATTACCGAATTGCGGCATGAACTGTACGGCCAAAGCTTTAAAGATAAAGTGCTTGTATTTCCCGGAGCCAAAGGGTCGTCGGGCTGGTCCGTCAGTTTTCATACCGCCCGGCTCGCGGGTGCGGCACCCAAGGCCATGATTTTCAACGTCGTAACGACAAAGGTAGCCTTGGGAGCGGTGGTAACCCGGGCGCCAGCGGTTACCGATCTCGATCAAGATCCGCTCACGATTATCGAAACCGGTGATTGGATCAAGGTGGATGCCGATAACGGCATTGTAGAAATAACAAAATTGGCTAATCCTTCATAACCATTATCCTGAGCTGGAGGTTTGAACCATGAAAAAGGTGTCCGTATCGCTGCTGTTTGTCGTAGTTCTTCTATCGACTGTACTGTTGGGTTGCGCGAAAAACGGGGCCGTGAAAGGGAACGCCTCAGAATCCGGGACGGCTAAATCACAAACCGGCAAAGCTGAATCGGCCAATACGGCGCCTCCTAAATCGGAAACGCTTTCTTTAAGCGTGGGTATGCTGAAATATACGACGAATGCGCCGCTGTATATTGCAATGGAAAAAGGTTTTTTTAAAGACGAAAACATCAATGCGGAATTTAAATTTTTTGATGCGTCCAAGGATGTCAACGTGGGTGTGGCGTCAGGCAGTGTGGACGTAGGGGCGAGCGGTCTTTCCGCGGATTTGTACAATATGATCGCTTCGGGTCAAAGGATTGTTATCGTGGCTAATAAAGGCAGCGAACAGAAAGGATATTCTTATGGCGGAGTAGTGGTGCATAAAGATTCTACGATCCGTACGGTGGAGGATTTGAAGGGGAAGAAGATCGGCGTCACGTCGATTGGCAGCACCAATCATTACAATATGGGACGTATTCTGGAGAAGCACGGTCTGAACACCAAGGATGTTCAGTGGGTATCCATGAACTCCGTGAGCAGTCTCATGGAAACATTGAGAAGCAAGAATATGGACGTCGTTGTACTGAGCGAACCGACCGCTTCGATTACGGTGAACGAAGGCTTCGGAAAAGTGTTGACATGGGTTTCGGATGAGATAAACCCTGAATCGGCCGCGATTTTTTATTCGCCGAAATTTGCGGTTAACAAAGAGGCAGGCGTACGCTTTCTCAAAGCCTATATCAAAGGAGCGCGTTACTATTACGATGCTGTACTTACGCAAAAGGACGGCAAGCTGGTGAAGGGGGAGAATTTTGACGAAGTAACGAAGATCGTCGCCAAGTATACGGATCAACAGGAGGACGTGATTAAGGGAACCTTCTCATTTATCGCTCCTGACGGTAAGCTGAACGTTGACGATATTAAGGCGCAAATCGATTGGTATGTTAAAGAGAAATTCGTGACGAAGGTCATCGATGTGAACGATTTCGTTAACACCGGAATGTTGGATGAAGCGTTGAAGTTGGTGGGGGAATAAACTATGAGAATCGTTGTCGAAAATGTGGAGAAACGCTTTGGCGATCCGCGCAAGCGGGAGTTGACCGCCCTGAAAAACATCAACTTTACCATAGCGGAACAGGAGTTTGTGGTGCTTGTAGGCCCGAGCGGATGCGGAAAATCTACTCTATTGAACATTGTGGGGGGACTGTTGTCCCCCAGCGATGGTGAAGTATATTTCGACGGGCTGCAGGGGGATAAGGTTCCGAGAATCGGGATTGTGTTTCAGGAAATCGCTTTATTCCCCTGGAGAAGCGTATACGAAAATGTGGTGTTCGGCCTGCAGGAGCTGGGTGCAAGCAAAGAGGAGCTGCAGGAGAAAGGCAGGCATTATATTGAAATGGTAGGCCTGACCGGGTTTGAGTCTGCTTATCCGAAGCAGCTGTCCGGAGGCATGAGACAGCGTGCCGGGATTGCCAGGGCGTTATCCGTTGAGCCGGATCTTCTGCTGATGGATGAACCTTTCTCGGCACTTGACGCGCAGACGCGGACGATTATGCAAGAAGAGCTGCTGGCCATTTGGAACCGTACCAAACTCAGCACGCTTTATGTCACCCACAACATCCCGGAGGCTGTTTATTTAGCGGATAGGGTCGTTGTCATGTCAAGACATCCTGGGCAAATCAAGAGCATTATCCGCATCGATCTGCCAAAAGCCGGACGCAATCAGGAGGAATACCGCATTGAATTTGACCGTTATGTGGATCAAATCTGGCAGCTCATCCGTCATGATGCGCAAGAAGCGCTGAAGGATGGTGAATAATATGGAGCAAGCACAAGCGCAAACAAAAGCAAGCAAACCAGCAGTTCCGGCTCGACGGCAAATGATTCGCAACCGGGTAGCCTTTCTGGAGAACCGGACCCCGGCTTATGCTTCGGCGCTCGGGATCGTCGGCATTGTGCTCATGTGGGAGGCGCTTTGCCGTACGGGCGTGGTGCCGGCGTTGTTTTTGCCCTCGCCTTCGGCAATTGTTACAGTTGGATGGGGAATGCTGATGACGGGGGAAATCCTTGAAAATGTGCTGGCAAGCTTATTCCGGATTGCAGCGGGTTATGCCCTAGGGTCATTTGCCGGTATTGTCATCGGGCTATTGCTCGGTTTCTTCCGTTGGGTAGATTCGGTGTTAACGCCGGTCGTTTATTCGATATACCCGATTCCGAAGATCGCCCTGCTGCCCTTGTTTATTCTGTGGCTGGGCATCGGCGAAATGCCCAAGCTGACGATTATCGCGCTGGGCGTCTTCTTTCCCGTAGTGATTAACACGTATGCCGGCGTGAAAAACGTTGACCCGATACTAATCAAAGCGGCGGTAACGTTCGGTTCAAATCATTTAAGTGTCATCCGCAAGGTCACTCTGCCTGCGTCATTGCCCACCATTTTTGCAGGGTTAAAGCTGGCTGCGGGAAATTCCCTCCTGTTGCTCGTTGCAGCGGAAATGATCGCGGCGGATAAAGGGATAGGTTCGATGATTCTGCATTATGGCAATCTGATGATGACGACGAATTTGATGGTTGGAGTCTTGCTTCTTTCCCTGCTTGGCCTGGTGTTTAACCGATCGTTGGAACGGTTGGAGCGCAAACTGCTGCCTTGGAAATAACCTCCTGTAAAGGATAACATGTCATTGGGAAAGGTTTTCGATGAAAACTGATCGTCTGGACTAGTATTTGAAAAGGAAAAAAACGGGAGACAGGGAAAACCGGTCTCCCATTTTTGTTCAATGACCTTTGCGGGAATTTTTGTGGCAAGAACATCAAAGGGGGGGATTGTTGAGGCATCATTGTTTGTGTCATTGGACTTGTATGATGTCGGGGACAAACAACATATATGCATTAAGATCCGCGCGCTGCGCGGCTTTTTCAGTTTAAGGATATCTTTTTGTCCTTAGTGTCTGCATAATCCGCTTTTAGAAAAAGTTGTTGATTATTTTGGAAAGGTGTGTTAAATTGAAATCGTCAAGCGATATTGTATACAATTATATATAATTAATGTCATTAAAACAGATATAACAGTATACAATTCGAAAATGGATCGAATGATATTTCGTCAACATTGGTTGAAATGAAGAATTTAGAACATAATTGTATACATGAGTTGAAATTCAAATGGAGTGTGTAAAGTGAAGAGAGAAGCAATGGCTAACAAAGATCAGGGCAATTCGAGGTTTAGTGTGGTCTATGAAACATTAAAGAAAAAGATTGTGGAAGGCGATTTACCTTCGAATACACCCTTGGTCGAGGAAAAACTGGCCAAGGAATATCAGGTGAGCAGAACGCCCATCAGGGAAGCGATCAGGCATCTGGTCCAGGATGGTTTGGTCGAGTTTTTTCCAAGAAGAGGGGCCTTGGTTAAAGAAATAACGGTAAAAGATCTTGAGGAAATTTTTACTGTAAGAGAAGCGCTTGAAGGGATTAGCGCCAGAATTGCGGCAAGTGTGATCAATGAACAAAAGATAGCCTTGTTGCAAGAGACGCTGGAAAAGGCCGATCAAGAACTTGAAAGCGGAAACAAGGAGCAGTCATTTGAGTTGGGAAACCAGTTGCATGAGATTGTCCTTGACGTGGCGGGCAACCAGAAGGTTTTGACGATCGTTTCCGATTTTAAAAACCAAATTCAGAGATTTCATTATTTTTCCAACCATATTCCCGGAAGATTGGAATTATCCAATAAGGAACATTGGGAAATATTTGAGGCTATTCAAGCCAGGGATGGTGAACTAGCGGAGCGCAGAATGAGAAAACATGTGAGAGGAACCAAAGAATCCATCCTATTTGCAGTGAAAAATAATATTAAAACCATATGAAATGGAATGCCCCCCAACTCTGTATCGTAAAAGTGGAAACGGACGATGGGCTCGTGAGGTGGGGGAGGGATATGGTCCTCCCGTACCTGTGTTGTCGAGGACCGAGCGGGTTACCGCGAGGTCAGATCTTCAACAAGCATTGCCATTGCGGGAGGTGAGTGCGAGTTTACTGGTGTAGATATAGCCCAACCGGATATTTGCGTTTCCGGAGGTTTTTCCGAATGGATGAAAATACAGGCACTGGCCTCCAGCTTCGGCGTAACGGTCATCCCCCATGTATGGGGGTCGGGAATCGCCCTGGCAGCGGCGCTTCATGTATTGGCATCGATCCCGCCAAGTCCGCATACGGCACATCCCGTTCCGCTGCAAAATGAACCGATCGTCGAGTACGATCGAAACCCTAATCCTCTCCGAGATGAACTTTTAACAACACCGATCACTTGCAAAAAGGAAAACTGCCGGTTCCCCATAATCCCGGACTGGGAATTGAAGTCAATTTAAATGTGGTATCAAATCGTTGTCACCCTGAAATGAAAGGGCTTACAATCCAAACTATTTTTTGAAAGTGGATTCTTGGGGTGTATAAAGCGCTTTCTTTGTTCATGTGAACCATGTCTGACGGTGAGAACAAGCAAACGGCGATGAAGCCCTGATCAAGGCATCCTGGCTCGCCGTCCGTCGGCGGTCCGCAAAGCGGCTGTAGAGCATCGTCCCGATGCGGAAGAATGTGAAACCGTAGAGCATTTTAAGGGGGTGGAAGTCATGTAACCCAAGGAATGACCACGTCCATAACGGGAAGTAAGGCTCGAACTCAACTCTAAATTTCTAAAATTCATTAGGAGGAATTCGCATGTCGTCTTTGAAATTCACGTTGGAAAATATTGATAAAGTCATTGACAGAAGTGTTATGGTTGCGCCGGAGATCGATCCGAAGCGCGCGACGTTGCTCGTAATGG
>NZ_JALJRM010000019.1:0-104092 GCF_024519685.1 Paenibacillus sp. Pae15 | reverse complement strand
TAATTACTTCGACAAACCGTTAGGAAGATCCTGTTAGTTATTCATGCCGCCGTAGAAAAAAAACGTTGACGCACTGCCAATATTTTACTATGATGATGTCGAGTTTATTCGTAATTATTACTAATTTTCAAATTCTGGACGAAGTCGTCCACATTCTGCACCATATCGGAGGGTTGTTCCAATGAATCAGGAGATTGATTTCGTCAAATGCAGTCCCGCAAGCAACATGACGATTCTTATCATGGGCGAGTTGCCCGCCGATCAGCATGCCCACATCGCCTCCCAGATCATGGACTATAGCCATCTCTGCGCGGAGCAAGTCGGTTTTGTCGAAAAGCCGACCCTTCCCGGCTGTGCCGCCAAACTTCGGATGGCAGGGGGCGAATTTTGCGGCAATGCCTGCCTTGCACTCGCGGCGTGTCTAGCGTCGGAGCGAACGCTGCGGCCAGGCGAAACTCTGGAAATGCCGCTGGAGGTGTCGGGCGCGGAGTTTCCCGTGTTTTGCCGCGTGGAGAAATTGGACAGGGACTATATGTGCGAAGCCGGCATGCCGATTCCAACCGCGGTAGAGAACGCCGTCATCCCTTTCGAAGGTTTGCTGCTGGAGCTGGGTATCGTCCGTTACGGCGGCTTCTTCCATCTGGTCATCGACAACGAGCGCTTCGCGCTTGAGCCGGCTGCAGCCGAACGACTGGCGAAATTGCTTGGCGTCGTGTCGGGGGATAACTTGGTCGGCGTCATGCTGTACCGTCCCTCCTCGCGCGAGCTTGCTCCGCTGATCTACATCCCCGCGCTCGGCAGCTTGATCTGGGAGCGAGGCTGCGGCTCGGGAACGGCTTCGGTGGGTTGTTACCTGGCCTGGAACGGCCGCGACTCTGTAGACGTGCCCGTGCATCAGCCAGGAGGCATCATTCATGTACACGTTAGCTGGAACGGAGGGGAGATCACCGGCGTGACCATCGAATCCGCCGTCGGCATCGTCGCCAGAGGCAAAACTTATGTCGACGATTGCATCCAATATTCATTACAAGGAGGAAACGGATAACATGGAACTTCTATATCGATCATTGCTGCAATTTCGCGACAAATTCGTACAGGCAGCCGCGCAATATGACGGCATCTCCCGCAACAATCATGAGCTGCAGCAAACAATAGACGACTATTCCGCCTTCATCACCGATGCGAACAATCAACGGTTATGGGCGGAGCTTAACCCCGGAGACGTTCAGGAGCTCCATCCGCTTGTGATGCAACTGCGGGACATATCGGCGCGTTGCGTCGCCATTATGGAAAAATATCGCGCGCTCAAGCTGCTGCATGGCGGTGATGACAGGCATGAGTACTTTCATCACATTGAGGCTTCCATCGAAAAGGAATTCGGGAGCTTCACGGTAACCGCCGATTCCAAGATGTTGTTGATTGGCTCGGGTGCGTTCCCGATGACGCCGTTGCTGATCGCCAAACGAACAGGCGCCGAGGTGATTGGTATCGACATTGACCGGGAAGCCGTGGATTTGGGCAGGAAGGTCGTCGAACGACTCGGCCCGTATCTGCCCATCCGGCTGGAGAACGTTCCGCTGGAGCGGCTGCATGATATCGGCACGGTTACGCACATCATTATCAGTTCCACGGTGTCCGTCAAATACGAGCTCCTCGACCTGCTGCATGAGGCGACTCAGCCGGAAGTCGTCGTAGCTATGCGATACGGGAACGGCTTGAAGGCGCTCTTCAACTATCCCATGGAGGAAGTGGATGACGGCAAATGGCAGCTCAATGAAACGACGGTACGGCCGGGACATGTATTCGATGTGGCGTTGTACCGCAAAGCGCCGGCTCCGGCCCCGGCAAGGGAGGTCTTGAGATGAACCTTCTTCGCAGCGTTCTCATCGCAGGAACAGGCCCCGCAGCCGTACAACTTGCCGTGCTTCTCAAGCGATTGCGGAACAGCCACGTGGGCATCGCCGAACGAAAGTCCGTTCTCTCCGCTCCATTCTTCGATGCGCTTCGCTGGAACGGCGGGACGGTTGCCGTCGAAACAAGCGGTCCGCAACATAAAGCGCTTCAAGGCGAGTGCCGCGTGGACGCCGTGTTCCAGGATTTGGGAACCATTGAGGAACAGTGGGATACGCTCATATTGGCGGTAACGGCGGATGCTTATGTGTCCGTGCTCGCGCAGCTACCGCCACGGCTGCTGCACAGCTTGCGCTGCGTTGCGCTTCTCTCCCCGACTTTCGGCTCGGGCGCGCTCATCCGCCATTATCTGAAGGAACAAGGCTGCGACGCCGAGGTGCTCAGCTTCTCCACCTACCTGGGGGACACGCGACGGACGGGCGATAAGCCGCCAACCCATGTTCTGACGACGGCAGTCAAACGCAAGGTGTATGCGGGAGCGGCGGGATGGCCCTCCGAGTCCGTGGAGACGTTCCGGCGATTGTACGAAGATGCGGGCATCGCGCTGGAACCGCTGGATTCGGCGCTTGCGGCCGAGACGCGCAACATCTCGTTGTACGTGCATCCGCCTTTGTTTATGAACGACTTCTCGCTCGGCGTCATTTTCAGCGGCCAAGCCATTCCGAAGTTTGTGTACAAGCTGTTCCCGGAGGGCCCCATTACGCCCACTCTCATACGGGAAATGCTGGAGCAATGGAAGGAGATATCCGCTCTCGCCCGGATGCTTCGCTTGGAGCCGCTCAACCTGCTGCAATTCATGGTCGACGATAATTACCCGGTCAGGCCGGAAAGCTTGTCCCGCCAGTACATTGACGGTTTCCCCGAGCTAGATCCCATCCATCAGCAATATTCGTTATACGTTCGTTACGCGTCCCTGCTGATCGATCCCTACTCGGAGCCGGATCGGGACGGCCGGTACTTCGACTTCTCCGCCGTTCCGCTCCGCCCCGTGTTCGTCAATCAGGAAGGAGCCTGGGATATTCCGAGAATGCCGAAGGAAGATTATTACCGGATCAAAATGATACAAGGCCTCTCTCGCGCAGCCGGCTTGCCTTGCCCGACCATCGACGGGTTCGTCGACCGATATGAGCGGCACTTGCTAAGCGCAGCGGAGTTGCTTACGGGCCGTCCATTGTCGGAAGCCTTTACGCCCCAAAGCTTCGAGGGCGATGTCCGGCGCATCTGTGCGGAGCTGCTTCAGATCGACGCTGCCAAGACCTGAGCCGGAGCGGAGCAACCACACAGAACGAAAGCATGGCCGCCCAGATGGATGAGCGGCCATGCTTTTTGACGTTTTGAGCGTTTCTAGCAGGCTAATGACGACGGTTATCATATCACTTCCATCATGACAGCTCCAAAGCGCGTAAAGCGTTTGCCATATCCTGCTTGGAGAAATGATCGCCGATAAATACGGAAACGTTCGATGTCTCTACATCCGAACGTATCGAAAATATGTCCAGATCGCCATGGGTATATTGGAATAAGCTCGGAAAAGCTCGTCCCGCAAACCGGATCAGCCCCTTGGCCCGGTACACATTCGGCGGCAGCAAGGCAAGGAAGCCTTCAAACGCTTCCCGTTCCACTTCCTTCTCGAAATAATGAGTATATGGTGTTAAACGAAATTAGCGCCCTCACTGATATACTCACACAATAAGTTTTATGGCCTTTTCAGGTTTTCATTATCGAGGTTCGGACATCTAAGGTTGCATATGACGAATTCCTTCGAAGCCGCATTACATAACTATCCCTTTATCCAGATAGTGATTGATCAATTACTATTGATCGCTAAAATAGAACCGTTTCTTCTTTGCAGCGCGCGAACCGTGGCCGAGATTCCCTCTTCAAAAGACGTCGCCCGCACTGGTCCAATCAGCCGCTCATATTTGTCCCCGCTCAGCGAGCCTAGTCTTGCCCTTCCTTGTATGAGGCTGTTTCGGATGCTCCTTTGTAATTGATCAATCACTTACTATATTGCAATGTATCATATAGTGATTGATTGGTCAATCACTAATTTGAATTCAATGTTCCCGCCCCTCACTTTTCCTTCAATTCGGGCATGTCCAGCGCCAGCGCAATGTTGCAGATCATCCCCCGGGCCAGAAACAGCATCGTCCGTTCCTTGGCATTCGGAATGCCAGCTTTGGTGAAAGCGTCCAGCACCATGCGGCGGACTTCCCCGAGTCCATTGCGCATCGCTTCTTGGATCGAGTCTTCCCGGATCGTCTGTGCCTGCATCTGAAGCAGAACCTCATTCTGGTAGGAATCCAGAATATCCTCATAGGCCTGAATAAGGCCGGTCTCTAGTTGTTCCGGCGAAGCGGATTCCACAACCTTGCGGAAGGATTCGATCACCCGCGACCAGGACACCTCCAGCGCCGCAAGTAACAATGTTTCTTTGGTTGAGAAAAACCGGAATATATAGGGCTGCGAAATCTTGGCCCGTTTCGCGACTTGTGCCGTCGTGGCCCGGAAAAATCCGATCTCCGCAAACACTTCGATCGCTGCGGATATGATTTCCGATTTGCGGTTTACCGAGATCGTCTCGGACTTTGACATCGGATTGACGCCTCCTTCGCAAGTTAGTGATTCAGCAATTATGTTATTATACAAGAAAAATACCTTGGTATCAATTCAGCATCATTCCCGACGTTTCAGGAATAGAAAAACGGAACAGGTCCCCAGCGTTCGCCGGGGACCATGCCAATACTTTTCCTTTATTTATTCAAAACACTACTTCAAAACCCTCAGAGTGGGTGCTTCGTTTTCAGGAAGAGCTGACTTTTCAAGCACTTCGATCTTGTCCTGCACCTGCTTGATGAGCTCTTGATTGAATTCCAGTGCGGACTTATATTCCGTATTATAACTGATGCCGAGCAGCGCTTTATCATACCGGGAGAAAGTCATTAAAGCCATTTCCCCATTTTCGCCCGTGATATCCATTGAAATCGTCGGATCATTGTTGCTGTAGCCCTGGCCGTTGTATTCAACCGACTTCACAGCGCTATGAACAACGTTATATTTTTCCGCCAGTTTTTTTGCCAGCTCAACATATTCCTGCGGATTTTTAGCAAGGGCCGAATCAAAGGCTACTGAAACCTTTTCATCCAGCGTTCTGCTGCGGCCTATGGTAAATAATTCACCTGTTACAGAGTCTACGGAGAAATAATAATTGCGCTCGCCGTTGATCAGCACATCCGCATACCACCTCGAACGGGGAAGGCCTTCGTTTGCCTGTTGATAGCCCATTTCAATGACTTGGCCCTCTAAGTTCAGGTCAAATACCTCCCAAAGGGCCTGGGCGCCAATCTCCGCTGCTTCTTCTTTTGTTAAATCCTTGCTGGTTGGCGTTTGGTTGCGGTAGTTTTCAAGGTCAATGGCTCCCACCATATAATTGGCTTTTTTGTAGCCATCCGGCAAGCTGTTTGGTGCCGCTTGGAACGGACCGGCTGCAGCATTCGCATATTTTGTAGGGATCACATGGGTTTGTTTGAACTCCGATACCGTTACTGCCTGTGTAAATCCCTGGAACAGTAAGGTGTTGGCCCCAATGATCACTGCGGATGCGAATATGGTTTTTTTCAAGCTTTTCATTTGAATCACTCCTTCATCGTTATGTTTGTGATCACATTAAGCAGTGTAAAATGGCCGGATTATCGAATCATCATCAAGTTATTATGAAGTTGTAAAAATGATTTTTGCTGTCGTTCCTTCGCCGGGTTGGCTCGTAAACTCCAGTTCCGCGCCATGACGCAGAACAATCTGTTTACAGATAGCAAGGCCTAATCCGGTGCCGCCGTCCCTGCGGTTTCGTGAATTCTCCGCGCGGTAAAAGGGCTCGGTAATATGCCGGAGTACTTCGGAGGTCATCCCTTTACCGTTATCCTGGATGTAAACCGTTTTCTTTCCGGCTTCCACGACGGCACGCACGATAATATGACCGCCCGTACCGCACGCCTTTATCGCATTGTCGATTAGATTGATAAACAGACTTTCCAGCAAGCAGGCATCTCCCCAAAGAACATCCATTTCACAAAGAAATTCCATTTGTATTTCTTTTTCCGTAAGCTTATTATGCAGTGTCTGCTTGACCGATTGAAAAGAGCGGATACGTTTTGCGCTTCCCAGGCGATCTGATCATTCTTAAGATTTGCCAGTTCGAGTAATTGATTGGCCATGATCTGCAATCGCCGGCTTTCCGACATAATATAGCTGATCGCGGATAGCCTGTCATCCTCCGTCAGGGCCGCCTTTTGCATATATTCCGCATATCCGTAGATTGCGGTCAAGGGTGTACGGAGCTCATGGGCAAAATTATCAATAAACTGTTGCTTTTTTTCTGCGGCGGTGATCAGCTCCGTCATTTGACGCTGGATTTCCTCAGCCATATGATTGAAGCTTTGAGCCATTTCGGAAAGCTCATCATGACCGGATACCGGAAGCCTGGTTTCGTATGCGCCGGCCGCGATCTTGCGGGAGGTTTGAGAAATCTGCAACAAGGGCTTGAATATTCGATTCAGAATGAAAAGAAGACCTGAAGCATGCAAACCGGAAAGAATCAACCCCGCGAAAAACAGCATGTTTTTCATTTGTTCCCATGCGGTGATGGCATCCGACGCATCGTAAAGATAAACCATAGTATAGACCTCATACGGCGCAGGAAGCTTTCCCGAAACAATGACATAGGTGCTGTCATCTGATTTTTGTATAGAAGCCAGTCGGTTTCCGTCCTCCGGCGGCTCCATGAAACGGCTCTGCAATACGATTTCCTGCCGATTGGAATAGACAAGCTGATGGCCCTTGTAAAGCGCCAGATAAACCTTTTTATCCCCGGACAGATAACGGTATGGCTGGAGCAGAGAATCTAAAGAGCTCTTAATATCAATTCCGCGGCTTTCCACAGCATGAAAATCCTTTGTAAGCGCTGAGGTGATAAAATAGTGTTCGCGCAAACTTCTTTCTTCCGCACGATGAACCGTATCTTTGAATGTAGTGACACAAATGATGAATATTCCAAGATTGAAAGATAACAGAAAAAGGACAAGTGTTGTCAAAAAGGTCCGGTGTTTCATTGGTTTACCTCCAGGCGGTAGCCCAGCTTGTAGACCGTTTTGATCATATTCTCCCAGCCCAATTTTTTACGCAGCTTTTGGATGTGAACATCAATCGTACGGGTATCGCCTTCATAATCATAGCCCCACACTAGCTCCAGAAGTCTTTCTCTGGACAATGCAATATTGCGGTTTTTTACCAGCACCTCTAACAATTCAAATTCTTTAGGGGTGCATTCCACAAGCTGTCCCATATAGAATACCTGGCGGCTGTCAAAATCAATCCTCACAGCCCCCGCTTCAAAGCAACTTTTATTTTTTTGGGTTCGCCGCAGCACTGCTTCTACGCGAGCCAATAGTTCCAACATTTCAAAGGGCTTGGTCAAATAATCGTCAGCCCCCATAGAAAAACCCTTAATGCGATCGGATAAACTGCTGCGTACCGTTAAGAAAATCGTGGGCGTTTCGTGTACTTTTTTAAACACTTCAAACCCGTCAATTTCAGGAAGCATGATATCTAAAATGATCAGATCATAGGTATGGCGTTCTATTTCAGAAATGGCCGTTTTTCCATCAAAAACAGAAGTGCAGTGATGCCCTACAAGCTGCAAATTCCTTTTGACCAGTTCATTGATCGATATTTCATCCTCAACAATTAAAATGGCCGCCAATACGGCTCGCCTCCTTTTTCTGCAATCATATTATTATTGTTTTGTTATAGAGTTGTAAAAGCGGGTCATGGCGATTGGCACCACAACAATATTACCGTTGGATAGGTTTGCGTCCATTCACTCTATTATGACGATCGAAAAGGAAGGATTTCTCCAGCATTCTGAACTTAAACCAATCAAGGAGTGAATCCATTGAAGCAGGAGGAACGCAGACAGCAAGCCATACAATTGCTTCTTGATTCAACGAAAGCGTTAATACGAGAAAAAGGGTCAATGCCCGAGATACACTTTACGTGTTGTTGGCTGTGACCCCTCAGCCCCCCAACAAAATAAAAAAAGATCCTTATCTCTAGTCATCTATGGACCAATGAGATAAGGACCTTATGCTTTAAGCTCCTAAATGAATCTTACGCGCGGGAAATGTATTTGCCTTCACGCGTGTCGATCAGGAGGACGTCGCCCTCGTTGATGAAGAGCGGCACCTGTACGTTCAGGCCGGTTTCGACCTTGGCGTTCTTGGTCGCGCCGGTTGCGGTGTTTCCTTTGATGCCCGGTTCGGTTTCAACCACTTTCAGCTCAACGCTGTTCGGCAGGTTAATACCGAGGATTTCGCCTTGGAAGCTCATGATATTGATCATCATGTTCTCGCGGAGGAAGTTCAGCTCCCACTCGATTTGCTTCTCGTCCAGGGTGATTTGATCGAACGTTTCCGTATCCATGAATGTATGCTCTTTGCCGCTGGCATACAGGTATTGCATTTGACGGTTCTCGATGTGGGCGCGGCTGACGTTCTCGCCGGCACGGAAAGTGCGCTCAACGATGTTGCCGTTACGCAGGTTTTTCAGCTTGGAACGGACGAACGCAGCGCCTTTGCCCGGTTTTACGTGTTGGAAGTCAATAACGGTGAACAAATCTCCGTCTACTTCGATGGTCAAGCCTGTTTTAAAATCGTTAACTGAAATCACTACAAATACCTCCCTGAAAATGTGAGCAGACGGCAGTCCCGAAGAAAACGCGGAAAACCCCGCGGCACAAACAGCTTGCCGCTACCTAGATGAATAAAGTTATGGAATCACGATCAAGTCTTTGCTTGATTGTGTTAACCTACGATTGCCTGTGTCTGTAATGACGATATCATCTTCAATGCGGACGCCTCCAAAGCCAGGTATATAGATACCGGGTTCCACGGTAACGGTCATTCCCGGTGCAAGAACCGTATCTCCTGTTATGGAGAGCCGCGGCGCCTCATGAATTTCCATACCCAAGCCGTGTCCGGTGCCGTGACCGAATAAATCGCCATAGCCGTAGCGCTTGATCACGTCACGTGCGATAGCATCCGCCTCACGTCCGGTCATGCCGGGGCGAATCCGGTCCAGCGCCTCCAGCTGAGCTTCCAGCACGATGTTGTAGATCTCCCTGTGCTTGTCCGTAGGCTTGCCGAGTACGACCGTACGAGTAATATCGGAGCAGTAGCCTTTATAGTAGGCTCCAAAATCCAGCTTGACGAATTCATTCGTACCAATGACTTTTTTGCTGGCCTTGCCATGAGGCAGGGCGGAGCGTTCGCCAGAGGCCACGATCGTTTCAAAGGATGTCGAGGCAGCGCCATGGGCACGAACATACATCTCGATTTCAAGCGCAATATCGAGCTCCTTCATGCCTGGCTTCAGTATACCGAGGATGTACTCAAACGTCCGATCGGCCAATTCTGCCGCTTCCTGCATGACCGCAAGCTCGCCTTCGTCCTTCACCATCCGAAGAGTTTCAACGACGAAGTCCGTCGGAATGAGCTCTACGCCGCCAAGAATCCCGGCACAAGCCTGATACACACCGTAGGTCATGTCGTTTTGCTCGAAGCCGAGCTTGGTCAGGCCCGCATGAGCCAGAAGCTCTTTGACCGTCTCCATAGCTTTAGGCGCATGCTCAATAACTTCGTAGCCGACCGCCTGCTGGGGCGCCTGAGTCATGTAGCGGAAATCCGTAAGCAGAATAGCCCGGTCTTCCGTGATCAACACGTAGCCTGACGATCCGGTAAACCCTGTCATGTACATGCGATTGGTTGCATTCGTAATGAGCAGCGCCTGAAGCCCTTGCTCCTGCATCAGACTGCGAAGCCGCAGAATCCGTTCCTCCTGCATCCGCTATCCCTCCGAACGTTCAATATATTGGACCAATGCGTTGAGACCCAATTCATAACCGTACGCGCCGAACCCTGCAATTTGACCGATCGCTACCGGAGCGATCACGGAAACATGACGGAACGATTCCCTTTTATGAATGTTGGAAATATGTACTTCAACCACCGGTATATTGACAGCACTTACGGCATCGCGGATGGCATAGCTGTAATGCGTAAAGGCACCCGGGTTGAACAGGATACCGTCCTTTGTCCCGTAAGCCGCGTGAATGCGATCAATCAGTTCGCCTTCATGATTGGACTGGAACGCTTCAAGCCCTACTCCAAGCTCTTCCGCCAGCTTGGACAGCCGGTCCGTTATCGATTGAAGCGACAGCGCACCGTAAACACCCGGTTCCCGAATACCGAGCATATTCAAATTGGGCCCGTTCAATAACAGTATTTGTTTCATCCGATTTCCCCCCAACCGATCAAACAGCACATACCTATCTATTTTACCATACTTTTCTCCGGTTTGAGAACTTTCATCAATCCCCGCGTTAATGTGATAAATAACCGTTAATGGGGTGTCGGCTGATTACGTTTATTGTCGAACGGTTCACGTATCCGCTCATCTGTAAATTCAAAGCTGATGGAATACCCTATGAACAAGCCCCACAGTAAAAACAAGCTGCAATCGGTCAAAATCGTATTCCAACCCAGCAAGGTGATCCGGTCCATCATACCGGTGAGCGGTCCAATGAACAAATACAGGACAGCCCACCATACGAGGCCGTAGCCCAGACCATACCAGGGGCCCTTCGCTTTGGCAAGCAGCAGCGTATACAGTATGGCCGCGGCTATAGAGAAAAGGATATAAGCCCCCCACCCCAGAAGAGTGCCCTGCCATGTCATAAGGTAGGAATGCCTGTAGAAGGGCTCGATCAAAAAAGCCGGAGACAGCGAGGTAAAGTGAAAATAGTGCTGGACGATTTTCAAGCCGCCCCAGAACAATCCTGCAAAAAAACCGATGTACAGCGAAAAAAACCACTTATTGGTTACGGGTTTCGTTTCATTATCATTCGCATGCATTCCGCTGAGCCTCCCGTTGTACATTCCGAATAATCCTTAGTATGTTCAAAAGTCCCATGGATAAACAAGTAGCATTATCCGATCCGATTCGTTACAATAAAGCTGAAGGATTCCTGTTCCTACACCATTCCTAACTTATTCAAATCAGAAGAAGGTGCATCGTTTTGTCGGAAAAGCAGCAGAATGCGATTTACGGCGGCCAAGCCGTCATTGAAGGCGTCATGTTTGCAGGTCAAAAGGTTCATGTAACGGCAGTACGCCGTAAAGATAACACCATTCATTTTCTAGAAGTTCCCAAAAAAGAAATCGGCTGGGTCCAGACGCTCAAGAAAATCCCTTTCATCCGGGGCATTGTAGGAATCATCGAGGCAAGCGCAAAAGGCTCTCAGCATTTGAATTTCTCTGCTGAAATGTTTGCGGAAGAAGACAGCGGCACAAAGGAAGAAAAGAAGGAAACGTTCGCCAGCAAAATGACAATGATTCTTGGCGTCGCGTTCATAGGCATTCTTTCCTTTTTATTCGGCAAATTTGTTTTCACGCTTGTTCCAACGGCGATCGAACAGCTTTTGTTCGGTAAGATGTTCGAGAATCAAATCGGTCACAATCTGATTGAAGGCCTGATCAAAATCATTTTATTGATAGCTTATATTTATTTCATTTCCCTGACTCCCATGATCAAACGCCTGTTCCAATACCACGGGGCCGAGCATAAAGTAATCAGCGCTTACGAAGCCGGTGTAGAATTAACGGTAAGAAACGTACAAAAGTTCAGCACGCTGCATTACCGCTGCGGCAGCAGCTTTATCGTTTTTACAGTGATTGTCGGCGTGGTGATTTACTCGTTCTTTCAATATGATTCGTTCGTTGAGCGGATCATTCAGCGGATCGTTCTGATTCCCGTGGTTATTGGCGTCTCCTATGAGCTTCTGCGTTTTACCAACAGCTTGCGCGATGTTCCCGTACTGAGGTACCTCGGTTATCCTGGACTTTGGCTGCAGCTTCTTACGACCAAAGAACCCGATGATTCGCAAGTGGAGGTATCGATCGCTTCATTCAACCGCATGAGGGAACTCGATAAGCAAATGCAGGGTTAAACGCTTTTACAGTTCCATCAACAAAAGGAGGGTTTGGAATGAGACACCGCAACAGCACGATAGCCTATGTCATCTTCGCGTTGGTCGCCATCGGCATTTTGTTCACCGTTCTAACCAGACCGGGTACCCTGATCATCCCGCTTCTGGTCTTCGGGAGCATCTTCTTGCTGTACAAATACCCGCCTAGCCGCTGGCGCAGCAGATCGAAATCGTTCAGTCCGCCCCGGTTCAGCAGCAGTAAAACCAAGCGCAGAAACGCCACCTTCCGGGTGATCAACGGCAGCAAGGACAGTTCCGACGAACCGCCCAAATACCACTAAAATACAGAGTCGTTACCCTGCAGCAGGTCATTTGAACCTGCTGTTTTTTATGCGCGGGCTCTCGGATCAGCATCTTTATTTTGCCGCATCATCCGGCATACGTGGGTCACATAGTTCTGCTTGTAGTCCGTAAGCTTCCACTTGCCGAAGAAAGCGCGCGTTGCTTGCAGGCCGGATTCGAACAGTTCCAAGCTTTGCTCGGGAGTAATATCGAAGTCGGTATTGCTTACACCCAGCGTCGGGATTTTAACCGTACGGAAACGGTTATGCTTTTGAATATACCGTTCGTCACGGGCATCCAGCATCGTCGAGAAAAGCGCGCGCATCATACTAAGCGGACCGTAAATTTCATTCGGCTTACCCGAACCGCGGCCTACAAGCTGAAATCCGAGGGTAGGGATCATCTGATCCAAAGACGGCTCCTCCTCTGAATCAAACAGCCAAAGCGGAAAGTTGCTAAGCAGCCCTCCATCCACTATGTAAACGAATTGATCCGCAAAATTTTTATCGAAGCGCATCTTTCGGTTGGCCGCTTTACGTATGATGACAGGATCGAAAAAATAAGGGATGCTCGTGCTCATCCGGACGGCTTTAGCCACCAGAAAACGTTTCGGATCCACCCCGTATTGGGCAATATCATCCGGCAGAACAAGCAGCCTGCGGCTGGAAATGTCAGAAGCAATAATCCGCAGTTGATTGTGTTTCAAATCCCCGAACGTTCGAATGCCTTTAGCCAGCAGCAGCCCGTAGATCCAATGCTCAAGCGATTCACCGGAAAACAGCCCTTTTTTTATAAACAATCTGGACAAGGGACCAATGAATTTGGTATCGAAAATGGCCGACCGCTTCAAAAAAAAGCGGAATGGTGTAGCCTCGATCACTTCCCGCAACTCCTCAGCCTTATATCCGGCCGCTACCAAAGAAGCGACGATGGCACCTGACGACGTTCCCGCCACCTGATAAAATTGGTGACCCAGCTCCTCCACACCGGCTACCGCACCGGCCAGAGCAATACCTTTTACTCCCCCGCCTTCGAATACGGCATTGATTCTCACCCCGCATCCCCTCTTCCCGCAAACAGTCTCACAGAGTATGTATGAGAGTACAGATTGTACATATGCGGGCGTCCAATAAAATAAGCCCCGACAACATTATGTCGGAGCTTTTCTTACGCCTCTTCCAATTCTCTTTTGAGCCGCATTAAATCCTCGGCCCGGGAGGCATCCCGTTTAAAATATTCCAGCAGCGTCTCGATGCAGGTGATGGATTCCCAGCTGAGATGATGCTCAATACCTTCTACATCTTTATAAATATGCTCATCGGAAACGCCGATCAGCGTCAAAAACTCTTCCAAAAGATGATGTCTGTCTACCAGCCGCTTGCCGACTCTCTGTCCTTTGGATGTCAGTACCAGACCGCGGTATTTCTCATAAATCAGATAATTATCTTTATCCAGCTTCTGAATCATCTTGGTTACTGAAGAAGGGTGAACCTCCAGCCCCTCGGCAATGTCGGATACGCGAGCATAGCCTTTCTCATCAATTAATTTATATATTTTTTCCAAATAATCTTCCATGCTCGGTGTGGCCATTGACGTTCCTCCTGTACTCCAAGACAATCTCGTTTATTTTAATGATACACTGTTTCTTTTTCACAAGGCAAGTCCCTTAGAATGTCCGACTCACTCGTCATTTCCCATGTGTGAGAACTGGCGGGAAGGGTACCCTAAGGTCATTATAAGCGTTCTTTACTATATCACAGCAGCCATAGTGAAGCAAGCCCAAGATCATTTTGAAGGAGGTAAACCATGGCAACCGTGCTGTCTCCGCCCGTTCGGGGAACGCAATTGTTTATTCCCGAGCTCGTTTACTTTGAGCCGGATGCATTGGAATATCCCAAAGGGCAAAAAATCCTTGAATGGGCCAAGAAAGAAGGCTTGCCTATTCATATGACTACTTCGCACAACCGGATTACGAACCTGCCGGGCGAAGGCGAACTGGAGAAATACCGGATCGCCAAAAGAACGCTGGTCGTCGGGATCCGCAAAACATTGACATTCGATACGTCAAAGCCGTCCGCGGAATATGCCATCCCCATTGCGACCGGCTGTATGGCGCATTGTCATTACTGCTATTTACAAACCACCCTGGGAGCCAAGCCTTATATTCGCGTTTATGTCAATATGGATGATATTTTAAATCAAGCCAAGCGGTATATCGATGAACGGGCGCCGGAGATTACCCGGTTTGAAGCCGCATGTACTTCAGATCCTGTAGGTCTGGAGCATATCAGCGGATCCTTGAAGGAAGTCATCGAATTTATGGCGAAGGAACCGCTCGGCCGGCTTCGTTTCGTCACCAAGTTTCATCATGTCGAGCCGCTGCTTGACGCCAGGCATAACGGTCACACCCGTTTTCGGTTCAGTGTAAACGCTGATTATGTCATCAAGCATTTTGAACCGGGTACCTCGAGCTTCCAGGATCGGATCACAGCTGCGGGCAAGGTGGCTAAAGCAGGGTATCCGCTTGGCTTTATCATCGCCCCGATCATTTGGCACGACGGGTGGGAGGAAGGCTACGGCGAGCTTTTACGCAAATTAAAAGAAACCCTTCCGCCGGAAGCGACCTCTGATTTGACCTTTGAATTGATCCAGCACCGGTTTACCAAAACCGCCAAAAAAGTCATCCAGCGCCGTTATCCCAGGACCAAGCTGGAGATGGACGAAGAGAAGCGAAAATATAAATGGGGGCGCTGGGGACAAGGAAAATACGTATATCCTGACGAAAAAGCGGATGCGCTCAGAGCATACATTACCGAGCAAATCTTCACCCATTTTCCGCAGGCGAATATCGATTACTTTACCTAAAAGAACTCAGCCCATCCAGGCGGGGGTAATTTGCTGCAGCCAAATCGTAATCCTTGTCATTTGGTCGGTATAAAGCAGAATCCCGATGAAAATCATCAGCCCCCCGCCCACTTTCATCAAGGTGGAGGAATAGCGCAAAATCCAACGGGTCGAGCCGATAAAAAATGCCAGGATAAAAAACGGAATGGCAAACCCCAGCGAATAGGCGGTAATGAGCGGAAGCCAGGAATCAGGCTCTGTTGCCGCCAGCATGAGGATCGAGGACAGAATCGGACCAATGCACGGGGACCAGCCTGCGGCAAAGCCGATACCGATCAAAAGCGACCCGATATAGCTTGCCGGCTTGGTTCTTACCTTCATCTTATGCTCCCTCAGCAGCCACTGCGGCTGAAAGATACCCAGCATAAACAAACCCATGGCAAAAATAAAAATAGCGGACAGCTGCCGCATCAAATCGCGGTAGTCGATAAACAAATTGGCAATGGCGCTCGCGCCGAGTCCCAAGCTGTAAAACACGATCGAAAAGCCGACGATAAAGCTTAACGTATGGGTAACCATTTTAAACCGAATTTCACGCGTCGTTTGATCGCTTTTTAACTGATTGACCGAGACACCTGTAATGTAGGACAAATAAGAAGGATACAAAGGCAGACTGCATGGTGAAATAAAGGATAAAAAACCTGCCCAAAGCGCAATCCAGATATTCAATTCCACAGGTCATTCTCACCCCTTTACGGTACTAAGACCTTAATCCTCTTTTGACAAACAAAATGCAGATCAGCATGAAAATCAATACAAGCACGACCGTAGCCCCGGGAGCCAAATCCCAGATGCCCGCCGATGCCAAGCCGATCAGAACCGCCGTCTCCGCGAATAAAATCGACCAGAAGATCGAGTGCTTGAAGCTTCGTGCGACAAACAGGCTGCATGCGACCGGAATGGTCAGCAAAGAGGATACCAGCAGCGCGCCGACAATCTTGATCGAGACGCTGATCACCAGCGCCGTCAGCATCGTGATCATGATGTTATAGAAGCGCAGCGGCAGACCGCTGACTCCCGCCGCATCCTCGTCGAAGAACAGCAGAAACATTTCTTTATAGTTGATCAGCACAAACGCCGCGACAAGAACAGCTACGCAGCCGACCACCCACAAATCGGTGCTGTCCAACGTATAGATGCTGCCGAAAAAGTAGCTCATGACGTTAATGTTAAAGCCTTTGCCTATCGTAAAAAGAAACGTAGCGAGAGCTATACCTCCCGACATGATAATGGCAATCGACAGCTCCGCGTACGTTTTGTAGGCCTTGCGCAGCCATTCGATAGCAAAAGAAGCAAGCAGCGCAAATAACAGCCCTACTCCAATCGGGTACACGTTGATCAAGAACCCGAGGGCCACTCCGGCAATGGACACGTGAGCGAGCGTATCCCCGATCATAGACAGACGGCGAAGCACCAGAAATACCCCCATAAGCGGAGCCGTCAATCCGATCAGCAGGCCGCCAAGCAGCGCCCGCTGAAAAAAATATTCCGTAAATATATCCAACCCTTTTCTCTCCTATCTTCTGAACCAAACCTGCCGCCGCGCCGCAATGCTTATGTCAGTACTTCCATCGTTTCTCTGAGCTGCTGCATAGAGTGGGTCAGATCCGTTTCCCTGCAATTCTCCGGCTCATGCGTGTGCTTGACATAGAAAGACAATCCGCCGTTCTTCTGGGCCGGCTCGCTCCCGAGATACGATTTCATCATATCCATATCATGTGAAACCATAATAAATGTAATATGATGATGCTGGTGCATATGACGGATCATACGGAAAAACCCGGCTTGCGTCTCCGCGTCGATTCCCACAGTAGGCTCGTCCAAAATGAGCAGCTCCGGATTATTCACGAGCGCCCTGGCGAGAAATACCCGCTGCTGCTGGCCTCCGGACAATTGACCGATCCGACGGTCAGCCAGATCCTCGATCCGCATCGCATACAGCGCATCGTCGCATTTATTCCGCTGCTGCTTCGTCAGCCTCCGGAACATGTTTTTCTTTCCGAACAGGCCGGAGGTGACCACCTCCCGGACGGTTGCCGGAAACAGCGGGTTAAGCGCATTCTTCTGCGGTACATACCCGATCCGTTCCCAATCCCGGAAATCCTTGATCGACTGGCCGAACAAGCGAATCTCGCCGGAGGTGGGCTTCAGCAGGCCGACGATCATTTTGAGCAGCGTCGTTTTGCCGGCTCCGTTAGCGCCGATCAGGCCGACAAAATCACGCTCGAGAATCGAATAACTCAGGTTTTGAATCACCGTTTTATTTTCATAAGAAAAAAAGACGTCATCGATCGTAACGATCTCCTGATGACATCCGGATTGAGCATTGTTCAGCATAGCAAAGCTCCTTAGTCGAAGGTCTCCCTTCTATTGTAATGCTTTTAATAAATTATTCAAATTGTTTTGCATAATTGACACATAATCCTCACCTTGCTTGACCTGTTCCTCCGTCAGTCCTTCGATCGGATTGAGGACAAGCGTTTCCACTCCCGCATCGTTGGCCAGCGTCCGGGCCATCTTGTCGGAGACCAGTTCCTCAAAGAATATATATTTGAGCTGGTTGTCTTTTATGAATTTAAGAATGGCCTGCATATCCTTTGAGGTAGGCTCGGCGTCCGCCGTCAGGCCCATGATTGATTTTTGTACCAGGCCGTACTCCTTGGCCAAGTAGCCAAACGATTGGTGCGTCACGACGATTTCTTTCTTGGAGGTGCCTGCCAGCTTCTCTTTGTATTGGTTATGCAGCTCATCCAGCTGATCCGCGAGCTTTTTGAAGTTGGCTTCATAGTCCGCCTGATTCGCCGCATCCACTTTGATAAGAGCGTCTTTCACATTTTGCGCGATGATCTTGGCATTAACCGGGCTTAACCAAACGTGAGGATCCATTCCCGACTCATTATGTTCGTCTTGATGCTCATCCTCGTGCTCGTCTTGGTGCTCATCCTTATGGGCATCCTGCGCAGCGTCGTCATCATGTCCATCGCCTTTTTCCTCATGGCCATGATCATGTCCGTCCTCCGTACCCGGGATGAGCGTAATCCCTTTGCTTGCTTCCACGGCAGTCATACCGGACTTCTGATCCAGGCTGCTTAGCGTCTGATTGACCCAGCCCTCGAAACCCGCTCCCAAATAGATAAACAGATCCGCCTTGGACAAATTGGACATATCCTGACCCTTAGGCGACCAGTCATGAGGTTCAACTCCTGTAGGAACCAGATTGATGACATTCACATGCGCTCCGCCGATTTTGGAAGCAAAATCATACAGCGGATAGAAGCTTGCAACAACATTGATTTTCCCGTCCTCCATGGCTTGCTTCGGCTGGCTGCCGGTGCAGCCCGATAATGCGATGGATAGCATGAGAACAAGAATAAATGGTACAACCGTGCGTTTGTATATCTTTTGAAAAGACATCGGCAAGTCACTTCCCCCTTATGTAAATCGTAATTATTTTTATTATGAATCGACAACGATGATTATACCCCCCTCCCTGCCGGGTTGTCAACGGTAAATGTAGAAATTACGATTGAGCGGTCATATAAAAAAAGACCCTACGGCCGGCTGATCTAACCGGTCCGTAGCGTCAATTGATCGGAGAATGATTTATTCAATTTCAACCGTTCGCCGCTGAACCTTCAAGCAAAGTCCGGGCGCTTTGATACACGTTCCCGGATTCCGGTGATGAACAACCTTATTTGACCACGGACCCGTTCGGAATCGAATCGGAAACTGTCGCTAAAGTTAATTGATCCCCTTGAGAGGCTGCCAAAATCATCCCTTGGGACAGCTCCCCGCGCAGCTTGACCGGCTTCAGGTTGGTTACACAGATGACTTTGCGTCCGATCATCTGCTCCGGCGTGTAATATTGGGCAATGCCGGAGACGACCTGCCGCTGCTCGAAACCGAGGTCCAACTGCAGCTTCAGCAGCTTGTCGGCTTTCTTTACCGGCTCCGCAGCGATGACCTGCGCCACCCGCAGCTCCACCTTGAAGAAATCGTCGATGGAGATTTCCGGAGCCTTTTCCTCTTCCGCTTCACCCGTTGACGAGGTTGAGGGCGTTTCCGGTTCAGCCGCCTTCGTCCCTCCGCCCATCGAATTGGCGATATAAGCGATCTCTTTCTCCGCTTCAAGGCGCGGGAACATGACCTCGCCTTTGACCACTTGCGTGCCGGAAGGCAATGTTCCGAACTTGTAGATGGTCTCCCAACCGGTGAGGGACTCTCCTTCGATACCCAGCTGCCGCCACATTTTGCGGGGCGTTTCGGTCATGAACGGCTGCAGCAGTACGGAAACGATGCGCAGGGACTCCGCCAGACAGTACAGCACCGAACCAAGCACAGGCCGCTTGGCCTCGTCCTTCACCAGCAGCCACGGCTGCGTTTCGTCGATATATTTGTTCGTACGGCTGATCAGCTGCCAAATCAGGGTCAATGCCACGGAGAATTCAAGCTTCTCCATCGCTTCCTCCACTTTGGCGACCGAAGTGCGGACGGTCTCAATCAGGTTTTTATCGTATTCCGTAGCTCCCTCAATGTAAGGCTGCACGATGCCGTTAAAATATTTGTCGATCATCACGACGGTTCTGCTGAGCAGGTTGCCGAGGTCGTTCGCCAGATCAAAATTGACTCTTTCCACGAAGCTTTCCGGCGTGAATGTCCCGTCGGCTCCAAACGGCACTTCCCTCATCAGGTAATAGCGCAGCGCATCCAGGCCGTAGCGGTCAATAAGGGTGACCGGATCGACGACATTCCCTTTGGACTTGGACATTTTACCGTCCTTCATTAGGAGCCAGCCGTGGCTGAATACCTTTTTGGGGAGGGGCAGGTCCAGCGCCATCAGCATGATCGGCCAAATAATCGTGTGGAAACGTACAATTTCCTTGCTCATCAGATGCACGTCCGCAGGCCAGTACGTTTGAAAACGGCTTTCGTCCCCGCTGCCGTACCCAAGCGCCGAAATGTAGTTGGACAGCGCATCGATCCACACATAAATCACGTGCTTCGGATTACCCGGTACACGGATCCCCCAATCGAAGGTGGTGCGGGACACCGCCAAATCCTCAAGTCCCGGCTTGATAAAGTTATTGATCATCTCATTACGGCGAGATTCCGGTTGAATAAAATCCGGATTTTCCTCATAAAATTGGACCAGCCGGTCGGCATATTTGCTCAGCCGGAAGAAATAGCTTTCCTCCTTTACCCATTCCACCGGACGTCCGCAGTCGGGACATTTGCCGTCCACCAGCTTATTTTCCAGGAAGAACGATTCGCACGGCGTACAGTACCAGCCCTCGTAATGGCCCAGGTAAATGTCGTCCTGCTCCATCAGCCTGGCGAATATTTTCTCTACGGCTTCCTTGTGCCGCGGTTCGGTCGTGCGAATGAAGTCATCATAGGAGATGTCCAGCTTTTTCCACAAATCCTTGATTCCCGCGACGATATCGTCTACGAATTGCTGTGGCGTTTTGCCCGCTTCTTGAGCTTTGCGCTCAATTTTCTGCCCGTGCTCGTCCGTCCCCGTCAAGTACATGACGTCGTAGCCGCGTAGCCGTTTGTACCGTGCGACGACATCACCGGCCACCGTGGAATAGGCATGTCCAATGTGCAGCTTGTCACTCGGGTAATAAATCGGCGTTGTGATGTAAAAACTTTTTTTCTTCGTTTCGGACATGAAGGTTACCTCCCAAAATAGTAAATTGCAATCTTATTCTCTGCGGCAGCTTTATTTGTACAAAAAAAGCCCTCATCCCTTTGGGACGAGAGCTTCTGCTCACGCGGTACCACCCAACTTTCCCCGAACATGTTCGTTAGCAGACGGATGACCATCCGCTGCACGCCGTTCGAGGCTCAGCGGTCGTTGACGACCTTCCGTTAACGCCGGAATTACGATGAAAGCTAGCCAGAGGCATCTTGTCATGACCTGCGCACTTGTACGTGCCAAGTGGCGGTACAGGCGATACGATCCATCGGCTCACCTTCATATCCTCCAGGACCATTTTCCTCTGCATCGGCCCGCCGGTTCTCAGCTCCTCCGGCTCTCTGTGCGGCTTCACGCAAAAGTACTTATCCGTTCATGGGATGTTAAGCCAAATATATCGAAAATCCCCTGCCCGTGTCAAGGCACATGATCTACGCCCCCTGGATGAAACGGGTGGCATTTGCATATCCGTTTGACAGCAAGCCATGACCCGCGTGCCGCCCCATGGCGCTCCAGCGCTTCCAGCGCGTAGGCGGAACAGGTGGGATAGAATCGGCAGGTCGGCGGCTTCAATGGAGAGATGAACTTCCTGTAGAACAGCACCCCGCCCCGCAAAACTTGCTTCACCATCGGCGCAGCTCCTTTGCTTTAGGACCGGCAATCGGCCAACGTATAATTTCATGATGCCGCATGATGGGTGCCATGTCAAATCGATCGTTTAAGGATCCGGCGGCATCTTTTCTTCTGCATCACTAAGCTGAAAATCAGCTTAACAGGCTGCGATGCCGCCATTTTTCCCGCTGTTAGATTGATTTTCAGCTTCACAGAGCCCGATCCCGGAATAATTAAGCACCGGATATTTACAGTTCCTTCCACATCCAGGCTGACGCCAAGCCCCAAGCCGCTCCAAGACAAGCCGTCCTCTCATTCGAATGCAGCCCTCTGCTCCGCCTCTGCCAGCTGCTATTATACCTGGCCGTTTCTAGGCCTCGCTCCTTACCGTTTCCTCTACCGCTTTGCCTGCCGCAATCTCACGCAACGCAACCCGGCTGCTCTTGCCCAGGCGCCCGTTTTGGTAATCCAGCATCCGGCCGGCGCCTAATGCCGTGCAGTCCATCGGCTGGTCCGCAATATGCACCGGCACTCCGGTTTCCTTCTGTATCCGCTCGTCCAGTCCGTGAAGCAGCGCACCGCCGCCGCAGAGCAATATGCCCCGATCCATCACATCGCCGGCCAGCTCCGGCGGGCATTTCTCCAATGTCACCCGGATCGCTTCGAGAATGGTCATCAAGAAATCGTCCATCAATGAAGAGATTTCACTAGAGGTCAAGTGAAGCGAACGCGGAAGCCCGTCGATCAGGTCGCGTCCTCTGATATCCATACCTTTCTTCTCGCCATCCGGGTCCAGCACCGATCCGATCCGTATCTTGATTTCTTCAGCCGTCCGCTCTCCGATAGCCATATTATAGGTGCGCTTAACATAATCGATGATATCCTTGTCGATGGACATGCCTGCCCGCCGCACGGTATGACTCACTACAATCCCGCCTAGCGAAAGAACCGCCACCTGGCTTGTTCCGCCTCCGATGTCAAGCACCAAGCTGCCGATAGGCTCGTCCACCGGCAACCCGGCGCCCAGCGCCGCTGCAAGCGGCTCCTCCACCGCTACCGCCTTCTTTGCCCCTTTATGTATGACCGTTTCCTCTACGGCACGTTTTTGCACATTCGTAATCCCGCACGGCACCGAAATATACACCTGCGAGCTTCGAAACCAGGGAGCGCGCCCCTGAACCTTTTTCACAAAATGCTGCAGCATCGCGCTGGTCACATCAAAATTGGCGATCACACCGTCCATAAGAGGGTAAATAATATCGAGGTTGCCCGGCGTACGCCCGATCATCGCCTGCGCTTCTGTTCCAACCGCAACAATCTCTCCCGTATCCTGACGAATCGCCACCACGGACGGTTCACGCAGAACAATCCCTTTCCCCTGCTGATAAATGACCGTGTTGGATGTACCCAGGTCTATTCCATAAAGCATATCAAATCGTTTTAACATGACGAATTTCCTCCTTCAAGGGCTGTATGAATGGTGGGCAACCGGAGCTCGAATACGGTGCCTTTGCCGATTTCGCTTCGTACGGAGATGGTTCCCCCGTGTAAATCCACGAGCTCACGAACAATCGCAAGCCCCAGGCCGGTACCCCGGTTCTTTTTGCTGCGTCCCCGGTCTACCTTGAAAAACCTCTCCCAAATCATCTCCTGATCATCCGGCGAAATGCCGATGCCCGTATCCGAAACGCAAAGCTGAATAAACCCCGGTTCACTCCGGGCCTTTAACGAGATGCGGCCGTCTTCCGTAAATTTGACCGCATTTTTCACCAGATTTTTCAAAATTTGCTCCAGCCGGTCAGGGTCCGCATAGGCTTTGGGCAGCTCCTCTTCCGCGGACACCTCAATGACCGTGTTTTTTTCGGCGGCCTCCGGCTCAAAAGTCGATGCCACATGCGACATCACCCGATAAACATCGACCGGGCTTCGGGCCAATGTAATTTCGTTATTTTCCAGCTTGATCAGATCCATGATATCGTCCACCAGCCGGTTCATATGCAGCGTTTCTTTATAAATGATATCGTAATATCTGGGCTTGGCCGCATGATCGATCAGATCGTCCTGCAGCGCCTCCAGAAATCCCTGCATCGCCGTCAGCGGCGTCCGCAGCTCATGGGATACATTAGCGAGAAAATCCTGCCGGATCTGCTCCAGCTTTCTTTTTTCATAATCGATCTTCTCCAGTTTTTCTGCCATTTGATTTATCGTCGCCGCCAAATCGCCGATTTCATCCTTCGACGGAATATTGATCCGCTCGCCGTAGTCGCCGAGTCCGATTTTGGACGCAACCTTATCAATTTCACGCAAAGGACGGGAAATCGACCAGGACAAATAGGAAGCGATCGCTGCGGACAGCATCATTCCAAGCAGCGTAACCCACAGAATCGTCTCCCTCATGCTTGTAATGGTCTGGTTCATGCCGACAACCGGCGCATGCAGAACGATCCCCCCATAGACGACATCGTCCTTTCCCCAAGGGACGGCAACCGACAGCATGGTTTCTTTCAGGCCTTCAAATTGCAGATTTAACGTGGCATCCTCGCCTTGGAGCACTTTCCGAACAATGGAAGGCTCCACGGATTTCCCGATATATACTTCATCTTTACTGGATGTAGCTACAATGCGGCCGCTGCGGTCAAAGGTCCAGATTCGCGTATCGAACGACTGGTCAAAAAAGATCAGCAAATCCTTCATGCGCTCATCGGATTGCTGAAAATTTTGAATGGTCAGATTCACGCGCTTGGCCTTGCGAAGCAGTTCCTCCCGCTGAGTGTCGACAATATAATCCTTGGTCCAAAAAGATAAAAGCAATCCGACCGCACACAGTCCAAGCAGTACCGTAAGCATGTAACTGAACAACAGCCGCCGAAAAATGCTCTTATGTACGCCGAAAATCATCGTTCCGCCTCAAATTTATACCCGACGCCCCATATCGTCTGGATACAATCCTTTTTATACGGATTAAGCTTCTCCCGCAGTTTCTTGACATGCACGTCTACCGTACGGATGTCACCGATAAAGTCATAGCCCCACACCTGTTCCAGAAGCTGCTCCCGGGTGTACACCGTTCCCGGAGATTTGGCCATGTGCGTAAGCAAATCGAACTCCTTCGGACGCAGCATAATTTTTTCTTCCCCTACCAGCACCTCGCGACGATCCGGATGAATCGACAAACCGTCAAACGTATAGGTTTGTTCCTGTTCCTCCGAACTTTTTCTAGGCTGCATGCGCCGAAAAATCGCCTTAATGCGCGCGACAAGCTCCCTCGGGCTGAACGGCTTCGTAACATAATCGTCTGCGCCAAGCTCAAGTCCGAGCACCCTGTCGATCTCCTCGCCTTTAGCCGTCAGCATGATGATCGGAATATCATAGCGTTTCAGTATTTCGCGGCACGCCTCGTACCCGTCCATCTTGGGCATCATGACGTCCAATATAATAATGTCCGGAGATTCTTTTTCTACCATCTCCAGCGCGGCTTCTCCGTCCTGGGCTTCCACCATCTCGATATGCTGCTTTTCGAAATAGAGCCGGATGATCTCCCGTACATTTGGATCGTCATCGGCTACAAGCACCTTCCAGGGATTCATCAATTCAGCTCCTTTTATATATATTGAAGTCCCTATCCTATAGGATTCTCTTGAGCCTTTGAATTTGCGGGGGGAAACAAGAAAAAGGAAGCTATTTCCTCATGTCGGAACATGATGGAAACAGCCTCCAGGGGATCTTACTTGGCTTGTGGAGATTCCGTCGTACCAGCGTCACCGGCACCATCATTCACTTCCGGTGCCGTGGACGGAGAGTCTGTGCTTAAGTCACCTTTGTTGGAGTCCGGTGCAGGTGCGGGGGTCATTGTTCCTGTATCGCCAGACGGCGTTGAGTTCGAAGGAACGTCGCTACTTGTTCCCCCTTCGCCTGAGCAGCCGGAGAGCAGCCCTAATATCAACATTCCGCCCAGCACACATACAAACCATCGTCTCATGCTCTAGCTCCTTTCCAGAATCGGTGATCGCCTTACAAGCTTTAATATAAGATAAAAACATGTTCAAACTGTGTTGAAACCTTGACCGGAAGTTTAAATAAGTATGATCAAACGGTGAACATTTCGTCCAGACGACAGAATTTGAGCATTTCTAACGAATTCTATAAAAGTGACGATCGAGCGATTTGCTCCAGGACTAACGGCTGCGCAGTATGATATGGGGACTTAGAGGAGCTGAATGCTCTCAATACATATTTCCGAATCACAACATCATAACCACATTGTCATGGAGGGTGAAGACCGTGAACAATTCCAAAGATTTCGTAAAAAATCAATTGAATAAATGGAAGAACGCCGCAGCAGGGCTCCTTTCATCGGGAGGGGAAGCCATGGATACGCATGCCGTTGAACTGGAGCCCGAATATTACGAGAAATGCCGGCAAATGGCCGAAGTACAGAACACAACCGTATCCGCTGTAGTCCATTATATGATTGAGCAATATTTTGCCGGCCGTTCACAAGATACCTTGTTCCAAACAACGGCAGATCAGAAAGACAAAAATCCGCTGCTCCAGCTCGACGCGCTAACCAGGCGTAAAGCACCTTATACCCCAGAGGAGGCACAGGAATATGATCTTACATAACGATGCGAATCTTAAGCAGGACATCTTCTTGGAGCAATCCGCCCTGATGGCATTTATGAATCCGGAAGATCCTTATTATTTGAAGGCGCGCACGATTTTCTTCGATATACACGATTTGGATCGGCGTCTGGCGACGACCAACTATGTTATCTTTGAAACGCACCAATGGCTGCGAAACCATTTTGATTTTGCCGATGCGCAATTTTTCCTGAACACCATTGACAAAGCCGTGCAGCAGGGCGTGCTGACCGTCATTCCGGGAAGCCCGGAGCTCGAGCAGGAATCCAAGCGGCTCATCCTTGACTTTCCGAAATCCCAGTTCTCGCTGAATGAAGCCATGACGGCTGTCGTGATGCTGTCTTACCAGTTGAAACGGATTTTCACATTTAATCCAAACTACGCCTTTCTGACCACACTGGACCGGGAGATCAGGCTGCTCCCCAGCATGTGGTAACGTAAATAAGCGCCGCCCCCCGATTCACAGTCTTGCACTGTGACCGGGGGCGCTTTTTATTTACAGCCGCAGTCCCGCCGCAGATCTTTACAAAATAAATATCATAAAATACAGGAACATTATGGCATATTTTGCGTCTAAATGAACGTCACAGCTTTAACGGAAGGTATGCTATCCTTTATGGCAAGTTTATCAATGACCATGAATTGAGGCGAAGTGGAGAACGCCATCGGCGGCTTGCGGAAGTATTCACGGCTGCTGCGCTGAATTCAGCTTAGCAGCTCGCCCTGCCACCGCTGCCGTCGTTCAAACGGCAAAAAGACCGCGTCCCCCAAAGGAGACGCGGTCTTTTATCCCAGTACGACGCGGTCGTCGGCGAATTTCGCGCCGCGGATGCGCTCGAATTCGTGCAGCAGCCCTTCTACGGTGAGGCCCTGCTTCTCCTGCTCCGGCACATCCAAAATGATGCGGCCCTTGTCCATCATGATCAGCCGGTTGCCGAGCCGGATGGCCTGCTCCATGTTGTGCGTGACCATCAACGTCGTCAGCTTCAGCTCGGAGACGATCTGCTCGGTCAGCGTGGTGATGAGCTCCGCCCGCGAAGGATCCAACGCGGCGGTATGCTCGTCAAGCAGCAAAATGCGGGGCTCCGTGAAGGTCGCCATGAGCAGGCTGAGCGCCTGACGCTCACCGCCGGACAGCAGACCGACCTTCGCGCTCAACCGATCCTCCAAGCCAATGCCGAGCCGGCTAAGCTGCTCCTTGAACATCTTCCTCTTCTTCACGTTCACGCCGATCGAAAGTCCTCTGGGCTTGCTGCGCGCGTAAGCCATGGCCAGGTTCTCTTCTATCGTCATCGTTGGAGCGGTGCCTGCCATCGGGTCCTGAAACACGCGGCCGATCCATGCCGTACGGCGATGTTCCGGCAGGGCTTCGACTTGCTTCCCGTCAATCCATACTTTCCCCAGATCCGGTGTCATGACTCCGGATATGATGTTCATCAACGTAGATTTGCCGGCGCCGTTGCTGCCAATGACAGTAACGAAGTCTCCGTCCTTCAAGTTCAGGTTAATCCGTGACAAAGCCACCTTCTCATCCGGAGTTCCCGGATTAAACAGCTTCGATACGCCTTCGATCTTCAGCATCAGATGCCACCTCCCCGCGCAACATCGGCAGAGCTGGCCTGGTCCAATTCAGCCGCTCTTTTGCGGACAAGCGCTTTTTGGCGCATCGATGCGCGTATCATCGGCAGCGTCAGAGCAATAATGACGATCAAAGCGGTCATCAGCTTCATGTCCGTTGCCTCTACCCCGATTCGCAGCGCCAGCGCTACGATGAGGCGGTAAACGACAGCTCCTAACGCGACCGCAAGCGTCGCGCGAACCACGGTCCGTGCGCCGAACAGCGCTTCACCGATGATGACCGAGGCCAGACCGATAACGATCATCCCCACACCCATCGTAATTTCGGTAAAAGCCGAGTACTGCGCGATCAATGCGCCGGACAAAGCTACAAGTCCGTTGGACAAGCTGACTCCGATGATGATGGTGTTATCCGTATTAACTCCGAAGCTGCGGATCATCCGCGGATTGTCACCGGTTGCCCGAAGAGCAAGACCAATATCCGTACGCAAAAACCAATCGAGTGCCAGCTTGATGACCAATACGGCAATCGGCAGGACGATCAACAGCTTCACGTTCGTAAGCAGCGTATCCATACCGAGCATAGGGATATTGGATTTATCCATAATCCGGAGATTAATGGAATACAGCGCAATCATCATCAAAATCCCGGCAAGCAGTGCGTTAATTTTCCCTTTCGTATGCAGCAGACCTGTACAAACTCCTGCGATCAGCCCACCGAAAAATGCCGCTATCGTAGCAATGACAGGCGAACCGCCGCCAGTAATCATGACTGCGGCAATGGCCCCGCCGGTAGTAAAGCTCCCGTCAACCGTCAGGTCGGGAAAATTCAAAATCCGAAACGTAATGTAAACCCCCAGAGCCATAATGGCGTAGATCATACCTGACTCCAGAGAGCCTGTTAATGCAAGAAGCATTGATCCATCCCCCTGTAAAGAATGAAGAGTGACCCCCAAATGAATAAAAGGTCACCCGGTGCTTTGAATTATTTTGCAGAACCGCTAAGCAAATTTTCCTTGTTCTGCATTTTGCTTTTCATCGAATCCGTAATTTCGACTCCCTGGGCCTTGGCTGCATCTTCATTTATAATCAGATCCAGCTTATCCGGATAGCTCACTTTCATATCCTGCGGCTTGGCTCCGTTTTTGAGGATCTCGACGGCCATTTGTCCAGCTTGGTAACCATGGTCGTAGTACTTAAATCCGTAGGTAGCCAAAGCACCTTTCTCTACCGTATCCCGGTCGCTGGAGAAGAACGGAATCTTCCTGTCGTTGGCAATCTTGATGATCGTTTCTACCCCGCTGACCACCGTGTTATCCAGTGTGATGTAGAACGCGTCGACGCGGCCCACAAGCGATTCGGCCGCTTGCTTTACTTCCGAGCTGTTGGCAACAGCTGCTTTGACGAGCTTGATGTTATGCTTGGCAAGCGCCTTTTCGGCCGTATTCACCATGAATTCGGAGTTGGGTTCTCCTTCATTGACGACGACCCCGACCGTTTTCACTTTAGGGAATTCCGCTGCAATAAAATCCATCAGCCTCGGTACGGCATCCGGATGCGTATCGGCCGCACCGGTCACATTCGCACCGGGCTTATCCAAGCTGGCCACCAGCTTTGCGCTGACCGGATCAGTAACCGCCGCGAACAGCACCGGCGTATCCTTCACGTTCTGCACCACCGCTTGTGCGGTCGGAGTAGCGATGGCGACAACGAGATCTTTCTTATCCGCTGCAAATTTTTGAGCAATGGTCAAATTCGCTGCAGCATCGCCTTGCGCATTCTGATAATCCACCTGCAGATTTTCTTTGTCAACGAAGCCGGCGTCCTTCAGCGCAGCCAGGAAGCCCTCGCGCGTAGCGTTAAGAGACGGATGCTCGACAATTTGGGCTATCCCGATTTTATACACCTTTTTATCTTGTGGATTGGAGGCGCTTCCCGCCGGATCAGATTCTGCGGGCTTTGAGCCGCATCCTGCTGCAGTCAAAACCAAAGGCACGGTTAGAAGCAACGATAAGAGCTTAGTGGATGTTTTCAATGATTATTAAACCCCCTAATATACCGCTATTATGCTTAAATCAATATTGTTTAATTTTATTATGGCTGTTCCAATTCGTCAATGAACAATTATACCTTGGTTCAATATCCCGAGTAACCATTAACAGTATAATGGATAAAATTCCAGATAACTATAGTATTTTTTTCCAAGCCATCCGACGATTAATCCCTAGACCAAAATCGTCATTTTCGTGCTGCTCCCGATTTATCCATACCTTTCTGAAATAGATAGCGCGCGCTTTCACATCAGCGATCTGCAGGCCACCCCGCTCATCGCACCTTACAATCCTGCATCGCTTGCAACGGCTTCCAAGATCACCCAGCAGGATACGTTCAACCTGTGAAAAGCTGAAGGATCGCGCCCATGACAGCACCGACGGCTACAACGTACAAGGCGGGCAGCTTCCAAAAGACCAGCATGCCGAACAGCACCGCCACGACGGCAAAATCTTCATGACTCAGCACCGCAGTCGTCCAGATGGGATCGTACAGTGCAGCCAGCAATATGCCGACAACGGCAGCATTCATGCCGGCAAGCGCACCCTGCATTCGGGGATGCGTCCGCAAAACGTTCCAGAACGGCAGAGCGCCGACGATAAGCAGGAATGCGGGCAAAAAAATGGCGATCGTCGCGGCCACTCCACCCGTCAATCCTCCGGCTATGGTTCCCGCATAGGAAGCAAACGTAAACATAGGTCCCGGTATCGCTTGTGCGGCCCCGTATCCGGCGAGAAATTCCTCCTTGCTAATCCAGCCCAGCGGTACCATTTCACGCTCCAGCAGCGGCAGGACGACATGACCGCCGCCGAAAACAAGAGAGCCGGCCCTGTAAAAGCTGTCGAATATCGCCACTCCCAGATTGTCCGAAAGCTGCCGCAGGATCGGTAAACCCAACAGCAGAACGGCAAAGAGCATCAAACAAAACATTCCTGCAGTTCGGCTAACCGGGATCTGAAGGCGGTACGGTTCTGCCGTGTTACCGTCGCGGTACCGCCAGGCGCCGAGCAGAGCTGCGGCAGCAATCAGCAGCACTTGCGTCATCACCGTCTGCCAGAGCAGGCAGACGGCGGCAGTCACAATGGCCAAAGTGGCTCGTGGCCGATCAGGCGCCAGCTGACGGCCCATGCCCAGAACAGCGTGTGCCACGACCGCTACGGCCACCAGCTTCAGCCCGTGAATCCATCCGGCTTCGCCAAGCCCGAAGCCCTGCATGGCGTAAGCAAACACAACGAGGGCAATCACGGACGGAAGCGTAAACCCGAGCCAAGCGATCAAGCCTCCGAGCAGCCCGCCGCGAATCACGCCGATGCCGATGCCGACCTGACTGCTGGCTGGCCCGGGAAGAAATTGACCGAGCGCCACCAAATCGGCATACGCCCGTTCATCCAACCATTTTCGGCGAACGACATATTCTTCCCGAAAATAACCCAGATGCGCGATCGGCCCTCCGAAGGAAGTGATCCCCAGCTTGGCGGATATTCCCAGAATTTCAATGAGGGCAGCAGCCTTGGACTTGGGAAGGTCCGTTTTTACTTTCGTGTTGGCAGATGAAGACATACAATTAAGTTCTCCTTTGGACTTGATGGATGATCATCGTTTTTTTCATCGAAACAAAATTTGATAGGGGTGTTGCCAAGCCAAGTATAGCGCTTTACTCTACTCCCTCTGCCGTTTCAATCCGGGATCGCGGCAGTTTCGGCCCCGATTTCCCGCAAGCGGCAATAAGCATAGGCGATTTTTCAGAGATTCGCATCAGGCTTGCTGGCTCATACGGCAAATGAATCCCTCGCTTGATAAGCAGCACCGGCGCCGACACACTACAAGTATATTCCAGAAACAGAGCGTTGCAAATCGGAAAATTGGCAGACCTGCATACGTTCAGGTAAATGTCCAATGAAGCAAATCTAATTTTCACATGACGTCCCTGGTCGTTTCTTACAAAGAACAGCACCGCCGCCTGCAGCCTAAAAAAAGACCGTCCCTCTTTGCACGGGACAGTCTCATGGGTTTCGCTGAGCCATTGATCCTTTCGCCTTCACCGATGATGAAGAAACCGACCGGACAATCCTTGAGCCAGACCGTTCCCCCATCTATCTCTTAAGTCCGTTCCTTAACCAGATAAGCCAGCGCATTCAGTTCCCCGCCTGCGACAATCAATAGCGCGGAAATATAGAACCAGGAAAGCAGTACAATGACTCCCCCCAAGCTCCCGTACGTAGCGCTATAATGGCCGAAATGGTTCACATAATAAGAGAAGCCCCAGGACGTAAGCTGCCAGCCGACAGCAGCCATGATGGCTCCCGGAAGCACATCCTTGCAAGTAAGACACGTATTGGGAGCTATATAATAAACGGCGGTCAGCACCAGAAATAAAATGACAAAATGAATGACCCAGCGCAGCACATTCCACAGTTGGATCTGGCTCCAGGGCAGATGCAGGCGGGTATTCATCCATTCGCCGATGAGCTGGCCAAACACGCTGAGCAGAAGCGCCGAGGCTACAACCATCAGCATGCCCGCCGTCAGAGCGATGGCCAACATGCGCGAATGAATGAAGCTTTTGCGCGGAGGAAGGCCATAGGCTTTATTGACAGCGAGAACAATGGCGTGCATCGCCGCGCTTGCCGTGACAAGAGAGAAAATGAGACCGAAGGACAACACGCCTCCCCTCTTGAACTCCAGCACATCCTTTAGCTGTTCTTCGATCCCCGCCGCCGCCCCCGACGGAATATACTCTTTGATCAAAAGCAGCACGTCATGCGCGGTGATCGGCAAATATCCCAGAAGACTCATGATAAAAATGAGAAAAGGAAACAGGGAAAAAAGAAAATAATAGGCGCATTGGGCGGCCAGGCTCAGAACGTCATCCTGCACCAATTGATTCCAAAACTCCACGAGAAAATCCCGGACCTTCATGTGCTTTGCCCTCCTGTCTGACACCGCAAGCCGTTCCGTTCACACCTGTCAACCGGGCAGCAAAAAGACTGCGGCATATCACCGCCAAGAGTTTATCGGTAAGTTAACGCCTGTTTGCCCATCGTGACCCAGGTGTCGATAAACGTCTGTTTGTTTACTTTTTGGGCTTTCCGGCCGGTTAACGGATCGTTCACAAAGACATGACCGGGATTAAATCCGACGACGACGACGGCATGCAAATCAAGCGGAGTCCTGATTTCTTCCTGTCCATGCTTCCACGATTCCCATCGGTCGGGCAATTTATAGTCGCCGGTCGTCCATACAACCACCGGTTTGCCTTCCCTAAGCTTGGCGATCACATCGTCGAAAGAGCCGCCGGTTAAATTTACAGTACGATCGGGCAAATACTTCATCATCAGCGCTTCAAGCGGCTTTACATAAACGGCATATCCCTTTGTCCGGCCCGTTATATCTCCCACAAAACCATGCTCCGGATTGCCCCAATGGGTAATATCCCCGGATTTTGATTTCACTACCGGATCGTTATCTTTCGGCAATTCAGCCGCCAGCTTCATCTTGTCGGCTTGGATGCCCGCATGCCGCAGCAGCATGGTTAAACTGGTCACTTCACAGCCGAATTTCAATTCCGGGTTTTGAGCAATGATCGGAACATCCAGCATCACTTCATCAGCAGAAGATTCCTGCCCCTGCTGTTTCGTTTCCGGACCGGAAGTTTGGTTGTTCTGTTGACTTTGAATGAGCGCTCCTCCATCGGGGGAAGGATTCGCATGGTTTGTACCGCCCGGATCTGAAGCCTGCTCTTTCGGCTGCTGCGCAGTACAAGCAGTGATCAATATCAAAAGGAGCAAACCTAAAATCTGCTTCATCAGGAAACCCTTCCTCCATCTTCATTTTTTTATAGGATAAGCAAAAAGGACCGGATTCATCCGATCCCTGATCCTGATATGAGGGTGGCAACAGTTCGCAATCGCTCTTTGGTTTGAGCCGCAAACCCAACCCAGAGCCCTCCTGCAGGCGTTGTCGTTTACTTGCCCAGCCATTCGATATGTTTGCCGATATGGGAGATGAGCGATTGCTCGTAAGCTTCTTCCTGCTCGCTGAGCGTCCGGTACAATTCGTCCTTAAACAAGGTGCCGCCCCGCTCATCCTTTGCCTGCAGCAAAATACCGTACGTAATATGGATCAATTGACGGGCATTGTCTTCATTCATATACGTATCGGCCAGATCAGCGTCAGACACTTGATCCAGCGGAACGATTTTGCTGATATCGGTCGTCACATGATAGTAGGCTGCCGCTTCTTCAAAATGCTCCAGCGCATACCGGTGCATACGGCGGTAGAGGGAAGGCTTCACTTTGGCTGCGGTACGGACCGCTTCTAGCCAGTTGGTGCCCGCCGTCTTGACATGAAAACGGCCGCCGGTGTATTTTCCGATCATCGGGAACACGCTGAATTTGTCGCTGCCGGAGTGAATGCTCAGCTTGTAGCCGAAATCGTCCGCAATGCCGGCATGGATGGGCATTTCTTTTTCGAACTGTTCGATATCGCCGATGTAGTCGATCCCTTTTTGGAACTCGCCGCAAAAACGGGGCGCCAGACTGTAAATCGTCACTCCTCTGCCGTAAAGCTCCTTCGTAACGAAAAAATGAGATTCAGGCCCCGTCGGGGCGGCCGTCTCATCAATCGAAATTTCGAAGTCAACCTCGCTGTCAGCGTTTTTGATGTACGTGTTGTACACATGCTCCATAAAATCGATGGCCGACCCATAAACCAGCACATTCTTGATCAGCGTTTCGCGGTCGAACGTGATGGAAATCCCCGCAACCCTGAACGTTTGTCCAAGATAAAGCGTTTCGTAATGACTGCGGACATCCGGCCGGAGCCCGGCATACTTGGCTTCCCGCCCGGCAGCGGACAAGTTTTCAATCGAATGATCGATCTTGTCGGAGCAGTCGAGTGTCAGCATGGTAAACCCGAGATCCAACGCCATCCGAATGTCTTCTTCTTTCTTCAAGTGGTCGCCGTCCGCTCCGAATCCGTCCTTGTACCCTTCCTGGAACACGGCATAACAGGCGGCATCCAGCACCTGCTTATAATCGCGTCCCGTCAGAGTCACCTCACGGATGCTTTGCTGCGCCAAAATCGGACGCACATCCTTTCCTTTGACGGCCTTGATGTGACCCGGAGAAGCGATCCCAAGCCGGTCGCCCAGTCCGAGGGTGGAGAATTGCGTGCCGAAAGCGCGCGGTTTCGTATAATCAAAGTAACGGTTCAAGACCAAACGGTTATCATGTGTGAGCGGACACAGCTTGGCTCCGTCCTCTATGATCCCCTGTAATTCGTCGAACAGCCGGCCTTTACCCACAGCAAGCAAATATTTCGTATGATCCGCCAGGTCTTTTACCATCACCAGCTTGGTAGAATCCGAGGCTTCCAATGATTGCGTATACACTTTGATATCGCCGCTCTTCGCCGGAACCGCATGACCTGCCGCCAGCGCTTCAGCGATCCGTACAAATTTACCCATATCAGAGCTCCTCCTTATTCCCCTTCTTCTTTTAGAGCATATCGCAAAAATAGTATATAATCTCATCTTTTTTTGCTTATTTTATTGGTAACTATGCATATTTTGCTGTGAACAACCAGAGATGAGAAGGCTGACGAATCCCTGATAAAACGGTGACTAAACTTGTAACTCTATCTTCTGATAAGATATAATTGGTAATCATTGAGACTCGAATTTTGACGGATTTCGGGGGCGATTGTTATTCTTTATTTTGCCGCATTTCTCATGTCCTTTCTCTTGGTCTTTCTGCTTATTCCTCCGCTGCGAAAATTGGCTCTCCGCATCGATTTTGTGGACAAGCCCAAAGAAAATAGCGAACGAAAAATTCATAGAGAACCGATTCCTTTAACCGCGGGCTTGGCCATATTCGCCGGGATTCTCTCAACCTATCTGCTGTTCGTTCAGGATGACTGGAAACGCTCCTTAGCGCTTTTCGTCGGCTCGACGCTCATCCTCGCCATCGGCATGGTGGACGACTGGTACAAAACGCACGGCAAGGAGCTGGCCGCCTGGCCAAAGCTGATCGTCCAGCTCTCGGCGGCAGTCATCGTATATGCCTCGGGCGTCGTGTTCTACGGCTTCAACAATCCGTTCACTGGTCAAGATATTCTTCTTCCGGTATGGCTTCAGTTCTTCCTGACGGTCACATGGATATTTGGAGTGACAACCGTCATTAATTTTACCGACGGCATGGACGGTCTGGCGGGCGGATTATCGGCGATTGCCGCTGTGACGCTGTTTATCGTCGCCTTAACCAAAGGCCAGCAGGATTCCGCCGTCATGGCGATTATTCTCGTGGGCGCGGCCCTAGCCTATTTGCGGTATAACAAGCCTCCGGCCAAAGTGTTTATGGGCGATGCGGGCGCCACCCTGTTTGGTTTTCTTCTCGGAGTTATCGCGCTGGACGGAGCCTTCAAGCAGGCTACCGTACTGTCGCTCTTGATCCCGATACTGGCGCTCGGCGTGCCGATCTTCGACAACCTGTTCGTGGTCTTCAAGCGGCTCATGAACGGCAAGCCGATCTATCAGGCCGACGCCACCCAAGCGCACTACCGGCTGCTGCGCAGCGGGTTGAATCCGAAGCAGGTCGTGCTGTTCCTTTGCCTGATCAACGTATGCTTTGGATTAACCTCGATCATATTGCTGCTGTTGACCGTATAAGCCAATAACCCAAAAAAGACCCGAGCCCTATCCCGGATAGGAGCACGGGTCTTTTTGATGGATTTACCGCTGACCATAAGGCGTTCGTCCCGCTTCACGGCATTAATCATGCTGTCTTACATGGCGGCGGAAGCCCCAACGAAGCAAGTACGGGACGATAAAAAGGATGAATAAGATACGGAACATCTGGTAGGCGACAACGATGGAAACATCGCCTTTTACCGCTGCCGCCGTTACGCCCATTTCGGTCATCCCGCCAGGCGAGGTGCTGAGAAAGGCGGTGACGAAGCTGATCGGCAGCACTTGACTATAGCCAAAGGAAAGCGCCAAGGACAGCAGGACGACGGCGAGTCCGCCTGCGAACGAATAAGGCAGCAGCAGCCGCCAGCCTGCCAGAGCGCTCAACCGGATTCCGAGGCCGAGATAGATGCCGAGACTCCACTGCGCCGCGAGAACCAGCGGTGTCGGCAGATGCGGAGGTGCCATGCCTGCCGCGGTCAGCGCCGCTGCGACAATGATCGGGCCGAGAAACCACGGTGTCGGCATCCTCAAGCGCACAGCGACCAGCGCCGCTGCGATAATGACAGCCACAATGACCGGCACCGACCAAAACGGAAAACCTGCCGCCAATACCTCCGCAGGCGGAGGAAGAACTCCCGCTCCGGGAGCTGTCGATTCGGCCAGACCATGCACGGCAAGGAACGGCACAACGAAGATCACCGTCAGCAGACGGATGGTCTGCATAAAGGAGACCACCGTATGATCCGCCCCTTCAATTTCTTCGCTGAGCACGACCATCTGCGACAAGCCCCCGGGAATACTGCCGATCATGCTGCTTTGGAGCGTAATGCCCGTTTGTCGGGCGGTAAACCAGGCACAAGCCAGGCTAAAACCGACAGTGATTACCGTGGCCAGCAGCATGGATGGCAGCTGACCGGCAATTTGACGTGCGCTTTCAGCGGTAAACGAAAGCCCCATGCTGTAGCCCAGCAGAAGCAATCCCGCGTTCCGTAACCCGACCGGCCACTTCAACTCCCTCTTCAGCAGTCCTTGCCACAGCATCACGGCCGTGAGCGGGCCCAGCATCCAGCTGAGCGGAACGTGGAGCAGCGTGAACAGCAGTCCTCCCACAAAGGTGACCGCCAGCGTTTCCGTCAGTTTCAACATGATGAAAACCTTCTTTCACTTAATGGAACATAAAGAAAACCCGTTCAATATCCTCTATATAAGAATAAACTGGATACGGGTTTTGTCAACGGCCGATTACCTCGAACCTCACAAGCTTCGATACCTATATCCTTTGCCCCCTTACGATTCGGCGACCGCCAATGCAGCGAATCATGGCAGAAACCTCGTGTCCGTACCTTCCATTTCTTGGTTACCCCGGACCGTCCGTCTCCGATGCTGAACGATGAATTGACAGAGTTGAGAATAAAGTAGGATTATTGGAAAAAAAGAATATAATATAGATAGGTCAAAAATCCAAATGAAGGGTGAATCCAATCATGTTAGATCCAAGAATAGAACGATTAGCGGATGTTTTGGTTAACTACTCGACCAAGGTTCAACCCGGAGAGAATGTTCTCGTTGAAGCCTTCGGCATCGAAAATCCGCTGGTTAAATCCATTGTCCAAAAGATACATAAAGCCGGAGGCCGGCCTTTTGTCAACCTGCGGGATCATCAAGTGACCAGGGAACTGCTGATGAACGCAACGGAAGAACAAATCAAAACATGGGCGGACTTCGACGCGTATCAAATGACCCGGATGCAGGCCTATATCGGTGTGCGCGGCGGAAACAACATTTATGAGCTATCGGATGTTCCCGACGAGAATATGAAGCTTTACAACAAATTCTACAACCATAACGTCCACTCCACGATTCGTGTGAAAAAAACGAAGTGGGTCGTGCTGCGCTACCCGACGCCGTCCATGTCCCAGCTGGCCTCCATGAGCACGGAAGCTTTCGAAAAGCTTTACTTTGACGTATGTACGATGGACTACTCCAAAATGAGCAAAGCAATGGATGCGCTGGTCGATTTGATGAATAAGACGGATAAAGTCCGGTTAATAGCTGATGGGACGGATCTGACCTTCTCGATTAAAGACATTCCCGCGATCAAGTGCGCAGGAGAGATGAACATCCCGGACGGCGAAGTCTTTACTGCTCCGGTCAGGGATTCCGTTAACGGAGTGATTTCTTATAATACCCCAAGCCCTTACAACGGCTTTGTATTTGAGAATGTAAAGCTGCGTTTTGAGAACGGCAAAATTATTGAAGCGACAGCGAATGATACAAAGCGGATTAATCAAATTTTCGATACGGATGACGGGGCGAGGTTTGTCGGAGAGTTCGCTATCGGCATCAATCCATTCATATTAAATCCGATGAAGGACATTCTGTTTGATGAAAAAATAGCCGGAAGCATTCACTTTACCCCTGGCCAAGCCTATGATGAAGCCGATAATGGCAACCGATCCTCGATCCACTGGGATTTGGTACTGATCCAAAGACCGGAGTATGGCGGAGGAGAGATATACTTTGATGACCGGCTCATTCGCAAAGACGGGCTTTTTGTTATCCCGGAGCTGATCCCTTTAAATCCCGAAAATCTGAAATAAGCGGCTCAACCTTAATGCATGCGCAATGCGTCTTGAAGATTTCCCGGCGGAACATGGAATGATCTGGAAGCCCTGTCCGCCCCTCAAGGGTTATTCAACCCATAAGGGCATCTGACTATTTTCGTAGCGTCCAATCCCTGAATCTTTAACCCGCATATGATACAGAAGATCAAGCGGAAGGAGGATGTCATCGATGAGCTGCGTAAAAGGATTTGGATTTGGCGGCGGCTTCACTTCTACTGGTGTTATTCTTGTACTCTTTATTCTTCTTGTCATTGTTTCTACTGCATGGTTCATCTAAAATAACCGGACCATCGGCGCTTTGACATTTTTGCCCGATTCTTGATTCGGGAGGTGAATATGGTGAGCCACGCACTTGGTTTTGGCTGGCGTACGTCGACAGGTGTTATTCTGGTTCTCTTTATTCTTCTGGTTATCGTACTTCGTGCTTACTGGATCTAATGATTCTACGGAATCGTTAGAAAAGGAGTTCATAGAACTCCTTTCTTCTCACAACTTCAGAACACATCGTTAGAGGAAGGGCAGCCATACCTTTGAAATCTATAAATTCCAATTCAAACCCGGCTGCCCATGGCCTCGCCCCGCTCCCGGAAAGGGATACATACACTCATTGGATCGCTTCCCGAAACGGTTAGTATAAGGAAACGCAAATCGGCCCTGCTCGCAATAAAAGCGAGTCAGGGCCGATTTTTTTTAAATCCAGCTTTGAATCGAACGCTCATAGGAAAGCAGTTCTTCCGGTTTGAAAAAATGAGCGATTTCCCGTGCCGCACTCTCCGGAGAGTCGGAACCGTGAATGATATTATTTCCCGTTTGTACTGCAAAATCGCCTCGGATCGTTCCCGGGGCCGCATCCAACGGATTGGTCTTGCCCATCATCGTACGGGACAATTGAATGACATTGTGACCCTGCCATACCATCGCAAATACCGGACCGGACGTAATGAACTGCACGAGCTCGCCGAAGAACGGTCTTTCCTTGTGTTCAGCGTAATGGTACTCCGCCTGCTCCTTTGTGATTTGAATCAGCTTCGCTCCGATGAGCTGAAACCCTTTGTCCTCAAAGCGCTGCACGATCTTGCCGATTAATTGGCGCTGCACTCCGTCCGGCTTGATCATTAAGAACGTTTTTTCCATGCTGTTATACACTCCATCTCATTATGTTGTCATCAATTAAGTATATCATCTATTACATCAAGTTTCCATTGTTTACCGGTTATGCGCTTCGTTCCGGTATAAGACCCGTCTCCTCGTTTTTTTGAGCTTTACCCAAAGCCAACTGCGCCTGCGCTGCAGCGATACGGGCGAGAGGTACCCGGTAAGGGGAACAGCTGACATAGTCCAGTCCTACCGCATGACAGAAGAAGATCGATTGCTTGTCGCCGCCATGTTCGCCACAGATACTCGTTTTGAGCTGCGGCTTCACGGATTTGCCCTGTTCGACCGCCCACTCAATCAATCTTCCCACGCCATCCCGATCCAGCACCTGGAACGGATTGTCCGGCAGCAGATTCGATTCCACATAATGGGTAAGAAACTTGCCTTCCGCATCGTCGCGGCTGTAACCGAACGTCATTTGAGTCAAATCGTTCGTGCCAAAAGAGAAGAAATCCGCATGAGCCGCAATTTGTGCCGCCGTCACGGCAGCACGGGGCACCTCGATCATCGTGCCGATCCGGTAACGGAAGGTGCGCGCGGCATCGCCCAGTACCTCCTCGGCTTTGCGCTCGACCAGCTCGCGCATCCGCTTCAGTTCATTGGCATGGCCTACGAGCGGAATCATGATGTCGGGCCTGGCCTCCACCTGTTCATTCAGGCAGCTGAGCGCAGCGCGGAAAACAGCCTCCACCTGCATCTCGTAAATCTCAGGCAGCACCAGCCCTAGGCGGCAGCCCCGGGTTCCCAGCATCGGGTTCATCTCGTGAAGCGCTCTCACCTTGCGCAGCAGCTTGTCGAGCTGTTCTAGCTCTGCCGGATCCGCATCCGGCTGGTAGCGCAATCTCTCCTGCTGGACGATCAACTGCTCCAGGTTTGGCAAAAACTCATGAAGCGGCGGATCCAGCAGCCGGATCGTCACAGGAAGACCGCTCATCGCTTTAAAAATGCCCGCAAAATCCTCCTGCTGCATAGGCAGCAGCTGCGCCAACGCCTTACTCCGTTCCTCTTCCGTTTCAGCCAGAATCATCTCCTGTACGACGGGAACCCGCTCGGCGGACATAAACATATGCTCCGTCCGGCACAGGCCAATGCCTTCGGCACCGAAGCTTCGTGCTTTGGCCGCATCGTCCGGCGTATCCGCATTCGTGTAGATCTGCAGCTTCCGGATGGAGTCCGCCCAACCAAGCAGCTGCTGCAGCTCCGCAGTGATTACCGGCTCCCTCAGGCTGACGCCCCCCAGAATGACGCGTCCCGACGCACCGTCAATCGAGATGTCGTCGCCTTCCCGGACAATCCTCAGTTTACCGTCGACCTCAACGCTAAAGATACGATCCTCGATACGAATCGACTCGCAGCCGCAGACGCATGGCTTGCCCATTCCGCGCGCGACAACGGCTGCATGGCTCGTCATACCGCCTCGGCTTGTCAGCACGCCTTCGGCGGCCAGCACACCGTGAATATCTTCCGGCGTAGTTTCCGTACGGATCAGGATCACTTTACGGCCTTCCCGCGCCCAAGACTCCGCCGTATCGGCATCGAAGACAGCAGCGCCCGTTGCCGCACCCGGGGAAGCCGGTAATCCGACAGCAAGCACATCAAGCGGTTTGTCGGTATCAATCGCCCTGTGCAGCAGCTGATCCAGATGAAACGGCTCGATCCGCTCAATCGCTTCCCCCCGCTCCAGAATCCTTTCGTGCACGAGATCCACCGCAATCTTGACAGCTGCCTGCGCAGTCCGTTTACCATCCCGCGTTTGCAGCAGATACAGCTTTCCTCGCTCGACGGTAAATTCAATGTCCTGCATATCCTTGTAGTGCAGCTCCAGCGCTTCCGCGGTACTCAGCAGTTGGTCAAACACTTCCGGCATGTCATTCTTCAGTTCGGCTATCGGTACCGGAGTCCGAACACCGGCGACAACATCTTCCCCCTGCGCGTTCATCAAGTATTCGCCGTACAGCGACTTCTCCCCGGTGGACGGATTGCGGGTGAACACTACGCCCGTACCGCAATCGCTTCCCATATTGCCGAAAACCATCGACTGAATATTTACAGCCGTGCCCTGCTCATCCGGGATATGGTGCACCTTGCGGTACACCTTCGCACGAGCATTGTTCCACGAACGGAAAACAGCTTCCACCGCCAGCTCCAGCTGTTCCTCCACCTTCTGCGGGAACGGGCGTCCCGTTTCTTTGAGTACGACCGCTTTGTATTCTTCAATTAACCGCATCCAGCCCTCAGCACTCACCTGGCTGTCATATTCAGCGCCGGTTTGCTGCTTCAGACGATGAAGCAGGCCTTCAAAATGATAGGACTCCAGATCAAATACGACGTTGCCGAACATTTGAATCAACCGCCGGTAGCAATCATAAGCGAAACGCGGGTTACCGGTTAAAGCCGCAAGCCCCCGGACGGTTTCGTCATTCATGCCCAGGTTTAGGATCGTATCCATCATGCCGGGCATCGAGGTGACCGAACCGGACCGTACGGATACCAGCAGCGGATTCTGCGGGTCGCCGAATCGCTGGCCTTTCGCCGACTCTAACTGTTTCAACGCTTGCGCTACCTCGTCCATAAGCCCCTTGGGAAGCTGTCCGCCTGCGGCATAATACGCTCGGCACACTTCGGTAGTAATTGTAAATCCGGGGGGCACCGGCAATCCGACCTTGGTCATTTCCGCCAGATTGGCTCCTTTGCCGCCGAGCCATTGCTTCATACCGGCATGACCCGCTTCGAACGGAACTACACTTCGCATAATAAATACCCTCCTATGGTGGAATAATCGGGAATATGATTATTAAATAAAACATAACATACGTCTTAAATTTTGTAAATAGTATGTAATATTAAAAAATTAATACGTATTTAATGTGAAAAAAGCTTCAACATTTCATTAAACAAAGAAGGCATCGACGCTCCCCATCGAGCGTGATGCCTTCTTTGTTTATCCTGTTCCTATCCTGTTCCATAGATCAATTCCGTCCCGCCGCTTCCTCCGCCGTCTCCGCGTGTTGAGTATCCCGCAGCGATATTCGGGCACCCAACGATCTGAAGCTGCCGATGACATCTTCGTAGCCGCGCTCCACATGCTCCACCCCGGTAATGCGCGTACAGCCCTCGGCGGTTAGTCCGGCCAAAATCAGGGACGTTCCCGCCCGTACGTCCGTAGCATGCACCCAATTGCCGGCAAGCGGACGGCCTCCGCGGATAAAAGCACTTTCTCCACGCACCTCAATCTCCGCCCCCATCCTCCGCAGCTGCGGTACATGGTTAAACCTGTTGGGATATACTTTTTCCGTGATGATGCTTTTGCCCCTGGCCTGTGTCAGCAGCGCGGTCATCGGCTGCTGCAGGTCCGTCGCAAAGCCCGGATACATGGAAGTCCGGATACGCGTTGCCTTAATGGCATCGGTTCCGTACGCCGTAATGCCCGATTCGGTGCATTCCACCGTCAATCCCGCTTCAATGAGCTTGGAGATGCAGGAACCCAGATGCTCGGGAATGACATCGGTCACCGTAACGCGCCCTCTTGTTATGCCCGCCGCCATCAAAAAAGCGCCGGCCACAAGCCGATCCGGAATCACGGTATGGTATCCTCCGTTTAAATACGGAACCCCTTCAATCCGTATCCGGTCCGTTCCGGCACCGTAAATTTTGGCCCCGAGCCCGTTCAGGAATGCGGCCGTATCGACAACCTCCGGATCGACGGCCGCATGGTACAAGTTCGTTCTGCCGTGGGCCCGAACGGCTGCCAGCATGCTGTTGATTGTCGCACCGGATGTTACCGTATCAAAGTAAATGTCGGCGCCTTGGAGCCTTCCTGCTTCCACCACATAATAATCCTCATGAAATATAACCTTGGCGCCCAGCGCCTGAAATGCTTTGATATGCTGGTCAATCGGCCTGGAGGAGAAATCGTCCCCTCCGGGAAAACCAACGGTGACCCTCCCGAACTTAGCGAGCAGCGCACCGGCAAAATAATACGAGGCACGGAACGAAGACGCTTTGCCCGGGTCAATGATCGCGCTGTGAATATAGCGGGGATCGATAACCATGCTGCCGTCCGGCATGCGCTGCAGCCTCAGCCCGATATCATCCCCGATACGGGCGATTACTTTAACGTCGTAAATATCAGGAATTCCCTCCAGTATTACTTGACCATCCGCTAAACAGGCGGCGGCAAGCAGGGCAAGAGAGCTGTTCTTGGAGCCGGGTATCGATATGGAGCCTTGAAGCGGCCCTGCAGGTTCAACTTGAATAAATCTCATTCACGTAACCCTACTTTCCACATGTGCACGCACGCTATTTCGAATCCCACTCCAATACGTAACCGCTGCCGCGTACAGCACTAATCAGAAACGTGTCTTTGCCGTACTTTTTGCGAATCCGGTACACGAGCGCATTCAGTTCATCCATGCTGACATCGGGTACACCGTCCGTTCCCGACAGACGTTCAGGCCACACGCTTCGCTTGATCTGCTCTATCGGCACCAGCCGATTAGCCTCCTCATAAAGAAGCTTCAGGAACAAATACTCTTTCTCAGACATCGACAGCCGTTTGCCGTCCACCACACATTCCCTTTTTTCCCAATGGATCACCGGTTCGCCATCCGGTTCGTCCCCATGCTGGGTTAAGCTGAGCGGCTCGAATTCCAACGTCTGATCGGCGAATATATATGAAAAATGAAGTACCGTCATTCCTCTAGCAAGCTTGATGATGTCCGTCGATTGCAGCGGATAAGGCTGATGCGGCTCCACCTTGACTCCATTAATTTCAGTGCCGTGCCGGCTGCCCAAATCATATAGTACGGCCTTGCCGCCTTCCTGCCGAATCAACAGGTGCTTGCGCGAAATAAAGGCGTTCGTGAACGCAAAATCCGGCGAATACGTTTTGGACGCTCTGCCCAGCACCGTATCGGCAGCCGACAGATTGAGGCACGTTCCGGATCGATAAGGTTCCCCGCGAATCACATAAAGACAGGCGAAAGTTTCCAGTTTCTTTCCCTCCGTATGCTGTTTTGCGGCCCTTTGTCTCTTGTGGACAAGCGAGTATGAATTCCATACCATCATAACGTATTCCGAAACGAATGAAAATATCTGTTCGGTGACGAGTCAGTTATTTTTCAGTAACAATTCAAGATCGGCTGCGCAAAACAACCCATTAAGTTCTTTATCGTCAAAACACATCGGCCCCATTAGTCCCGATTTTTGGCCGGATTCGGCGCGTCGTGGTACCCCCGCTCTCCGTAGGGCTGCAGCTGTTCCATCCATTTGGCTTCCAAAACGGCAAGCTCATGGCGAACATCTTGATAACCGTCCTTGCGCTGCTTCAACCGTTCGAGCACCTCGAATTGAAATTCCGCTTTCCCGACTTCATTGTAGTCATGCTGCATGGCTTTGCTTCGGAACATGCCCATGTTCAGCTCGAATTGATGGCGCTTTGCGATCGCGTCCAGGTCCGGACTGCTTTCGATCCACATCTTTCCATTCCTGCGGTTCGTGATACAGTACACTCCCATCGGGCGCTCTGTCTCCATATAGGCTGCAACCAGTTCTTTGCGTTTTTCCCTGTTCATGCTTTTCTTCCCCTTTTCTTGCGATTCATCGTCTTTGACCGGTTCAACCCAATAGGAGCTGCCGTCATCCAACCGCTCCATGAATCCATAATCCACCATATACCGCCGCAGTGACGCATAATCCGGGTGGGCCTGCTCCAGAATGCGGTTCACCTCCGGCTCGGTATACCGTTTGCCCGGTTGAAACCTGCGCTGCAGCAACCTTGCTATGTCCACGCGCCGGGCTCTCTTTTTTCGGCCAGCTCCGCAGCGGGCCTTCGAGCCCATCAGGAAAATAGCGCAGCAGTTCCGCATCGTCCTCATCGCTGTTGATCTGATATTTAGTTTATTTATAGTCAAACAAACATCAATTTCGTTTGGCCATTCTCATTTTGTGAAATCTAATCTGCGTTTCGTGTCGCTATCTGTATCCGGCAGCGCATGATATAATAAACCTATTTCTAGCATTCAACGAAAACGCAGCCGTTCGGGAGTGTTTATTATGCGCCTGTCCATCCGCCTGTTCACAGCTTTGATGGGGTTGCTGCTCATTTTGCCGATTCCATCTTCGGAGTTCACTCGTCCAGACCCTTCCTCTTCCGTTGCGCCTGTAAGTGTGGAGCCGCCGCAATTGGAATGGACGGAGGAGGATCTGCTCAAGCCCCCGAATATTATTTTTGTTCTGAGCGAAACCTTCTGGGATGCAACCCGGATGACGAATCTGACGTTCAGCCGGGATCCGATTCCTTTTTTTCGCGCGCTGCAGAAGCGGTTCACCCACGGCACCATGCTGTCACCCATGTTCGGCGGCGGGACGGCAAATGTGGAGCTTGAGGTATTAACCGGGCATTCCATGCGCTTTTTTCCGGAGAACTCCATCCCATACGAATCCGTTATTAAGCATCCGACCGCTTCACTGGCCAGCATCCTGTCGGAACAAGGCTATACGGCTACGGCCATCAGTCCTTTTTACGGATGGTTCTTCAACAGCATCGAAGTGTATAAGCAGCTTGGTTTTTCCCAATTGATCAGCCTGGAATATTTTAACCCCAATGAGTATGTCGGACCATATATCGGCGATTATGCGGTAACAAGGCGCATTATTGAGGAAACCGCCGAAAGTCCGGGCCCCGATTTCATCTTTGCCAGTACGATGGAAAACCATTACCAATACTATCCCGGAAAATTCAAAAAGAATACGATCGATATTAAAGGAAACGGGGTATCGCCGGAAGCGATCGGTATTGCGGAGACCTACGCTCAAGGCTTGACGGCCGCGGATAAAATGCTTCAGGAGCTGGTCAGTCACTTTGGACAGGTCAAAGAACCGACGATTCTCGTGTTCTTCGGAGACCATTTGCCGTCTTTGGAGAAATATTTTGTCTATAAGGAAGCCGGGTATATCAGCGGCGAGGACGATCCGGACTTTCTGGAGAAAATGTACCATGTCCCCGTTCTCATCTGGAACAATTATTTGCCGGAGGAGCAGAAGGATTCCTTGCATATGAGCCCTTCATTCCTCGGTCCTTATGTGCTTCAATTAGCCAAAAGGCCGGGCAGTAGCTATACCGATTATTTAGGCGAGCTGTCCCGGCGTATGCCGATTCTCCCTCCGCCCAGCCATTATGAAGCGATGAATATCGATACCGGACTGGTAAAGGAGTACGAGGCGCGGCAGCATGCCATTCTGGAAGCGGAGAAGCAGGCGGGAGGGGAGCGCAGCGGATTCGTGCTTGGATACGGGGAACCGGCAATTGAGGAGGTAACACCGGGGAAAATAAAGCTTGGGGATAAGACGCGGATGACCGTCCGGGGCGGAAGATTCGGCATCGGCAGCACCGTTTTTGTAAATGGGGAGAAGCTGCAGACCTATTGGCTCAGCGAATCGTCGCTCAGTGTCAAGCTCACGAAAGAGCTGGTTAAAAAACCGGGTCTGCTGGAGATACAGGTTAAGGTCATAGACTCGAAAAACAATATCCTGAATGAGTCCAAACCGGTTTATGTCACGGTGGATTAACAGAAAACCAAATGATTCATGCAGCAGCAGTATAAAAACCCCATCCTCGTTCCGGTGCGGACGAGGATGGGGTTTGTTGAAGCTTGTCGATCCCTGCGCTTGCCCGGGAAATGAGGTTTGCTTCAAAGGCTTATACCCGAACGGAAGCAGAAATAAACAGGCTGCCGATCCTCTCCTGAGCATCCATCGGCTGCCGACGCCGGGCGCCCATCAGCAGCTTATTCCTCCCGGTGCCACAGATTCTGAAGCTCCTCATTGGTCTCCAGCAACTCTTCCAGGCGGCCGGCGGCGTCTACCCTGCCCTGCTTCAGCACGATGATCCGGTCCGCACGCATGAGAGCGGCCTTGCGGTGAGAGATCACCAGGCACGCCGCCCCCTGGCGCTGCTCCTCCAAGCGCTCCCACAGCTTCCATTCCGTATCGACGTCCAGCGCGCTGGACAAATCGTCGAAGACGAGAAGCTCCGCATCGCGCACAAACATGCGGGCCGCCGCCGTTCGCTGCGCCTGGCCGCCGGACAGCTTCACGCCGCGCGGACCGATAACGGTAGAAAGTCCCTGGGGCAATCTCTCCAGATCCTCCTCCAGCACCGCGGACCGGATCGCCCGGCGAAGCCGCTCCCCTTCCGGACGTATGCCGAGCAAAATGTTGTTCTCCAGCGTGTCACTGTACAGACGGGGAATTTGCGGCGTATAGGCGCTGCGCGGAGGAACGAAGAATTCACTTGGTTCCGTCACAGGCTCGCCGTTCCAGAGAATTTCTCCCGCCTGCTTGGGCAGCAGCCCTAACAGCGTCCGGACCAGCGTCGTTTTGCCCGAGCCCACGCGACCGGTAATGACAGTAAAGGACCCGCGCTCCAGACGGAGGCCGATGCCTTCAATCCCCCGCCCTGTCTCCGGATACCTGTACGTCAGACCGTGAACTTCCAGCACATCGAGACGGTCTTTCTTGGTCCGAACCGGCTCCTCCGGCTCCGGCAGCTCTCCGCGGAGATACAGCGGATGATGCTCCGTCAACCGCTGCGGGTCGGCTCCCTGCAGCAGCGCCAGCAGCCTGTCTTTGGCTACCTCGCTGACTTTAAAATACGTCATGAATTTACCGAAATTCTGGATGAATTGCGTCACGAAAGTCAGGTAATAGACGAATAAAGCAAAATCACCGACGGTAAAGCCGCCGCCCCGCATTTTTTCCGCAGCCAGCAAAAGAATCAGCCCCGTACCCAAATTCACGGCGTTGGAGAAGACCGAATCCAGGGAGGCGGTAAACAGCTGGTCTTTCAGCATGGCTTCCCGCCGCTGGGCATTGAGCCGTTTAAAGCGTCCGATCACACGATCTTCCGCACCCGCAACCTGAACGGATTGCACCGTGCTGAACATCTCGCTGATCGCCCCGGTAACCCGGCTGGTCGCTTCCCGGCTGGCGGCGCGATACTTCTGCAGCATGGCCGTAGACAGCTGCGCCACCGTTACGACGATAATCAGCGGCAGAAATACCCACAATGTCATTTGTGCATCGATCCGGATGAGAATAAAACAGGAAACGGCGGCAAATAACATCATCCCCAGCGCATCCGCCGACCAGCTGACGGTTTCCTCCACTTGCTCGACGTCATCCCGAAACGTGCTGATCGCTTCTCCCGACGATCCCGGAATAGCTCGCGCTCCAGGCTCTTTGAGCACATGCTTCAGCAAGTTTCGGCGCAACAGACCGCCGAGCCGAAAACGGAAGTGAACGTCGGTCATGAAGCCGAAAAGAATAAACCCGACCCTGGCCAGCGCGGATAAAAGAAGGAATGCGATCAGCGCCCCAATCCCGAAGCTGTACAGCACATGTCCAGTCAGCATATCAAAAAACTGCTTCATAATCAGACCCGGTACGATCGGCGCCAAATAAATCAACGACCACGCCAAGGCATTCCATAAAAACAAGCCTTTGCGGTACCGGGTAAGCTTCCACAAGAAGGAGAGCGTCGTCATGCCAGCATCTCCTCCATTCCCAACTGCAGCATTCGGCTGTAACGGGAATGAGGGTCAGCAGCCAGCCTTACCCGTTCCCCTTGCTCTGCAACACGCCCATTATCCAGTATCAGAATCCGGTCAGCTCTTTGAACCGTCGTTAGCCGATGCGCAATGATAATGCAGGTGCGGCCGAGAAGCAGACGGTTCATCGCTTGTTCGATCCGCTGTTCGGTTGCCGGATCCAGCCTTGACGAAGCTTCGTCAAGAATAACAAGACCCGGATCGCGTAAAAACACCCTGGCGAACGACAGCAGTTGAGCCTCTCCGGCCGACAAGCCTCCTCCCCCGGACTCCAGCATGGTATCCAGGCCGTGAGGCAGCGAGCGAAGCCACGATGCCAAGCCCAGCTCCCGGAGCACCTGTTCGATTCTCCCGTCGTTCACCGATTCATCATAGAACGTCAAATTATCGCGTACCGTCCCTTGAAAAATCTCGATATTTTGCGTCACCATCCCGACACGGTCCCGCAGCTCATGAAGCTTGGTCTCCCGAATATCAATCCCCCCGATCGCAATCCGTCCTTGCCCCGGATCGTAAAAGCGCAGCAGCAGCCGGGCCAGCGTGGTTTTGCCGCTGCCTGTTCTGCCCAGAAGCCCTAACACCTGACCCTGCTCGAGGCGGAAGCTCACATCCTCCAGCGTTGCGGTCTCCGCATCGTATCCGAATCCGACACGGTCGAATTCAACGGATAGCGGCCCTTCCGGCAGAGCGGCGCCCCTGCCGTCTTGAATCAGTGATTGCGTCTGCAGCAGTTCGCGTATGCGTACAATGCTGGCATCGGCTTTTTGCAGGTCCTCCATTTGCGTCCGAATCTGCTCAATCGGTTTGGCCATCAGCTCGGTATAGTAAAAAATCATATACACCGTTCCGATCGTAATCGAGCCCTGGCGCCACAAATAATAGCTGATGCCCAACGCTACCGCGTTTCCGATCGTAAACACGAGCAGCGTCGTAATCCACATAGAAGCCCAGCCGAGATACGCCCGTATACGGATCGGCAGCCATTCGCGCAGCAGAAGATGAAAACGATGCATCACATACCCTGTCGCTCCGCTGGCGCGCGTGTCCTCCGTACCTTCCAGATGCTCACTAAGGAAACCGTAAAATGAGGCGCTCATCTGCCTGAGCTTCCCCCAGTGGGGCACTGCAAATTTACGGATATACTGGATAGCGGCAATGGCAAAAACCACAAAAAAAAGCATCCCCGTGCCGATCAGCCAGCCTTCCCGGAACAGCAGCACCAGCATGCCTGCAACCAGCACGACATTGCTTACCAGCATGATCACGAAATTGGAGAAAAAATTGGACAAATTGTTGATATCCCCATCTACCCGCTCAATGATGGCTCCGGAGGTTTGCGACTTGTGAAACGACATATCCAGCTTCAAACAGTGCGCCGCCACGGCCTCGCGCAATTGGTTCGTTGCAATCCAACCAACGTTGGCCCCCACATAGGACGCCCCAACCGCCACGGCTTGCTGCACCAAGGTAACGCCAATAAATAACACGGCGGCAAAGACCAGCGGCCTGCTGCTCTCCTGCCATTGCGCCGTATCGATAAAGTAGCGGATGATTTGCGGATTGACGAGCTGCATCACGATGCCGCTTAACAGCAGCACCGCAAGAACGGCCATGCTTTTCATCTGCGGTTTCAGATACTGGCGCAGCAAGCCGGCATATTCTCTGGCCGGAATTTTAGGAATCACCTTTTTCATACTCTCCCGCAGCCCCCTTTGCGTAAAAACATTGCAGCCTGCCGACGAGCCTAATCCACGACAGATCGTAAGGAAAAAATAAAAAGCCGCCGCGTCAATGGAGCGGAAGCTTACAGAATACAGAGTACACGATATAGTAAATAATGATATCCACTTTTGGGACTTCTCAGCCTTAACCGGTCAACTGCTTGCGCATGCGCACGTGCCATATGCCCGCGTCAAGAAAAGGTTCGGGAGAGATCGTTTCATAGCCCAGCTTGCGGTAAAATGGCTCCGCCTGTGTCTGTGCATCCAGGATGACCGCAGGCACACCTTGCGACCGGATATCCTCCTCCATCGCCTGGATGAGCAGGCGGCCGATCCCCCGACCGCGATAAGGAGCAAGCACCGCGATCCGCTGGAGCTTCGCCGTCCGGGAGTCATACATCCGCCAGCGTGCAGTCCCGACCGGCTTCTCGCCGTCCGCCGCGAGAAAATGCCGGCACGCCGACCATGAGACGTCGAACTCATCCATTTCAAGGTCAGGCGGAACCTGCTGCTCTTGTACAAAAACGTTCATGCGAACGGAAAAGCAGTCATTCAGCTGCTCCTCCGTATGTACGGGTATAATGTTCAGATTCAAGCCGAAACCTCCCGGGTCTATGAAAGCGTCCAAACTTCACCCGGACGCAAAGCTTTGCCGGTAATCCCTTTTGACGTGAGGCTGTCGGCGAACGCTTGCGCATTCTGTCTGATCGGCGGGAACGTATTGAAATGCAGCGGCACGACGGTCTTGGCCTTCAGCCATTCTGCAGCAAGAGCCGCATCCTGAGGTCCCATCGTAAACACGTCGCCGATCGGCAGAAACGCCACATCAATTTGGTTGCGCTCGCCAATGAGCTTCATGTCGGAGAACAGTGAGGTATCCCCGCTGTGAAGAAGCGTCAAACCGTTCCACCGGATGATAAAGCCGCCCGGCATGCCTCCATAGATGATCTTCTTCTCTTCTTCGAGCACGATGCCGGAGCTGTGAAAAGCCTGGATCATCTCGATCTCCGCATAGCCCAGAGAGGTACGGCCGCCAATGTTCATAGCAAACGTCTTCGCTCCCTGCCAGCTCATATACGTTGCCAGCTCGAAGGTGGCAACGACGGTGGCATCATTGTTTTTTGCGATCGGCATGGTATCCAGAATATGGTCCGGATGTGCGTGGGTAAGCAGGATGTGCTCCACTTTGATATCCTCCGGCTTGGTAGCTGCCAAAGGATTGCCGGAAATAAACGGATCAATGATCAGAGAGTGTCCTTCGTGACTGAGCTGCACGCAAGAATGCCCATGATAGCGAATTTCCATAATGGTTACTCCTCCTTGGTATGGGAATCGGGTTACTTTAGGACAAGCATCGTATGTACATTGTAACAAAGAACCCGCCATAAACTCAAAAAAGAAAAACGTCCGCAAGATCATCGGACGGTTCATGGGTGCGCTAGCCCCACCCCTCATCTTTCACGATTTCAAAGGCGGACCGTAAACTTTCCATCCCATACCCAACGCCTATTTGAAAAACCGGCCGGTTCATCCGGCAAAAGCCTTCAATAATGCCTCCCTTACACGGTCTTTGCTGAAGGGCTTGACGATAAAATCGATGGCCCCCATAGAAACCGCACGAATCAAAAGCGCCTGCTGCCCCATCGCCGACACCATGATGACTTTGGCATCCGGGTCCATCGTCTTGATTTCCTTCAGCGCCGTAAGGCCGTCCATCTCCGGCATGGTTATGTCCAGCGTAACCAGATCCGGTTTAAGCTCGGAATAAAGCGTCAGGGCCTCCAGCCCGTTGCTTGCCTCCGCCACGATTTCATACCCAAATTCGATCAGGGAATTTTTGAGAATCATACGCATAAATAAAGAATCGTCTACGATAATAATTTTTTTCACGCCGGATTACCCCCACTTGTATGATGTATGTACGCAAGGATAAGTGGCAGCACGGTCCTATAATGGCAAGTGATCAGTCAAGCTGATTTGTAACACTCGAAAAAACTTGAGATGAGATGCCGGGTCACTAAAAAAAGACCTCCCGTTTGCCGTAAAGGAGGCCCGTATCAGACGATTTCCTCCGGTCCTTCGGCAACTGGCTGACGTAGTTTGCACATTAGTCCCTTTAGCATTGCGTCCTTGACTTTTACCAGGGTTGCCTTAGTCGAGTGAACCGATAATCAAATGTATTATAGCATCCTATGGTGAAAATACAAGAGCGAACTCTCGGCCTGAATAAGGTTAAACGGCTCTTCTTTTCTTATCTATAATTATACCTGTTCGCTCCAGGCATTGCCACAATTTTGTCAATTTTTATCAGTAAGCTGTAGAGCGCCATGTTTAATATGAGAATCCCGGATGTCCGCTGCTTATGCTGCCTCTGACGTGCCCGTCCCTCTTCAGCATCCGGTTTCATCTTGAATGGGCAGCTTCCTCGGATCGGTCTGTCGCCAATGGGGGTTCAGGAGATAGTGCGGAAATCTCCTTTCTCCACTCCGGAGTCATGTCTATGTTCAGCGCTCCAAGCGAGGGCTCCAACTGTTCAACACTGCGGGCGCCAATGATCGGGGCCGTGATCCCGGGATGAGACATGACCCATGCCACCGCTAATGAAACCGGATGAACGCCATGCTCATCCGCGTACCGGGTGAAGCGGTCCGCCGTCTCGTAATAGCCTGCATCGGCATAACGAAGCTTGTAATTCGCCTGCTCAACGAGCCGCCCCAGTTCAGGCTTTCGGCCGACACCGTATTTCCCTGTCAACAGTCCGCCTCCCAGAGGGCTGTAGGAGATGACGCCCATCCGCTCGGATTGAGCCATCGGCAAAATTTCGACCTCCGCCTGACGTTTCACCAGGTTGTACATCGGTTGAATGCATTCAAACCGGGCAAGGCTTTCCCTGGCTGAAATCCCAAGCGCCTTCGCGATCTGCCAAGCCGCCCAGTTGCTGACTGCCGGATGCAGTATTTTTCCCTGCCGCTGAAGATCGTCCATAGCCCGCAAAATCTCTTCCATATCCGCTTCCGAATCGAAAGCGTGAACGAAATACAATTCGATCCGGTCCGTTCCGAGCCGCTTCAAGCTTTCCTCTACCGCAAGCATGATGTGCCTGCGTGATAAGCCCCGGTCATTGATGCCCTCTCCGGTCTTCCCGTGAACTTTGCTGGTAAGAATGACATCATTGCGGATTCCGGCAATGCACTTGCCCAATATTTCTTCTGCAAGCCCTTTATTATACACATCGGCGCAATCGAAGAAATTTATGCCTACCTCCCGGCATCTTCGGAACATGGCCATAGAGGCTGCCTCGTCGGCTGCACCTCCGAAGGACATTGTGCCGAAGCAAAGACTGGATACTTTCATTCCTGTTTTACCTAATGTACGGTATTGCATCTAACCTTCCCTCCTCTTCATGAGCCAAAGGCATCGGCCGACAGAATCCGCCTTCTATGCATTCAGCGCACATTGGTTTACGTTCAACGTGTTCATCCGCAAAACTGCACAATTCCAATTCAAAAGCGCTCCCGGGTTATGTATTCGTCATTGAGGGCTCCATCTCCGGCTTGCGCCTGTTTACATCATACCATAAAAGACCGGAATACCTTCACCGCTTTTTGCCTTCCAACGGGTGAACCAAGGGTGAACCAAGATCGTCTAATATTCAAAATCATCACGCATCCGCCTTGGAAGGAGGTGAAAGAAGATGAAAACGGGAACAGCAATTGCCATCGCGATCGCGGGCGCAGCACTGTTGTCCATATCCGTATGGCTCGGGCCCGGAGTGTTCACAAGATCAGACGCGGAGCAACCGCCGACGCCGCCAAGCCAACAAGCCGGCTCCGCTCCAAACAGCCCCTCCGGCAATGAAGTCCAACCGGTTCCGCCTCCTGCTACACAGCCCGTTCCCGAGGTAAAGGCGCCCCAACGCGTACCCTATCATGGTCCGGTGGAGCATATCTTTTTCCATCCTTTGATTGCTTACCCCGAGCTGGCGTTCGATGGAGATTCGATGTCCCGGGGCTACGATGACTGGTTCGTTACCGTCAAAGAATTTAAAGCGATTCTCGAACAGTTATACCAAAGAGGATATGTGCTGATTGACATCCGGTCACTTTATGAAACCCGAGACGATCAAGGGATCCGAAGCGTATCCCGGAAGGAGCTGCTGGTGCCGGAGGGTAAAAAACCTCTGATCTTATCGGTGGATGATCTAAATTATTATGAATATATGATTCGGAACGGTAATGTAAGCAGGCTTGTCGTCGACGGTCAGGGACGGATAGCTGCGGAATCAACGAGAAGCGGCCAAACGCATATAGACTATGATAATGAAATTGTTCCCATCGTGGACGAATTTGTCAAAGCTCACCCCGATTTTTCCCTGGACGGAGCTAAGGGGGTTATAGCATTAACGGGTTACGAAGGCATCCTCGGCTATCGTACGCAAAATAGAAACACCCCCGGCTTCGAAATGGAAGCGCAGAAGGCGCTGACGGTAGTTGAAGCGCTGAAAGCCAACGGCTGGTCGTTTGCCTCACACGGCTGGGGCCATTTGGATGCAAGGAAAACCAGTCTGGACCGCTTTGTTGAGGACACTCAACGGTGGAAGGATGAGGTGGAATCACTCATCGGCCCCACCCCCGTTTATATTTATCCATATGGAAGCAGTGTGCTTCCCGGTGATCCAAAGTACCAGGCGCTGCTGGACTCCGGCTTTACCATGCTGTGCTCCGTTGGTCCGGAGCCTTATATCCGCTTTCAGTCCGACAGTATCATGATGGATCGCCGTCATATCGACGGCATCGCCCTGAAGGGTCAGGCCAAACGGTTATCCGGACTTTTCAATGCCTCGGAGGTGATGGATTCCGTGAGACCAAAGACGGAAACTTCAAAATAGCCTCCGACGCACTTACACACTCATCGTCTCTCCTTTATTGCTTGCCAATTCCTTCCTTTCGCCGAACAGCTTCTTGAGAAGCGGAGGCGTAATTAAGGTAGTCAGAATAACGACGATCACAACCGATGTAAAGAAATCCTGTGGAAGAAGATTCATTTCGAGTCCGATGGCGGCAATAATCAAGGCCACTTCTCCACGGGATATCATTCCGGCGCCGATCCGTATGGAAGAATTCCATGAGAAACCGGTCACACGCGCGCCCAAGCCGCATCCTATGATCTTGGTCAACACTGCCATGATAGTAAGTCCTGCAATGAGAGGCAGCTGCTCCATGATCCCGTTGAATGTGACGGAAACGCCGATACTGACAAAGAATACAGGGACAAACACCGCATAAGCAATCGGCTCCAGCTTGTGCTCGACTTCTTTCTTAAAATTCGTTTGGGCGATGGCAATACCCGCCGCAAACGCTCCGATAATGCCGGCAATTTGCAGCGATTCGGCAAGGTAAGAAAAGCCGAAGCAAATAATCAACGCTGCGCTTGTGACCGTTTCCGACACACGCAATGGCGCAAACCGCTTCATGATCCATGGAACGACCTTCCAGCCCAGAACAAGGATCAGGGCAAAAAACAATACTTTCTTGCCGATCAGCAACCCTAAGCTGACATCTCCGCCGCCTACGAAAAAGCTCATCAGGAACGCGAGCAGAATGACAACCAGAATATCGTCCACGATAGCTGCGCCAAGGATGGTAACGCTCTCCCGGCTCTTCAATTGACCCAGGTCTTTAAGCGTTTGCACCGATATACTGACGGAAGTTGCCGAGAACAGCAGGCCCAGGAACAACGATTCGGCTTGTCCAAGCCCCATGAGCTGTCCTCCCGCATATCCCCCAATCAGAGGAAAAATAATGCCTCCGACAGCTACCGAAACCGATGAATTCCGGTTACGGTTTAACTCCTGAACATCCGTTTCCAGACCGGCTATAAACATCAATAGTAAAACCCCGATTTGACTGAACGCCTGCAGCATATCTGAATTTTGAACCCATCCCAGTACAGCGGGCCCAATCACGATACCCACGATGAGCTTCCCCAGCACCGCCGGCTGACCCAGCTTGACACAAAGATCCCCTGCAATCTTTGTGGAAAGCAAAATGATTAACAACTGAAAGAAAAACAACAAGCCTATCACTCCCGTTAAAAATGGATTTGCAGCACAAAAGGAGCCTGTACAGACATACTGATATCGTCTGTGACAGGCTCCACCTAAGTACTGCTTATATTCTTTTCACTTCTATATTCTATCATGGATAATATAAATAATACAAGAGTTTTTTTGTTTTAAGTACATATCGTTTCACTTTTACACAAGAAGAAGCCCTTACTGATTGGGGCTCCTTTTTCATTCATATTCAACTTCACATCATTTCGGAGGTTCCTTACGTGGCGTAACATCCTGCCGGATCGATTCGCTTTTGTTCTCGGGACGGTCCGGAACATAAGGCAGCGGTGTCCGCTTGATCTGCGGCAGATAAGGCTCCTCCGACGCTTCCAGGCGTGCGCCGCAGTTCGGGCAAAATCGGGTTTCCTCCTTAACGGATTGACCGCAAGCACACTGCTTCTCGTGCTTCAACAGCCGGATCTGGTCTTCCAATTGACGGATCTGCAACTCCAGGGATTGATTTTCCTTGGAATACATGCGCACTGTTTTTTCCGCTTTGCTGAGATCCGCCGCCTTATAAGCTTCATATACCTCTAAACCGATTTGATACAGATTTTGTTCAAGCTGTTTTCGCTTCGAATGAATTTGCGCTGTAATTTTGGTAACTTCAATCGCCTGTTGGGCTTTATCCGCCGCGCGGCTCGCCCCCTTCTTCAATTTCGACAAGAAATGGTTCATGCGCAAGCCCCCTACTCCTAATCAGTTCCCCTACTGTATCATACCGAATTTCCCGCCAGCATATAACCACAATCAAGCAGATTCAAACGACGGTTTAGAAAAAAACTCTGAACAAAGCTTTTGCTGAAGATACGTGTTATCTTTTTCGCTAAAAAAAAACGAAGCCGCCTTTCCGCAGCTTCGTTTAGCGTTATCGTTATCCGGCTTGACCTGCTCTCAGTCTTCCAGCCGCTTTAATGCTGTCATAATAATCAGGGCTGCCGCTGAGCAGCCAGTTCCGGTGGCCTACAGCCGTTTCGTCCCGCTCCGGCTCGCCGTATGGCCATTCCTCGCCGATGCCTTCGACGTAGTCTTTCATCAGCATCAGAAAAGCTGCGCTCCACTGCCGCGTTCCTTTAATGGTCGGAACCAACGGGTAATATTTGTCATATGCCGCCCGAATCAGCGTATGGACGACTTCCTGCAGCACACCCGGAATATCCGCTTCCTCTACCCTTGCGGCAAGCTCGGCCGGGAGCTCCTTCTCATCTGTGGAGGCGTGCCGTTCATATTGCTCGGGCGTTACAAACCCTTTTTTCATAGCTATCCACAGCTTCATCCGGTCAAGCGCAGGCTTGTACGCCTCAGGTACCGATACCGTCAGCTCCGGCTTCGGATCGTCCAAATTAATCACAAACGATTCTTCGAATTTATTCAACTTTACGTTTCCGCGTACACCCAGCCATCTTAAAGCAAGCAGTGCGTGCGTTCTGGCTTTCGGATCGATTTCCTCATTGCGGCAAACTCTGCGAAGCAGCTTTTCGCTTCGAGGATCGGGTACCATGCACAGCAGACGGACCGCCGTGAGCACCGACTCCGCATCTTGTTCGAGCCATACCTTGACCTGCTCAAAAACATTGTCAAGCGGTTCCGACATTAGCCAGTCGAGCTCAATCCTCCGGTCCGCATATTCGGAGAGGCTCAGGATCCCCTGCCGCTTAAGCAGCTCTTCACCGTAGCGTTCGACCAAATCGCGATACGATTGCTCCAATTCCTCAGCCATTTGTGCCAGCGCCTGCTTTTCTTCTGCGCTCAAGCCGCCGCGGGTAAGCATCCTGCGCAGCCATTCCGCCATGGCTCCGGGATTTTGCCGCCACATCATCAAAGCAAAGGATATCATGTCCTTGTCGTAGGCAACGCCTTGCTGCATAGCAAAACGGGCAAGTATCGTTTGTACATCATACTCTTTGCGCATCAGGCTCAAGGCCAGCACAAGGCCGTTCCAGGCGTTCCCGTTCTCCTGATTCTCTACAATCGCACGATAAAAACAAAAGGCAGCCGCCCCGTATGACTCCGCCTGCAAGTATTGTCGGCCCAAATCCCCGAATTGACTCATCCAAATGTTCGCCCCCATGTGAAGTTGGAATATATGACAAGTATACATGACAACCTAGCCTTAAGAAAGCTTAGTTCAGGATTTGAGCATGCTAAATGCGTAACAGCATGATCGGAGGCGAAGACGTTGTCTTATTACTGCGCAGTATGCAACGGTATGGAATCGCTTGAATGCGCTTGTCCCGTTTGCGGGCATCCGGCTCAGGATGAAGGTAAGCTTAGCGATTTTTACGGCCCTTATTCCCCTTACCGGAATATAGATGATTTAAAATTAACGAACGGTTTTATCGACCTGGAACAGCATATTTGCGTCCATTCCATCTACTGCCCGGAGTGCGGCCGGTCATCACCACAACCGGTGCGGGAAACCAATCAACTCCATTAAAAAAAGCTGCAGCTTCCATTAGGCAAGCTGCAGCTTTTTGGCTTTACGTCCGTACTTCATCTTTAACATTTTCTCGAACAGCTGCTTGACCATCCGAATTTCGGAAGCATCCAGCTTCATAATCGAGAAATAAGATTGTACTTTTTCATCCTCTATGAACTTGTCCCATGTCAGCACCACATTTTGGGCCATCGCTTCGTCCAGGCTCGACAAAATCTGTTTTTTAATGCCTCCGGTACATATTTTAAATGGATCCTTGCCATAATATTTTTCAGAAGCGGCCGCCTCCGGCTTCATTCGAAGCAGCTGCACCGCATTGAACGCATCATCGAGCGCGGAATGGTGCTGGCCGATGGGCTGCAGCTCATAATCCGCCAACGCTTTGTGCAGCCCGCCTTCGAAAAACGAGGTCATGTCGATCAGATTGGCAAGCCACTTGTCAGCGACTCCGTTGATTTTACAATCCACGAACAAATGAAAATAATCGTTGCCTCCCCAAGCCAGCATCTTATATTCATCTCCGCAAAAATCAATAAACTTGTCAATCACGGTTCGAAACCCGTCACTTTGAAGCAAGGTTTCCTTAGGAATTCCGGTAAATTGCAAAGCGAATTTATTTAAGCGGAAGTTGGGCCGGATGTAGCTTTGGAATGTATCCACAATCTCCAGGCGTTCGTTCAGCTTTACAGCCCCGATCTCGATAATTTCCATGGGATGTATGTCATAATGCTTTCTGCCGTTAAACTCCAAATCGATCACGATATAATGCATGCTGTGTCTATCACCTCGTCTCTAAGCATACCACGATCAGCCCGTGTTTCCTACCTTCATTCATTGCCATTTCCGAGCAGCTTCCATGATTTTTGCCCTTCATCTCTTTTTGCTCATCCTGTCTCTATGGGGGGCGATTGCAACCATTCACGCTATGGAGCGTTTAAAACCGTCTTAAATAATGAGAAAAATAGAAATAAAAAAGAAGCGCCATGATTTGCAACTGGCGCTTTTAACTCCCTTGAAATAGATGCTGCTTCCTTAGTTGTCTGTTTTTTGACCAACGACCGTTCCTGTCCATTCTTCGTAGCATTTGATTACGGCGCTCATATCTTCGCCGCCCCAGCCGCTGTTGCAGGCGGTTTGGAACACCTGCTTGACCGAAGACAGCACAGGCACGGGAACCTGAAGCGACTCCGCCAGCCGGTTGGCCAGTTTCAGGTCCTTATGCATCAGCTGTGTCATGAATTGGGCCGAGAAATCGCGGCTTAGCATTTTGGGACCCTTCATCTCCGCCATTCCGCTGCGTCCTCCGCCGCCGGCAAGCACCTCCAGAAAACGCTCGGGGTCTCCGCCGGCTTTTTGAATCATCACCAGGCTCTCGGCCAGTGCCAACAAGTTGGCCGCAACCAGCATGTTATTCGCAAGCTTGGTGTTCGACCCGGCTCCGCTGCCTCCCATGTAGACCGCTTTTTTGCCCATAATGTCAAAGAAAGGGGCACATTGGTCGAAGATTTCGCTCTTCCCTCCAACGATGAACGTCAGATTGCCTTCAATAGCTTGCGGCTCGCTTCCCGTCACCGGAGCATCCAGCATTTCTACTCCGTAAGCGGCCAAGGCTTGTGCCAGCTTCTGGCTCGTTTCCGTATAAATGGTGCTGCAATCCACCACAATCCGAGGCTTGCTGCCAGCAGACGAGGCGCATGCGGAAACGATCCCCTGTTCTCCCAGATAGACCTCCTCAACGGCCCGATCATCCGTAAGCATGGTAAAAACAATATCCGCCTGCTGCGCCGCTTCAGCCGGTGATGCCGCGATCCGGACGGACGGGAGACCTTCAAAATCTTTGGTTTTGTCACGATTGCGGTTATAGACCGTGAGAGGATAGCCTGCTTTATGCAAATTCAGCGCCATCGGCTTACCCATTGTACCCAATCCAATAAATGCTAGTTTCAACTGTGATTCCTCCATTTCCCCGAGATTCAGATCAGATATAACGGCAGTCCATAATAAAGCCTGTCCAAGCGGATTTCCAATATTTCCAAAACGAACAATCATTTTTATCATATCATATTGTTGAATGACCAGACAATTTAACAGCTTGGCAGTTGCACCGCTTCTATATCCTTCCTGTATACGGTTTCAATTTGCATGGATCGGTTCGTTGGCGGGCTTATTGTATGTGGTTTTCATTTGGCAGGCAAGGGAGGGGGCTTACCCAATGCCGGGCAGGCCCCTTTGACTTCTGGCATATGATCAAACGGAAGCACGGAACAGGTCGGGCACATACTCGATTTTGGACTGCGCCACGATCGTTAATTGCTTATTCTGGGGATCGTAGGCCACAGGACCGTCCTTGACGTAAAACCATACTTTCTTCGTCGGCTGATCGTCGGATTCATAAAAGACAAACACGTTCAGCTCGCTTTTCCATCTCAGGATTTCCTCTACGTTCGAATCCGGAGGCACACTCAGGGTGAATTTGTAGTTGTCTCCCGATTGCTCCAGTTTATATTCGACGGACTGCTTACCCGTATCGATAAACGTTCTGCCGCCCACCGCATGTTTGACCAAAAGGGTTTCCTTCATGACATATCTCCTCCTTAAGGCAGATCGATCAGCATGAAGAACGCTTCTTCATCCGCCGCGATGGTCATCTTGGACAACGCTTCAATTCTGGCCGTATCTCTGGGTTCCAGTGGGGTGCCGTCTACTGTCAACCGTCCCTCGATGACAAAGAGAAACACACGCCGTCCTTCTTCTTGTTGGAAAATGATTTGTCTGTCCTTCTCCAATCTGCTCAAGTATATGGTCATGTCTTGATGAATGGCCGCCGCTCGATCCGATCCCTGACGGGAAACGACAGGCAGCAGCGTATTGTTCATCCGCTTCGGATCGTAGCTGCTCGTTTCATAGGAAGGAGCAAGTCCCCGCTCGCTCGGCATAAACCACAGCTGCAAGAGCTCCAGCTCCTCGGTCTCCGAAGCGTTATACTCCGCGTGAATCATCCCGCTCCCCGCAGTCATTCGCTGAATTTGGCCGGCAGAAGTCACGGCCACATTGCCCAAATTATCCTCATGCTTGATGGCGCCGCTCAGCACAATCGTGACGATCTCCATATCGCTGTGCGGATGGGGGCCAAACCCGCGGCCTGCCGCTACTACATCGTCATTGCACACACGCATGACCCCAAAGCTTGTATTGTCCGGGTCGTAATACGCGCCAAAGGAAAAACTGGGACGGCTGCGCAGCCATCCGAGATCCATAGCATAGCGGGATTCCGCAGGATATACCTGTATCATTGAGGATCTTCCTCTCCATAGGGGTTGTTGATCAGCTTAACCTCATTGTAAGCGGTAGGACCATTTTCTTCAATCTATAACAACCGGCCGGCTGTCCCTCGACAACCGGCCGGTTTCGCGTTTTGGTATGATATTATAAAACGGCTGCGGCCAATATTTCCGCGATATCCTTTGTTTTGACCTGCTCATCCACATTCTTGAGCTTTGCGCCGTCACTCATCATCGTGAGACAGTAAGGACAGGCGCTGCTGATCAGGGTGGGACTTACCGCCATGGCTTGTTCCACTCTGGCTACGTTCACGCGTTTGCCGGCGGTTTCTTCCATCCACATCATCCCGCCGCCCGCTCCGCAGCACATGCCGTTCTCCCTGGTTCTTTCCATTTCTACCAACTCCACTCCGGGTATGGCTCTCAGAATGTTTCGCGGTTGTTCATATACTTGATTATAGCGGCCCAAGTAACACGAATCATGGTACGTAATCCGTTCTTGGACTTCCCTTACAGGAACCAGCTTCTCTTCTTTGACCAGCTGCTCCAGCAATTCCGTGTGGTGATAAACATCCGCTTCCAGTCCGAATTCCGGATATTCATTTTTCAATGTATTATAGGTATGAGGACAAGCCGTTACTATTTTTTTGACGTTGTATTTTTTAAATATCTCTATATTCTCTTTACATAGCTCCTGGAATAAAAATTCATTGCCGAGCCGACGCGCGGTATCCCCCGAGTTTTTTTCCTCTTCGCCAAGAACAGCAAAATTGACATTCGCTTTGTTTAACAGCTGAACCAAGGAACGAGTCACTTTATTGTTTCTATTATCATAAGAACCCATCGAGCCGACAAAATAAAGCACCTCGAAACCGGGATTTTCTTTCACGGTCGGCACGTGTACATCCTCTGCTTCCTCTTTCCACTGAAAACGATCCTTTTTACTAAACCCCCACGGATTTCCCTGTCTCTCAATATTCTGAAGCGCACGCTGTCCTCCCGAAGGTATGCTTCCCTGCATCAGAACAAGCTGGCGGCGCAGATCGATAATTTTATCCACGTGTTCGTTGCCGACCGGGCATTGATCCTCGCAATTTCTGCAGGTGGTGCATTCCCAAACTTCTTCTTCACTCATGACATCCCCGATCAATTGGACGTCTTCGATTTTTTTGTCCGTCATCGTCCAGCCCAGCTTCTGCCTCTGCATCGTCGGGGCGATATCGGTAACGGCATGCTCCGGAAACGATTCCGAGTGATCCGGAGGCTGGAACGAATGCGAACCCTCGGTACCGAATACAAAGCTTGGAACCCAAGGCGACTTGGAGGTCAAAAGCCGGCCCTTCTCCGTCAAATGATCACGCAGCTTCACGATCATATGCATAGGAGATAAAGACTTTCCGGTATTGGAAGCCGGACAAACATTGGTGCATCTTCCGCATTCCACGCAAGCATAAAAATCCAGCATTTGCTTTTGCGTAAACTCTTCGATGCTCGAAACACCGAACGATTCGGCATTCTCGTCTTCCAAATCAAGCGTTTTCAACTTTCCTGCCGGCTCGCTTTTCTTTAACCATATATTGAGCGGTGCCGTAATAATATGAAAGTGCTTGGATTGCGGGACATAAATCGCAAAGGACAGCAGGATCACAAGATGAATCCACCAAAAGGTGTAGTACAGAACATAAGCCGTCTGCGAGGATCCCCCTTCAAATAGAAGAGAAATGGAAGAAGAGACCGGTGCATACCAGGAAAATCCATGCTGCAGTACGGCTCGCTCTAACGCCAGCGTGAACAGAATGGAAAGCATCAGCGAAAAAATGAACAGGAGCACAATGCTGGGCTTCCATCCTTTTTTGAGCCGCTTCACCTTCTCGATATACCTTCGGTAACCCGCATAGCCTGCAGCCAATAATACCAGCAGCACGGTGATTTCCTGCATCAGGGAGAACGTGTCGTATCCCGGAATGGGCAGCGGTTTCCCGGATAGTCCTTTGTAGATTAAATCGACAGCGCCGAATTGTAATATAATAAAGCCGTAAAAGACAATGACATGCATCCATCCACTTTTTCGATCTTTTAACAGCTTCTTTTGCCCGAAAACCTCGGCTGAAAACGCCTTCAGGCGTTCTTTAGTATTCCGTGGAATGGATGCAGGCTTGCCCAAACGAATATAAGTGTACCGTACATGAACGGCCTTAAATGCCAAATAGAGCGCAATTCCGGTGACCACTAAAAACGAAAAAAAATGAATGGGAGCCCACATAGCAATCTCTCCTAATTTTCCGGTATCGCCAAAATTGGTTTTTTACTTGTTCTCGACCATCTTATGATGGATTTGCCGGACTCAAGATCTGATGTCTGACGTAATTCAGATGCTTCATGAAGGCCTCACAGGCCTCTTCTTTATTTTTCTTTTTGAATGCATCCAGGATGGGCTTGTGCATTTCGGCAAGCTCCTGTAAATCGCGGAAATAAAACTGGCCGGTAAAATACCAGATGCGGCTCATCTTATTCGTGATATCCTCCCACACTTGATACATGAAGGAATGTTCGGCGATTTTATATATTATGCTGTGAAAAGCCACGTCATTCAGTCTCATTTTGTCAATATCGTCTGTTTTGCCCGCCTCAACCATATTGTTATAAATGTCCTCCAAGGCGGCGACATCCTCATCCGTAATCCGCTCAATGGCCCGGCGAATGGCAAATACTTCGATCACTTCCCGAAAGGTGTAGATTTCCTCTATATCTTTCTTGGAAAAATTCGAAACATAGGTTCCTTTATTCCCATGGGTGACAACGAGTTCATCCCTGCGAAGAAGTCCTAAAGCTTCGCGCACCGTGCTTTGGCTGACGCCGTAGGTTCTGGCAATCTCCAGTTCGATGATCCGGTCTCCGGATTTCAGCTCGGATCGGATAATGGATTCCTTGATCGACTCATACACCTGTTCGGCAAGTGATTTGTAAACGACTTTCTTTTTGATCATAGACACATCCTTTACGCGGGATACCGGTCATGGTTGAGCTGTCCCATTCCCAAGCAGCTTATCCAATCGACTATATTTTACCGTATTCCCGCATGATTTCAAATTCTGCGGCCTGATCGGTATCCAACACCGGGTCGGTCAGTTCGCCAATCTTCTCCGGAACTCTTCGGTCAGGAGAGGAACGATTTCAAACAAATCGCCGACGATCCCGTAATCCGCAATCTGAAATATCGGAGCCTCCGGGTCTTTATTGATCGCAATGATGACCTTGGAGTTCGACATCCCGGCCACATGCTGTATCGCTCCAGAGATCCCGCATGCGATATAAAGGTCGGGTGTAATCACCTTTCCCGTTTGACCGATCTGCATCCCATAGTCGCAGTAGCCTTCGTCACAAGCGCCTCTGGAAGCTCCCGTCGCTCCGCCGAGAACGGAAGCCAGCTCATTCAAAGGCCCGAAGCCTTCTTTGCTTTTCACGCCCCGCCCCCCTGAAATGACGATTTTCGCTTCGGCTAAATCGATCGCGCCCGTAGACTTCAGCACAATGTCGCGGATCACGGTTTGTACATCCACATTGTCCGCTTCACAAAAGACGACTTCCTGCACCTTGGGCGACGGTTCCGCCTTGAAGTTGTTCGGACGTATCGTGACGAACATGTTCTCTGTCGTAAACCGTTTTTTCTCGAAAGCTTTACCCGCATAGATCGGGCGTATAAAGCTCAGATCATGGCCATCCAACTCCACATTCGTACAATCTGAGATCAAACCGTATCCGAAACGGGAAGCGATTCTCGGAGCTACGTCCTTCATATTCACGGTATGTCCTGCGAGGATGACATCCGGGTTCGTTGCCTGAATCACTTTCCGGTAGGCATGATAGTAGATGTCGGCCTGATATCTGTCGAATTGGGGATCGGCGAACACCATCACCTGATCCGCACCATGCTGCCCTAATACCTCGGCATACCGGGATGCCTGGCTTCCGAACACCGCCGCAACCAAGCTCCCGTCTCCGGCAATTTTTTGGCCGATGGACAGCGCCTCTAAAGATACCTGACGGAGTACGGAGCCTTTCATTTCCGTAAAAACCAGCACGTTTCTGTTCATCGCTCTTCTTCCTCTCTAAAAGATGGATGTTTTTTCAAACAAGATGTTCACCAAAGCATGAGCTGCACCATTTGAATCCTGATGATCGATGAACCGGCATGCCTGCCTTTTGGGAGGCAGGTAACGGCTCACTGTTTCCGTCTTTGGGGTGCTGTCCAATACGCCAAGCTCCTCGAAGCGGATCGTCTCGATCGGCTTTTTCTTCGCCTTCATAATATTGGGTAGCGACGGGTATCGCGGTTCGTTAAGACCCTGCTGACAGGTGATCAGTATGGGAAGCTTGCTTTCGATTTTATATACGTCGCCCTCTACATCTCTCTCGATGTGAACCCGGTCCGATTCCACCGCCAATTGAATCACGGATGTGACATGAGGGAGCATGAGTTCTTCCGCCAGGCGAACCCCTACTTGTCCCGCCCCGTTATCGATCGATTGATTTCCGGTCAGAATGATATCGATGTCCTTATCCTTTAAGTAATGGGCCAGCGTCTTGGAGATGACATATTCGTCGCCTTCCGCTCCGCTGATCCTCACGGCCTTGTCGGCTCCCATGGCCAAAGCATGCCGAAGGGCGGTTTCCACACGCTCCGGACCGATCGTGACCACGGTTACCTCTCCTCCGAATTGTTCGCGCAGCCTTACCGCTTCCTCCACCGCATATTCATCATATGGATTAATAATCCAATTCGCCTGATCTTCCACGATATTCCCGTTTTCCAGCCTGATTTTCTCTTCCGTATCGAAGGTTTGTTTCAAACATACCCATATATTCAAGCCGATCCCTCCCCGTGCTTGCTTTCTTATTAACGATGCTTAAATACAGGCTTGCGTTTTTCAAAAAAGGCGTTGACGCCTTCTCTCACATCATCGGTTTCATGAACTTGCTGAAAAAGCCCGCGTCCGAACGCATCGAAATCATGCTTTGAACCGAGGTACTGATTTACCGCCCGTTTGGCCGCCTGTACCGCGGCGGCAGGAAGGGAAGCAAGCCGTTGGGCAAGCTCTTCAACCGCTTCGGCCAGACGCTCCGCAGGCACGATTTCCGTAGCCATTCCTATGCTTTTGGCTTCCGCAGCCTGAATCACGCTGCCGGTAACCATCAGCTTCATGGCATGGCCGGAACCCGCAATGTCGATCATTCGTTCCAGCCCGCCATTTCCCGGAAATACGCCTCTGGTGACTTCGGGAAATCCGATTTGGGCATTTTCCGCAAAAATCCTGAAATCGAAGGCCACGGCAAGCTCAGCGCCTCCCCCCAGGGCATTGCCTTGAATGCAAGCGATGGTCGGCTGCGGGGCGTTTAGAATCGAACGCAGCATCAGATGGCCCTCATCCCACGCTTTACCGGACGCCTTGTTTTCAATCCGCTCCGGAAATTCCTTCATGTCGGCTCCACAGCAAAAATGCGGGCCTTCCGCTGCAAACACGATCACACGAACGTTGGAATCCTGGGACACTCGCGAAAACACATCTTTAAGCTCTCTCTTCACCTGATTGGACAATACATTCATTTTGGGATTGGAAAGTGAAATGCGGGCAATCCCGTCAGCCACCGATTTGATTTGGACGTACATGGGATCATCACCCCTGCAATATTCTCCGGGTCGGCCATACATAATAATCCGTTGTCATCTTACCCTCGCTGCATTGAACCCGGATGCTTTTCTTCCAATCGCGATCGTTTTTCTCGGGAAAATCTTCTCTGTAATGACAGCTTCGGCTTTCCTTTCGTTCTCTGGCGGAAAGGACGATGATTTTTGCCGTGATGATCATATGATGCAATTCCTTCGCCTTGGCGAACAGACTGTCATCGATATGATACTTACCGCTCATCAGGTCCGTCTCCAGGCCGCATAAAAAATCCCAGGCTTCCGAAAGCCTCTGCTCGCTTCGGATCACCAGACAATTTCGGTGCATCATGTCTCTCACCGAATCGGCGGCTTTCTCTATGCTTTTCGTTCCATGAACGCTCTTCCGAAGCCATGCCCGATAGCTGTCCATCCGATCTGCCGCTTGAAGCTGCGGATCCGGCTTCGTGGTTTGGCGCTTTGCATATTGCGCAGAAGCCGTACCCGTCCGGTGGCCGAATACCTGCCCTTCCGCCAGGGAGTTGCCTCCCGGCCGGTCCGGTCCACGCAGTCCGCCCGCCGTCTCGCCGGCAACGTACAGTCCCGCAATAGCCGTCTCGCCGTTCATATTCAAAATCTGGACTCCCCCGTTGTTGCACTGGGAAATCAGTCCGATCTCGAATGCATCCTTGTCCAGATCCGTCCCCTTGCTTTTCAGCACGCGTTTGGTTTTGGGCATTTTCGACTCGATCAAATCATCGGTCCCCGGTCTTTTTTTATACCACACCCCGCCTCGGGGGGTCGGATGGTTTTCTGACTCCCGCTGAATCGAGGTATCCAGATAGAATGAAACGTTGGATACGGAGAACGGAAACACTTTTTCCTTATATACCTCTTCAACCGTTACGCCTTCCGGAAGGATATCCTTAAAAATCGATTCCCCCTTCCCGTTCGTAAGCTCGGGATTCGTTTTCCAGACCGGGCCGGAGAGAAGCGTAATGGACGGAAACAAGGAAGCCGGTCCGATCTGCACAAACTCCATATTGATCAAGGGAAGCCCCAACTGATAGGCCATGGCATAACCGTCGCCTGTCATATCCGGGGTACCTACGCCATATTTATAAATACCATGGGAACCCCCGCAAGCAAAGATGACGGCCGGTGTCCGGTAAAGCACGATTTCCTGCGTCTGCCGATGCCAGCCCAAGGCCCCGGTCACCTTTTTATCGGCGTCAGTCAATATGTCAAAGATCATCATATCTTCATCCACGGGCACATCGAGCGCTTTTAGCCTTTTTGCCAAAATGGCAAGAATGTGTCTTGCGGTGACTCCGTTTACCCGGCAGGTTCTGGGATACGTTGCATAGTCGCTCATGCCTTGAACCAATTTCCCGTTCGGCTGTTTATCAAACTCCAGTCCCAGATCGATCAGGTCATAAATCCGGTCCGGCACTTCATGCGCTAATCCCCACACCAGTTCGGGATCAATGAAGCCTTCCCCGGATTCCATCGTATCGGAATAATGAATTTCCGGATGGTCCCGCTCATCCCCGTGACCGATCGCCGCTGCGATGGAAAGCAATTCAGAGAAAGCCGTAGCCGTTGATCCGCTTTTTAACCATTGGGATTTGACCGCCATCCTGACATCGGCCCCAGCCTGTTTGGCCGAAAGCGCCGCACGGGCTGCCGCCCCGCCGCCTCCGACCACAAGGACATCCGCATCAATTTCTTTAGCAATCCTTTGTTTGGACATGATTTGGTCTCCTTACTCAAAAATATGGGAAGACATCGGCCTGACTGCCGGATCAATGGTCACCGGGAAATCGATATAAGGCAAAATTTCCTTCTCTATATCGATTCCCGGAGCGTATTCGGCGAGAACCAGGCCTTCTTCACCCAACCGGAATACGGCTCTCTCTGTAATGTATAAAGGTGCCTGCCCTTTTTGTCTGGCGGCATCGGCATTGAATGTCAAATGCTCTACCTGCGGGATAAACTTCTTATGCCGTCCTTCCTTCACAACAGCCAGCTTCCCGTCGCGAATTCGGACTTCGAGTCCTCCGCTCGTCAGCGTGCCGCAAAACAAGATTTTCTTTGTACGGTGAACGATATCGATAAAGCCGCCCGAACCGCGAAAAATGCCGTTAAACTTGCTGACGTTGACATTGCCGGCTCCGTCAATTTGCGCAAAGCCAAGCAGACTGGCCGACAAGCTTCCGCTATGGTAATAGTCAAAGGCTTGCGGAGAAGTGAGAATGGCCGTCGGATTGATATGTGCTCCGAACACTTCCTCCCCCATCGGAATCCCGCCGACGGCGCCGTGCTCCAGAGAAAACGTAACCTGATCGAAAAAATGCTCTTCGATTAATAACTGCGGCAAGGAAACCGGAATACCGACCCCCAGATTGACAACGGAGCCCGGGGCCAATTCTTCCGCAGCCCTGCGCAGTATAATCTTTCTGGTGTCCAGGGGAAGCGGCTCGGCTATGTCATCGATCGGGGCCTTGATCTCTCCCGTCCAGCTCGGATGATGATATTCGAGCAGACTTTGCTTTTGCTCAGGATCAATCACGACGGCATCGACTAAAATACCCGGAACGGCGATGGAACGCGGATGCATCGAACCTTTGGCGGCAAGCCTCTTGGCTTGAACAATAACGTATCCCCCGTTAGCCTTGGCAGCCATCGCCATCTCTAAGCCGGCCAGCGTCACCGGTTCATGCTCCAGGGAGACGTTGCCGTCCTCATCGGCCGTCGTTCCGCGGATGATTGCAGCATGGACAGGCAGCGGACGGTAATAAAGATATTCTTCTCCAGCCACCTCGATAACCTCATTCAGACTCTCCGTCGTTCTTTCGTTCAGCCTTCCCCCTTCAATCCGGGGATCCACATACGTTTGCAGTCCGACCTGCGTGAACATGCCTTTATTGCCGCCGGCCATGCTCCGGATGAGATGGAATAACGTTCCCATGGAGAAGCTGTACGCTTCAATTTGATTGCTGCGGATCATTTCCGTAATCCTGGGGCTTTCCTTGACATTAAAGCTTCCGCTGATCAGCCTTTTCAGCATGCCGGGCTTTGCCAGATGATCCAGTCCCGTCGTTCGTTCTTTATCCCATCCGACACGAACCGGGGAAATGACCGTCAGGTTGGAAGGACTGCCGCAGCTATCGAACCGATGGCCCAGAGCCGAGATGACTTTTTCCGGGCATAGAATCGAAATCAGGCCCCCGATAGTAATCGTCGAATCATCGGGAATGTTCGCTACGGCTTCTTCCGCCGTCATGACCTTGGAGCGAGTCGTTACGCTTCTCTGGTATGCAGACATTGTCTCTTCCCCCTCCTTTCTTGCTAGATTTCATACTTGCGCAGGTCAAATAAGTCAGCCGTGAGCTTTCCCTGCTTCAATTGTTCGATGACCGTTTTTTCAAACTCGGCCTTCTCTTGAGCCGCCCGCACGATCTCTTCCAGCCGGTTGGAAGGAACCACGGCTACGCCGCTGGCATCGGCAAGAATAATATCTCCCGGATGGACGACCGTACCTCCCGCAACGATCGGAGCATTTAGCCTGCCGGTATTTTTTTTCTCCGCTTTTTTGATCGATACCGAGTGCGTGAATACCGGGAATCCAAAATCGATGATTTGTTCAATGTCCCGGACGCTGCCGTCGATCACGAGCCCCTTAATATTGCGTTCCATAGCTGCAATGGTGAGAATTTCTCCCCAATAGCCCGCTTCATAGTGCTGATTCGTTGTCGCGACCAGCACATCCCCCGGTTTGGCGCTGGCCACGGCCAGATGCAGCATCAGGTTATCTCCGGGGTGGCACTTGACCGTCAGTGCAGGCCCGCAAAGCTTGAAGCGGCGGTCCAGCGGCTTGATATTCGCCGTCATGGCGTGTTCATTGCCTGTCAGGCAATCGGAAACAATCGCCGCATCGAACTGTACCAATTGTTCGGTTAACGCAGCCGCGCTTTGATCAATCATCCTTCTTCTCATCTCCCTGTGAGATTGTCTTTTACTTCCGCTGATCGAATTTTCTTTGGAGTACGGCTGCGGCCAGCATCGTCTTGTGAACCTGCACCGTACCGCCCGCAATCGAGGCCGCACGGACACAGCGGTAGTACCACTCCAGCGGGTATTCTCGTGAAAAGCCGTATCCTCCATGAAGCTGCAGGCAATCGTCCGTAATTTTTTTCGCGGCTTCCGCAACATAAACCTTGGCTATACTCACGGACGTCTTATCGATTGCGCTGTCGAGCACCTCGGCGGCCGCCTTATAAAGCAGAGTCCGGGCAGCTTCCAGCTGCAGATACATGTCGGCAATCATCCACTGCACACCCTGAAACTCACAGATCTCCTTTCCAAACTGCCTGCGCTCTTTCACGTACTGGCAGGTACGATCGAAGGCCGCTTGCGCAATGCCCAGCGTTTGGGCCGCATAGCCGAGACGCACTCCGTTATACACGCCCATTAAGGCTTTAAATGCATTTTTGGTCACCAGTACATTTTCTTTCGGAACAAGCGCTTCATCAAAATAAAGCGCGGTCTGGTATTCGCCGCTCATATTTTCCTCGGCTACTCCGACCGAAAAGCCCGGCGTTCCGCGTTCCACCAGGATGGCCCCGATATCGGACGGTTTGCCCGAATTGCCGAATCGGGCGTACACGACAAACGCATCCGCAAGATGCCCTTCGCTGACAAAGATTTTCGAGCCGTTCAGCTTGTAATAATCGCCGCTTTCCACAGCCGTCGTTTTCAGATCGGTAGCCGCACTCCCCGCATCCGGCTCACTCATGCCCAAAGCGACGTAATATTTACCCGCCGCAATTTTGGGCAAATATTTACTCTTCTGCTCCGGAGTCCCCAGATGATTTATAAAATTGGCGATGCCCGGACCCGTATGATACACCATCCGTCCGCTGGTCGGACATACTTTGCACAGCTCCTCGATAATCAGCATCGCACTGAATAAATCCAGATTCATCCCGCCGTATTCTTCAGGCAGCGTAATGCCGAGAAATCCATGCTCGGAGAGCATCTCCGCGTTTTTCCAGAAATCCTCGCCCTCCAGCCAATGCTTGGCCGGCGTCAGCTTGCGCGAGGCGAATTCCCGCGCAACCGCCTGCCATTCCAACTGCTCTGCTGTCAATTCGTAGCCCATTGGTCAACTCTCCCAAAATATCATAGTAAATTGGCACACGGCGTCATCCGCTTTATTTCGAGCTTGAATATACGACTTTAAGTGCGGTCAAGAAATCCTTGCCTGTCGAACCGATGGAATACGGGCCGACGGCAGAATGCTTCAGCCCCCCGAAGGGAACGTGAGATTCGCTGATCGTTCCATTGTTGATATGGATCATGCCGGTCTCGATTTCTTCCACGGCCTGTTCCGCATACGGCATATGATGCGTAAAGCAGGACACAGCCAGACCGTATTCACTGTTATTGGCCACTTGAACGGCTTCATCAAAGCTGTCCACCGGTATCACGACAAGGACAGGACCAAAGATTTCTTCCCGGGCAATTCTCATGTCCGGCGCTGCATTCGTAAATACCGTCGGCTCATAATAATAGCCTCCGTTCACCCCCGACGGCCTTTTCCCCCCGGCCGCCAAAACGGCGCCCTCCTCTAGCCCGATGCGCACATATTGCTCCACCGTATCCAATTGGTCTTGACTGACCAGCGGGCCCATGTTCACTTTGTCCGACATCCCGTCACCTATGACGTATTGGGCCAGCTTTTCCGTCAAAGCCCGGGTGACCTCTTCGACTCTCGATCTTTGTACGACAATCCGGCTGATCGAGGTGCATCGCTGTCCGCTCGCCGCGAAGGCTGCGGCCAAGATCTGATCGACGGCTCCGTTCACATCCGGATAGTCATAAATAATGCCGGCATTTTTACCGCCCATCTCCAGCTGCACTTCGATCAGACGTTCCGCCGCCAGTTTGTATATACCGGACCCGACGGCCGTTGAGCCGGTGAAGGTTACGCCTTTGACCAGCGGATGCGAGACGAGCGTATTTCCCACGCTTCGGCCCGAACCGACAATCAGGTTCAGCACGCCTGCCGGAAGCCCCGCTTCTTCGAACAATTCAATGATTTTCGCGCCCATCGCCGCCGTCACCGTTGCTGGCTTAAATACAACGGTGTTCCCGGCGGCCAGCGCCGGAACGATTTTACGAAGCGGAGTCACCAGCGGGAAATTCCAGGGAGAAATGGCGGCAATCACCCCTTTGGGGACACGGATCGTCCTGACATGAATCCCCGCACGCTCGCTTGGAAGCGTTTCTCCCGTCAATCGAAGCGCTTCTCCGGCGGAGTAGCGCGCCTCGTTGATCGCTTTCGTAATTTCACCGTGGGCTTCCTTGATCGGCTTCCCCATTTCTCGGGTGAGCAGTTCAGCCACTTCCTGCCTTCTTCTCTCCAGGACATCAATAACGTTGTAGATCTTCTCGGCACGTTTGACGGCAGGCACTTTAGACCAGGTTTGAAAGGCCTCGTGAGCAGACTCCACAGCCTGAATCGTTTCTTCTTTCGTAGCATTGGTTACAACAGCTACGATCTCACTGGTATTTGCCGGGTTTTCTCTCTGGATGATTTCTCCGGATTCGGATGCAACCCAACGTCCACCGATATAATTGTTCACCTGGATAGCGGTTTGCTGTGCGTTTCCCATTGTGGATTCCCCTTATCTGATTTTTTCGATCATTCTCCGTAAGTCCGCCGTTGTGCAATCCTTCGGATTGGCACTCGTCATCCCGGATTCAAAGGCTTCTTTCGCGATCACATCCAGCTCGTCATCGGATGGATGCAGACCCAAAGCGGTTAACGTCGTAGGGATTTCCAAATCGTGAATCAACTGTTCCACCGCAGTAATGGAACGTTCGGCAGCCTCGCGCAAGCTTAAGCCTTCCACATTCTCGCCAAGCGCGACCGCAATATCTCTGAACTTCTCATAGTTGGTGCTTACGTTGTATCTCATGACGACGGGGAGCAGCAGTGAATTGGCAAGGCCGTGCGCAACGCCCAAACGTCCTCCGAGCGGATGCGAGATGGCATGAACCGCTGCGATTCGTCCCCAAATGAACGCCGCACCGGCGATCGTAGATGCGAGCATCATATGCGATGCGGCGTTCAGGTCCGCCCTGCGTGCCACGAATGGGCGCAGATGCCGTCCGATTAACCGGATCGCATACAATCCGAACGCTTCGGTAATCGGCTGCGCCTGATTGGAAGTATACGATTCGATCGCATGGCTTAACGCGTCCATGCCTGTGATCGCCGCCACCCCTCGTGGCACGGTGGTCAGTAATTGAGGGTCGAGAATAGCCGCTTTGGCATGCAGGTGTTGACTTAGAATCCCCATTTTATAATGGCGTTTGTTATCTTTTAGTACGGTAGCATGGGTCACCTCCGATCCGGTGCCTGCCGTCGTCGGTATGGTGATGATCTCAGGGCCCTTGTTCGGAATTTTGTCTTTTCCTTCATATTGAGTCAGGTCTCCGGCATTCACGACGGCAATGGATACCCCTTTGGCCGTGTCGATAGAACTGCCTCCACCCATACCGATGAGTGCATCGCATCCGTTCTCGATATACAGGTTTTTCACATGCTGCACAATCTCGATGGTAGGGTCCGGTTCTACCTCCGTGAAAGTGAAGAATTCAATTCCCGCACTGCTGAGCAGGCTTTCCACACGCTTCAAATTACCGGATTGCACGATCCCTTTATCCGTACAAATCAATACTTTTTTGTAGTTGTACTTACGGATAATCGTCGGCAGTTCGTTAATTTTGTTTACTCCGTAGTAAATTTGCGTATGCAGACCAAATTCAAAGGAATCCAAGACGAGGTTCATCGGTTCACGACCTTTTGTTTATTTTTATCGATTATCGATAATCTATAATGAATTAATCATATCAAAATTGCCGTCATTCGTAAAGATGATTTTTGGCCCTTGCTTTTCATTAATGCGCTCCTAAATAGGCATTTTTAATCTCGTCGAGCAGTTTGGACGCATCGTCGTTGGCCACGATCCTGCCGGCCTCCAATACATATCCGCGATGGGAGATGGCCAGGCTTTGTCTCGCGTTTTGTTCGACCAGCAGCACCGTAGTGCCGCTTTGATTGATTTGCTTAATCGCTTGAAACATATTTTGAACAATGACCGGAGCCAGCCCAAGGGAAGGCTCATCGAGCAGCAGCAGTTTAGGCTTTGCCATCAGTCCTCTTCCGATCGCACACATCTGCTGCTGCCCTCCGGAAAGCGACCACCCCAGCCGATCCATCAACGGGATAAGATCGGGAAAGATCTGGGTAATCTCCTCGATATCCTGATTCACGATATGCATGGGAACCTTCCTGCCGGTTGCTCCTAGGATTAAATTTTCCCTGACCGTGAGCCCGGGGAAAATTTTTCTTCCCTCAGGCACATGAACCAGTCCCCGGCGGACGATTTCTTCCGGTGCGATGTGATCAATCGGTTGTCCCATAAACTCGATCGTTCCGGTTTTCGGGCGAATCAGCCCGGAGATCGTTTTGAGCGTTGTGGACTTGCCGGCTCCGTTCATACCGAGCAGAGCCACGATTTCCCCTTCCCTGATCTCAAGTGAAACATTGCGAAGCGCAACAATCTCGCCATATCTTGTTTCGATCCCGTTAAGTCTCAGCACGCACAAATTCCTCCCCGAGATAAGCTTTAATCACTTCCGGATCATTCAATACTTGTTCCACGGATCCTTCACTGATTTTTTTACCGAAGTCCAGTACCGTAATGTAATCGGCCACTTGCGAAACCAGCTGCATGTCGTGTTCAATCAGCAGCATCGTAATGCCGAGCTCGTTCATCCGTTTGATCAGCTTGATCAGCTCCTGCGTTTCTTCCGGATTCATCCCTGCAGCCGGTTCATCCAGGAAAAGCAAATCGGGTTCCGCTGCCAGCGCTCTGGCGATCTCCACCAGCCTTTGTTGTCCATAGGAGAGATTCTTCACTTTCTCAAAATAGTTATCGAACCCTACAAAAGCGAGCGCTTCTTCCGCCCTGGCCCTGATCTTTCTTTCTTCCTCCCGGGCGGATCTGGAATTCAGCATCACATGGAACAGATTCGCTTTGGTCCGGGTATGCTGGCCGATCATGACGTTATCGATAACCGAAAGCTCGGGAAACAAACGAATATTTTGAAACGTTCTTGCGGCTCCCATTTGTACGATCAGGTGAGGCTTATGATTGGTGATCTCTTTTTCGCGATATTTGACAATCCCTTCGGTCGCCGTGTAGATCCCGCTTAATACGTTAATCACGGTCGTCTTGCCGGATCCGTTCGGTCCGATAAGCACGTGAATATCGCCCTTTTTCACATTAAAATTAACGCCGTCAACCGCTTTGACGCCCCCAAAATGCTTCTTTAAGCCTTTTACCTCAAAAATCACTTGATCCTCTCTTATTGGAGTTGCAGCATTGGCTTGCTCCAGATAAGACAGGCTCTTTCCTTCAACAAACTTGATCGCGCCGGCCTTTTCCGGACTGCCGCCCCTGCTTTTCTTTTTGATGAGCCGGCCATAAAGACCGCTGACCACTCCCCAAATCCCGTTCGGCAAAAAAATCAGGAACACGATAATCAAACCGCCATAAATCGCCAAATAGTATTCTTTAAAAGACCTCAGCCATTCCGGCAGCCAGGTTAACAATATGGTACCTACAAGCGCACCGATAATGGAATCCGCTCCTCCGGTAATCAGCATCGCAAAAAACGTGACCGATTGTTCAAAGATAAAGACATCCGGGCTGATATAGCCGTAGCCCGATGCGTACAAAGCTCCGCCGATCCCGCCCAATGTGGAGCATATGGCAAACGCCAGCATTTTCGTTTTGAACAGGTCCACGCCTGCGACCGATGCGGCAAGTTCATCTTCGCGCAGCGCGAATAATGCCCGCCCCAGTCTTGAATGTTTCAAACGGTAAACAAAGAGGATGCACAGGAATAAAACGGCCAGGCAGAACCAGTAGAACCATTTTGCATCCTCTATGCCGAACGGACGGGGAATGCTGCTTAATCCGTCGGCACCGCCGGTAACCCCCTTCCAGTTATGAAGCACAAGCTGGATAATGATTTGAAATCCTATCGTAACTAACGCCAGATAGTGGGTGACCAGCCGAAGAGAGATCGCGCCCAGGAATAATCCCGTTACGACCGGAATGACTAAGGCCAATACGACTCCGGCCCAATACGGCAAGCCGAACAGCACCGTCGTTGATGCAAGAGAATAAGCTCCCAATCCGAAGAAAGCCGCTTGGGCCAGCGAGATTTGTCCGGCATACCCCATCCCTACCGTCAATCCCAGCGTAGCAAAGCAAAATACCGTTGTCCGCAATAATTCCGTCATATAGTAGTTGCCCAGGCGTCCCCCCGGCAGTAAAAAAGGGAGACAAAAGGCAAAAACGACAAGCACCAGACCCACTACAATGAAAATGGGCTGCGCCGGCTTTAAGCTTTTCAGTTCTTTTTCCATACCGCCACTGCTTTGTATCGATTGGGTTTGCATGGTTTTGGTTTGCATAGACACACTCCCTACTCATGTATTGCATCAGGGCATCAGGCTTTCATTCCGACTTTTTCTCCAAAAATCCCGTAAGGTCTAAAGATCAGGAAAAGGATCAGGAACAAAAACGCAAAGCCGTCTTTATAAGGTCCGGAAATATAGGCGGCGGCAAAGGTTTCCGCGATGCCAATCATCAGGCCTCCGATAATGGCGCCTTTGACATCGCCCAACCCGCCGACGATTGCGGCGGCAAAAGCTTTCAAGCCGATGATCGCGCCCATCGTATGGCTAATCATAAACACCGGAGCAACGAGAATGCCGGCCGCTCCTCCCAAGGCCGCGCTATAGATGAATGTCAGCGCTTGCATATGGGAAACCTTAATGCCCATCAGTTTGGCGGTCTCCGGGTCCTGTGCAGTAGCCTGCATCATTTTGCCCAATCGTGTTTTTTCAAATAACAAGTACTGCAGAATCAGCAGAACAATCGCGCAGCAAAGGATCGCAAGATACTGGACGGATACGACGATGTCTCCGATGTTGATCGTGTCCGTTGCAAATAAAGGCGGCAGCTTCAAAGGCACTGCGCCATAACCGAGCAGGAAAATATTTTGAATGATCATGGAAGCGCCGAGCGTACTGATCATTACCGCCAAGAACGCTTTGTTCCGTTTGGCAAAAGGACGGTAAACGGTCAGCTGAAACAAGTACCCGATTCCGCCGACAATGAGCGTCCCGAGAATAAGGCCAACCCATATTGGCAGATTAAGCGAAACCACAAGGGTAAAAGCGACGAATGCACCCATCATCGTAAACTCGCCCTGGGCGAAGTTCACCACATTCACGGATACATAGATCAACACAAATCCCAGCGCCACAAGCGCATAAATGCTTCCTATCGCCATCCCGCTGACCAGAAGCTGCAGGGGCATATTGAACAGTTCCATAAACTTCCCCTTCCTCGAGTATCGGCCAAATCCGGCGGCATGGGCCGCCTGCCGAATTCAGCCTTTGGTTCGCTTTATTTTACGGTTACAATTTCACCGTTTACGACCTGAACGACAGTGTAGGAGTGCAGGCCGTCGCCGTTTGGATCAAAGTTATATTCCCCTTCAACCCCTTTATGTCCCTTCACGGCTAAAATTCCCTCGCGGATCTGATCGGGAGAAGTCCCTTTTTCCGCCATGACTTTGGCCAGCACATGCAGGGCATCATACACCCAGCCTGAAAATAAATCCGGCACATCCGTATATTTCTGTTTGAAGTTTTCAACGAACCTTTTGGTCTCCTCGCTTTGATCCAGCGCAAAATCATTCACACCATATATCCCGTTTAATTTGTCACCCGCCAATTTGAGCGTCGTCGTCTGGGCCCCCGCCGCTGAAGAAACAAATTCCGCCTGAATGCCAAGCTGTCTCATCTGAACGACCAATTGGGCCACATCCGCGGAAGCCGTCATAAAGCCGTTGATGACGTCAGCACCGGACTTGCGGATGTTTTCCAGCACCGGAGTAAAATCTTTGGTATTCGCGGTATAGCCTTCAATAAGGACCGGCGTAATTCCCTTATTCTTATATTCAGCGACCAGCATGTCTTTGCCCGCCGTGCCGAATGCATCGGTATCATACACAATAGCGACCTTCTTTTTCCCTAATTTGTCCGTCGAGAAATCGACAATCGTCTTGGCGGAATAAGCGTCGCTCGGTCTGAAACGGAAAAACCATTGGTTTTTCAATTCGGTGGTTAAATTGACATTTGTGCCGCCGATCATGACGGGAATGCCTGTTTTCTTGGTGATTTCATTGATGGAGAGCGCATTGGTGCTCGTGATCGGACCGATGATCGCCACGATATCCGGGTCGGAGATTAATTTTTGAAATGCGGATACCGTACCGTCGTTCGTACCGCGATCGTCCTCGACCACCAGTTCTATCTTCTTACCATCTACACCGCCGGCCCCGTTAATCTCGTCTAACGCAATCTGAGCGCCGCGTTTTTTAAACTCGCCGGTGAGTGCGGATTTGCCCGTCAGGTCGGCAACCATACCGATTTTAATCACTTCGCCTTGATCACCTGCGCCTCCGCTACTGCTTCCGCATGCGGATACAATGATCATGCTTGCCGCCAAACACATACCCAGTATTGCGCGAATCCGTTTTTTCAATGGTTACACCCCTTCTGACATCACTTATTTTTTAATCGCCTGCTCCGACTTTTTTTCACAACTGTAGAATATGATAAGTTATACCTCACCACCCTTTGTTAAGCGCTTTCAAATTGGATTTTATAGATTATCGATTAACGATATTATTTAATATATTCCGACTTCAATTTTTTGTCAATTGTTTTTTTACAGCACAATGAAGGCTCTGTTTTTATTCAAATATTCCCTTTTAAGCTAAAATATGCTTTAATTTAATAAAGTAAGGATAAGGAATGCGGTTTGAAGCGGCCAAATATTGGGCGGAAATGGTTCCGCCCTTTTTGCTGTTGGCTATTCGCATCCCGCTTGCGGGAATATTCCTGATTCCATTTGTGCGGAGAAAATATGTTTGGTACCGCCCGAGTCCCAAACAATGACTGCTTCTGATCCTTATTGGAACCACATCCATTTTCTTTCACCAAATCTTAGGGCACAACAAAAAGGGGATGTCCCATAAGTCACCTCGGTGACTTATGGGACATCCCCCTGAGCAGTCTATAACTTTGAACGTTATAGACTGCTCTTCTCTTGCAATCCGACAACTAGACAAGCCTCAAAAAAAGGCTTGCCTTCCGTGGATTCCCCTCTGAAATAAATGCTTCCTTCGCTTAGATCCGACCTTAGCACCAGGATGTCGTCTCCCATTCGCGCTTCATTGTGGTATGTAATCCGAAAGTTGTGCAGCGATAGTTTTAACTCCTCTTCGTCAAGAGCATCCAGGCAAATATCTGCGTAACGGGAATTGTTCAAATGTCCGTTAGCATCAATTCCGCTGTAGCGCACCTGCATCCGATAAGCTTCGGAAAGCGGCACATCCGGCGGAACCTGCACTTTATCGGGCACATCGCCAATGGATTCTTCGGCGTGAACATCCAGCCGATACGGAAACGCGGAGGGACGAAGTATTTTTCTCTTTCCCACATCGACAAGGGCCCATACCGATCTGGATTGGATCATCAGGTTCCCGTCCGCATCCCGCACGCGGTAATCCCGTAACCATAATACCCCCTTCGTTCCCTTATTCCAGGTTTGGATAGAAACCGTCTCCAATATCCGGGGCATTCGCTTGAACTCGATGTCCAAAGTGATCAGCATCCAGCCCATTCCGCTGTCCTTCATCTCCTGCCAAAGAACTCCCATATCGTCCACATGAGCATCCGCTGCTCTTTGCATTAAAGCCAATAAAGAGGACAGGCGGCATTGGGCCCTGAAATCGGTATAATCCGAGCTGATCTTATAGTCGTCCTTCCACGAGCCCCGCATGGTTCATCCTCCCTTTTTCCCAAGCCAGTACAAACAATTCGTACCGACGGTTTTCCGGAAACGAATCCAGCTTCCCAAAGTAACGTTCAATCGCAAACATTTGAGACTTGTGCGCTTTTAGCGCCTCCGCCTTCATGGGCCACTGTTGTTCGGTATCTATGACGATGGAGGGCTTGTAACCGTTCTCCATTAACGTACTGGACATGGCATAATAAAGCCGGCCTACCGACGGGCATCTTCCGCTTAATACGGCGGCCGTTGTCATTTTGGATATGGTCATATGATCAGGATGGAAGTTTCCGCCGTCTGCCGGAAAGGTGAACAGCATCGACGGTTCATATTTATTTACGAAGTTGACGATGCCGTCAATAAATATGTTTTCATCCACGGTATTCGATTTGCCGTCGGGAAACCCTAGATGCTCGACTGCAGACAGTCCCAGGATTTCGGCAGCCTTCTCCATTTCTTTGACCCTGACCTCAGCCAATTCCCCGTTGCTTAAATGGCTGGCGTAACCGTTCTTTTGACCGGCATCCCCTTTCGTGGCCAGGAGAAGAACCGTACGATGACCTTGATCCGCAAGCTGCCTGATCAGGCATGCACTCAGAAAAGTTTCATCGTCGGGATGAGCATAGATAAACCCTACGGTTTGACTCATTTCATCAGCCTCCTTACATTATTATATTCCATGAAGGCGTTGAAGTCATGCTACGAAAAAATCCGCCCCTTTCCAAGATAAGCCGGAGCCTCTCTTTAAAGCAGGGCGGATCGTATATTTTATACCTCAAGAAGATAACGGGCTGCCGGTAAAGTCGTTTGAGGCGCTACCCGCGGGTGAAATAGGGCACCCGTTTAAGGAAAATGCTTTCCAGCTTCTCTACGATCGGGCCGTCTTTCTCGGAATCGCTTTTGACCTTCTGCCATTCGGGATCGCTTTGGAAAGCGCTAAATGCCGCTTCGCGTGCTTCCTTATCCGCAAATTCAAGGACATAATAAAGCCGGTTATGCTCAGGGTTGATATCCTCCCAAAAATCGATAACCTTGATACCGTGCTTTGCAAAAATACGCAAGGTGTGATTGGAGAACCGGTCGTTGATTGCCTGCATTTTTCCTGGATGAATATGGTAAATACGGAGTTCATAAAGCATATCACATTTCTCCTCTCAATAATAGGTCCGGCCAAATCACGTTGTTTGCGCATTCCAGGTCAGGTCATCAGGATTTGTCCTTACTTGTTTTATTATAGACGACTTTCTCCGCCGGGCAAATAACCAAAATTCATAGAAGCTGCAGCGCCTTACACAAATTTTCCGTTACGGTAATCCTCGTAGGCTTGACGAATTTGCTCCATCGTGTTCATGACGAACGGGCCGTGGGCGACGACGGGCTCGTGCAGCGGTTGTCCCGCGTACAACAAAGCACGGAGCCTGGTAACGGCCGTGATCTCAACCTCGCTCTCGCGGCTGCTCCCTGCAGAACCCAGCCACAGGACCTGGCCCTCACTGGCTTTTGTACGTTCCTTCCCGAACAACCCTTCCCCTTCCAGAATATATATAAAACCATTATAGGAGCCGGGCAGATCCTGCTTTACGGAGGCATCCGGTTCTACATTCAATTCCACCATCGTAATGGGAACAACGTTTTTCGTCGGGGACGCTACACCGCCCGATGAGCCCGAGAATACGCGGATCGTCGCTCCTTCCTCCACCCGCAAGGGCATATCCGCGCTTCGAAGGTTCTGATATCGCGGCTCCATCATTTTATCCCCGCTGGGCAGATTAACCCAAAGCTGAAGGGAATGAACGGTTTCACCCTCGGCAGGATCTTCATTATGAATCACTCCGCGCCCGGCCGTCATCCACTGTGCGTCGCCGGGGAGCAGCTCGTCCTTTCCTGCGGTTTGGCTATCGTAATGCTCAAGCCTTCCCTGTATCACATACGTAACGGTTTCGATGCCGCGGTGTGGATGGTTATTGAATGAGCCTCTTTGAAACCAGTCCTCGGCAAGCATCAGGAATGGATCATATTCCTGCCAATGCCCCGGCTCCAGGATGAAGCTGTTCTGATGAGTCGGACTAATCCGGTTTTTCTTCGCAGTCCAGACACGGTGAATATCCCGCTGGAATACATGAGCTTGATCGTTCATGAACGGATGCCTCCCTTGTTTGTTCGCATTAGTGGTTGATCGAAAGCAAGGTGTTAGGATCATTATAAAAATATTACTTACTTTTATCAAGTGACTATATAATATTCTGCTAATTGGATGGCGTTCTTAGGAGAAGATGCTCTCTCCGCCCGGAAAAGGAAGAAGCCGAACGGGCAGCATGCCGTCGGCTTCTTCGTTATGTATTAAGATAAGTGCTAGAATCTTCTTTTTCCCATAATAAACGTTTTTCTCACTTTTTTAACGGCCAGCGGAACCTGTTTTTTACTTTGTTCCATCATGCTGCTGCATAGCGGACAGCTGGGAGCGGCCTCCGTTACAAATTCATCCCGGATCCAGGCGTTGCATTCGCTGTCTTTGCATTTCCAAATCTGGATTTCCTTCATTTCTTGTGTCTGTGCCTCAGAAGTCGATGTTGACATACTTGTGATTAACCCACCTTCCCAAAAATGTTGACTATTTATTATGGTACACATGAGGGCCAAAATGCAAGTCCCTTACCCATTTATTTCACAAGTGCGATCATAACAGGCAATACGATAAAGGAAGCAAGCGTGGTCCATAGAATGCACTTCGAAACGACCCTGGGCGAGGCGTTAAATCTCTCCGCTAAAATCACCGCATTGACGGCCACGGGCATCGAAGCCAAAAGCAGCATAACCGAAAACAAGATGCCTTCGATGTTCAGTACATATAACACGAAGCAGGCCACAACCGGGGCCACGAGCAATCGTACCGTCATCCCCATCCAGAACGGGGTCTGCAGCTTTGCATCCATCTCGGCGCTCTTTACGCTGACCATTTGCGCCCCTAATATGACCAATACCACCGGGGAATAAGCCGCAGCAACCAGCGAGACCCCTTTTTCAATTCCCGCCGGCAAATCCACGTCTAAAGTCCGCAGTGCGACTGCCAACATCGCCGCATAAATCGCCGGAAGTGAAAATACGGATTGAATGGCATTTTTCACAGAAAACTGGGAACGGGCGGCAAAATAGATCCCTATCGTATTCACGATAATCATTTGGATAATGACGTAAATCGATGCTTTTTCCAATCCGAGCGTTCCAAAAGCGAGCAAAACGAGCGGAAGCCCGTAATTCACAGCATTCGTGAATGTAGAGATTAAAGTCAGGCCTGCGATTTCAGAGGAGGACCATTTCAGAATTCTGCCTAATCCATTGGCAACGGCCCACATCAATATCAGATTGAGAATACAGAAGGCAAGCGTCTTGTAGATGTCGTCAAAAGAAAGATTCGCACGATTCAACGTATCCAAAATCAGAGCCGGACTTAAAAAATATAAATACAGGGTCATGAGGGGCTTCGTTTCCAGATTTCTGTACCGTCCCAGGAGGGCTCCCGCAATAACGGGAACGGACAGCGGCACAATAACTTGAAACAGAGTTGAAACAACCGTCTGAAACATGCCGGGCATCCTTTCTATTAAGTTCAATTCCTACTCAATATAATACCACTAACAAGCGTTCGTCTAAGATGAATTTTCAATAAGCCCGATAGCTGCGTCCTATAAGAAAGAGCTTCAAGAATAATAATTTCATTTAAAGAACACATTAATATCCGTTAATTAAAATAAATGGAGGTTAGGACGATGAACAAATCGCGAGCCAGTGAGATTGCTTCTTCTCCTGTTATGGCCAATGTCACTTATCAGGGGGTTCCCATTTATATTCAACAAGTAGATGAGCAGACAGAAACAGCCAGGATCTACCCCCTCAACGAGCCTGAAAATGAACAAAGTGTTCCATTAGACCTTTTGGAAGAGCATGAGGAATAAAACCTTGATTTGAATGGGCAAGGAAGAAGCCGAATAAAACAGCAAAATAAGCATAGCCACGCCGGAATCACGGCTTACTGGCTATGCTTGCTTTTTATCCTGGGGGTTCAGAATGGATTATGGACTTTTGGGGACAGATGCCGGTTTAGGCGCAGATATCGGATGCTTCATAGCATTCGCTTTATCTCTTTTGCGGGATGTGGCCAGCACAACGCCCCCGACTATAAATATAGATCCGAAGATTTGAATGGCGGTCACCGGTGTGCCCAGGAGAACAAAACCGGCGATCATGGCTACAAAGGGTTGCAGATTCAAAAATATGGATGCTTTGCCCGCACCTACACGCTTGAGCTGCATGTTCCAGATTAAACCGCACAAGCCCTGCATCACAATAGCCGTTGCGATAAGCATCACCCAAGCCCAAAGATGGGGACTGACATGGTTTAAGGGCTCCTTGATGACCGCTACCGGGATCACCATACCGGAACCGATCACAGTCGAATATACCGTAGCAACAAATGGATCGATCCGCTCTGTCAATTTACGCATCATGATGATGGATACGGCAAAAGTAAGCATAGCAAATAGGATGTATACAGTGCCTATAGAAACATTCAACCCGTCGGATTTCCCTACTACAAAGAATATGCCCAGAATCGCCACGATGGACCCTGCGATCATGCGCCCTGTAATGGCTTCCTTTAAAAACACCGACGCCAACAAAGCGATCGTAATCGGTGCAAGGGACAGGATCAGTGAGGCTGTTGTAGCGTTAACCGTTTCAAGCCCAGTAAAAAAAGCTGCCTGATTGAGCAGCGTTCCGATAAAGCCCAGCGGAATGAGCAGCAAGTAATCCCGCGGATTCAGGTACTTCAGCTTTTTGGTGCTCCATGCATAAGCGACAAGAAATAAGGACGTCATGGTCAATCGAAGTGCCGCTAGAAGCAGGGGCGGAAATTCATTCACCAATATCGAACCGAATACAAAATTGCTCCCCCAGCAAGTAACGCAAAAAAGCAGGAGTAGATATGAACGAATCATGAACCGTTTCGTCTCCTCATCTAACAAGAAATAAACCGACACTCCGAATCATACTCCCGTTTCCAGGTCCTGTCGAACAAGGAAAATGACTCGGAAAACGGATTTAGCCTTGGATTGGTTCATAAATCTTCATTATCTCCCCTAATCGGCTTATTGCTAGCTTGTATGCGTTAAAATATATGCAGCCCGTTTCCCCTGCCATTTCAGCTTTGTTTTGGTCTTCGGTACAGCTTCTTAAAGCTGGTCCAAAAAAGAGAGGCGAGGAGGATCACCAAACCTGCGGCAGCCAATACATCATAGGCGGAAGTTCCATGCATTTCAATGTGCGGACCCTCCGGCCAAACATGTCTTCCGGCAAGCTCTAACCCGATAAAAATCATAATCGACCAGAGAGCAAGGCCGAAAATCATCCAGACCGCCGCCTTGTTCGGCTTGAATGCCGTTTTGCGAAGTACAATCCACATGACACCGATGACGGCCAAGGATGCGATAACGTATCCGACGAGGTCGTAGAGCGATAGCAGAAGCGTACCGCCGAAGCCTTCAATCAGCTTCCATTGGAGCAGCAGGAGCGGAATCAGAAACATAAGCTTGACCCGCTCCCGCATCGTGCGTTTGGGAATTTCCTTCATTAACTCGTCGCAATAGGATTTGGGATTTGTTCCAAACACATCTTCAGAGGATTTTATAATAGAACACAGTTGATGCCGGAGGTGCCTTACTTGAACTCGTCGGCTTTTTCCGAGTCCTCCTAACGTTATTCCACCGTGTTTACGTTTGCGATCGCCGTATCGAACGTATCTTTTTTGGGAATTGCCGCTCCGGTGTGGTCTCTGGTGTTCGGCGTGTTTTCGGCGAAAATATTGGGTGAGGGTATATATTTTAGAGAAGCGAAAAAACGTTAGAAAGACCGCTGGAAGGAAAATAGGGATTACCCCAAGCTGCAAAGGCTGAGGGGCATCCCCTTTTTTGCTGCGATATTAGTGATGCAGAGCCGCATGACGCTTAAAGTGGTCTTCGATGACAAGGCAGGCCATGGCTTCGACTACAGGGACAATTCGCGGGCAAATGCACGGGTCATGTCTCCCCTTCGTCACAATGACTTGTTCTTCTCCGCTGGTACGGATCGTTTGCTGTGGGACAGATATCGAGGAAGTCGGCTTAACGGCAACCCTGAAGATGATTTCTTCCCCGGTGCTGATTCCTCCGAGAATGCCCCCCGAGTGGTTGCTTAAGAAACCGGACGCGTTCATCTGGTCGTTATGCTCGCTGCCCAGCATTCCGGCTGCCTCAAATCCGGCTCCGAATTCGATTCCTTTTACAGCGCCGATCGATAGCATCCCTTTGGCAAGATCCGCATCAAGCTTGTCAAACACCGGCTCTCCCAAGCCGGGGATCATCCCCCGAATCCTGCATTCCACAATGCCGCCGCAGCTGTCCCCGATCGCCGCCAAAGCTTCAATTATCTCTATCATCCGAACCGCCGCTTCCGGGTCGCAGGCTCTGACCGCATTGCGTTCGATTTGATCCTCAATAAAGGCGGCGCATTCGATTCCGCCAATGGCCTTCGTATAGGCTACGACGCTGACGCCTCTGCGCTCAAGCAGCTTGCGCGCCACGGCACCCGCAGCCACTCTCGCGGCCGTCTCTCTGCCCGATGCTCTGCCGCTTCCCCGATGATCCCGGATGCCGTATTTTTTCAAATACGTAAAGTCGGCATGCCCCGGCCGGAAGGAATGCTGAATATCGCGATAAGCCTCGGGTCTCATATCTTTATTGTATAACGTGATAAAAAGCGGCGTTCCTGTCGTTTTGCCCTCGTAGACCCCGGATTGAATATATACCTGGTCATATTCCTTGCGGGGAGACGTTACGGAGGACTGCCCCGGTTTTCTCCGGTCCATTTGAATCTGAATGTACTGCTCGTCTATTTCCACTCCGGGCGTAACCCCGTCAATAATCACTCCGATCGACTCTCCGTGAGATTCCCCAAACGTCGTGATTTTCAGAAAATCACCGAACGAACTTCCTGCCATCGCCTTTCCCCCTTGGTATTTTGAATCCTTTTGACACCTTCGACTGGTTCCATTATAATTTCACTCATGAAATAAATGAAATCACAATATTTTAATCATGTCATAGAGGTGTTCTATATCAAAACAGTAGCGATGGAGTGGTATCGCATATTTCTGTATACCGCCAAGCTCGGTAATTTGACCAAAGCCGCACAAGCGCTTCACATTACCCAGCCTTCGGTTAGTTATGCGATCAAACAATTAGAAGAGACTCTGGGAGTAAAGCTGTTCGATCGTCTTTCCAAAGGGGTGAATTTAACATCGGAAGGCCGCGCTCTGTTCGAATATGTGGAACAGTCCTTTGCCCTGCTGGATGCCGGAGAGAAACGAATTCAGTCTCTCAGGCGCCTGACAGCCGGCGAGCTGCGGATCGGCGCAAGCGGACCGTTCATTAGGCATCTGCTGCTGCCCGCACTCGATCAGTTCCATGCCGATTATCCCGGAGTACGTATCCGTCTTTCCCAAGGCAAAACCGCCGATATCGGAAAAAGATTAAAGGACGGGCAAATTGAATTGGGTCTCGTCCATCTTCCCGTGGATGATCCCGGCCTGGAGGTGAAGCCGCTGCTGGACATCCAGGATTGTTTTGTCGTAGGGAATGCCTATCGTGCGCTATCCGGACAGCCGATTACAACCGGACAATTAGCGGAAATCCCGCTTCTCCTGCTGTCTTCGGAAAGCAGCACCAGACTATTCGTGGAGCAGTGGCTGTACGCACAGGGCTATAAGGTTGAGGCGGACATAGAATTGAACAGTATGGAGATGCTGCTTGAGCTGGCCCGGCGCGGCTACGGCACCGCCTTCGTGACCCGGTCCTTTGTCCAGCAAGAACTGGATGCCGGACAGCTGTTCGAGCTGCAAACGGTCGAGCCGATCCCGCCCCGTGCCGTTGGAATAGCCATGCTGCGCGAACATTCCCCGTCTCTCATTGCCGCACGGTTTATGGAGCTGCTTACGGCTTCTTGATTCGCTCGCGCCGCTATACACAACAAATCCCGACCATTCAACAAATGAATGATCGGGATCACGTTAACGATTTATAAATCAAGCGTTCTGTACAGCGATCTTCGCCTTAAATTCTTTGCGGCGGCGGTGCAGGATCGGCTCCGTATAACCGCTTGGCTGGTCGTATCCTTTAAACACCAGCTCGCAGGCAGCCTGAAATGCCACGGAGTGTTCAAAGTCGGCAGCCATCGGACGGTATGCGGGATCACCGGCATTCTGCTCATCCACCACCTTGGCCATACGTTGCATGGTCTCTACGATCTGCTCCTTCGTACAAATCCCGTGGTGCAGCCAGTTAGCCATGTGTTGACTGGAAATGCGCAGAGTGGCACGATCCTCCATCAGCCCCACGTTATTAATATCCGGTACCTTGGAGCAGCCAATCCCCTGCTCTACCCAGCGAACTACATAGCCCAGAATCCCTTGTGCATTGTTGTCCAGCTCCTGCTGAATTTCTTCTGGGCTCCATTCGGGGTTTTCGGCTACGGGAATGTCCAAAATATCATCCCGGAAATCTTTAATCGCTTGCTTCAATTGATTTTGAACTTCCGTTACATTCACTTGATGGTAATGGAGGGCATGCAGGGTAGCCGCTGTAGGGGAAGGCACCCACGCCGTATTGCAGCCGGCCTGCAGCTGGCCGATTTTTTGCTGCAGCATATCCTTCATCAGGTCCGGCATGGCCCACATCCCTTTGCCAATCTGGGCACGGCCCTGTAATCCGGTTGCCAGTCCGATGCTCACATTCGATTTCTCGTAGCTTTGCAGCCACCGGGATGATTTCATCGCGTTTTTCCGAATCATAGGTCCCGCTTCCAGCGAAGTATGAATTTCGTCTCCCGTACGGTCCAAAAACCCGGTATTGATAAACACAACGCGATCCTTTACTTCGCGAATACACGCCTTCAGGTTTAGAGACGTGCGACGCTCCTCGTCCATCACCCCGATTTTCAGCGTATTGCGTTCCAAATCGAGCAGATCTTCCACACGGTCAAAAAGCTCATTGGCAAATGCCACTTCCTCGGACCCGTGCATTTTCGGTTTGACAATATAGATGGAGCCCTGGAGCGAATTCCGGTACAGGCTGTTTCTTAAAAGATCATGCTTGCCGATGAGACCCGTTACAACCGCGTCCAAAATCCCTTCGGGAATCTCCTCGCCATTGCGGTCCAGGATCGCATCAATCGTCATCAAGTGTCCCACGTTACGGACAAACAACAGGGAACGGCCGGGCAAGGTGAATTCCTCTCCTGCAGGAGACGTGTATGACCGGTCGGGATTGAGCGTCCGTGTGACGGTTTTATTTCCTTTCGGGAAGGTAGCGGACAAGTTCCCCTTCATCAGCCCCAGCCAATTGCCGTATACCAATACCTTGTCCTCGGCGTCGATAGCGGCAACCGAGTCTTCACAATCCATGATCGTCGTTAACGCAGCTTCCAGGAGAATGTCTTTCACGCCAGCCTGATCGGTTCGGCCGATTGGATGGTTACGGTCGATTTGAATCTCAAAATGCAGCCCGTTATTTTGAAGCAATACGGCCGAAGGGTCCTCGGGACTTCCCTGATACCCCGCAAGCTTGGAAGCATCCTGGAGTCCGGTAGTCTCTCCGCTGCGAAGCGAAACGGCCAATTGCCCCTCAACGATCGAATACCGGACGGCTTCCCGATGTGAAGACTTTGCTAACGGAGCCGCTTGATCGAGAAAATCTCTGGCGTAGGCGATGACCTTCTCGCCACGAACCGGGTTGTAATCCGCTGTACGCTGAGCTCCTCCTTCGTCATCAATCGCATCCGTTCCGTACAGAGCGTCGTACAGGCTTCCCCAGCGCGCGTTCGCAGCGTTAAGCGCATATCTGGCATTATTGACCGGCACAACCAGCTGCGGACCCGCCTGCCGCGCAATTTCATCGTCGACCTTTTGGGTGGTAATCTGAAAATCCTCTGCTTCCGGCTCCAGATAACCGATTTCCTGCAAAAACGCCTTGTATTTTTCGAATTCAAACTCTGCTTTATGTTCCTTATGCCATTCATTTATCAATCGCTGGATTTCATCACGTTTTTTCAATAACGCCTTGTTTTTGGGTGCCAAATCATGGATCAAGGATTCAAAACCGGACCAGAACCGCTCCTGATCCACCCCGCTGCCGGGTAAAGCTTCGGAATTAATAAAGTGATAAAGGGCCGGAGCAACTTGAAGATTTCCTGTTTTCACATATTGTACCATCATTCATTCTCCTTTACTTATCAAATGATTGATTAGCTCTCACTTGAATCCTCGGCCTTCCAACGGCTCGTGAAGATCTCTCCCGTCGATTCACGAACGAAATCGTTTGCAGCTGTGCCTTGTCAAATCCCGGCATCATCACTATCCGCCCTCCTTGTTCATTATTTTGAACAACGTTCTTTATTTAGCCTTGACATCATCTTCCCACAGTTTTTAGTTTGTGTCAATGAGTTTTCAGCAAAAAAAAAACAATCATCCCTTTCCCTCTCTGGCTTGGGATCGGAATGATTGTCAGACTGTGGCTTGATCTGATCATTCATCTTACATACTTGTTGACAACCGCTGCCCTAATGCGCGAATTTCACGGATCGCCTCTTCTCTCTTTCCTTCCCAGTGATGGATGGGCATGGAGCAGCTGACCGCCGCGATAATCTCGCCGCTGCGGCGGCGAACGGGTGCAGCCACACAGCAAAATCCCATTACCCCCTCCTGAATGTCCAAGGAATATCCGTTGCGGCGGACCGTTTCCAGCTCCTGCAGGAACGCCTCCCGGGAGCCGATGGTATGCACGGTAACTTTATGCAGCGTTTCCTGCGGAAATATGCGGCGGACCTGTTCGGCATCCATGTCGGACATCAGAATTTTTCCCAAGCCCGTCGCATGTGCCGGGAACCGGACCCCGGGCCCGGATACCATTTGTACCGGAGACGGCGCTTCTAATTTGGCCAGATACAGTACATCGCTCCCATCTAAGCGAGCCAGCTGAACCGATTCCTGAAGCTTGCGCATCACCGGCTCGGCGGTTCGCCGGAATTCTTCAACAAGGTCGTACTGGCGGAAATAAGCACTCCCGAAATCGCCCAAGGCGCTTCCAAGGGCATAAGTCTCGTTGCGGTCCCGGTGGATCCAATGCAAACGTTCCATGGTCAGAAGAAGAGAGTACAGCGTGCTCTTGCTGATGCCCAAATGCTTGGACAGGTCGGACAGCTTCCATTTGTAGGGCTCCTCGGTTAGCAGCGTCAGTACCGCATGCGCCCGATCCAGAGCCGGAACGGCATATTTTTGCTCCATGAGTTCACTTCCTTCGATATAATAAACGTTATTCGGTATTTTAACTTGTATGATGTTAAGCCTATCACGGCTTCGGGCAACAGTCAATGTACTGATCTTTATAACGAATGCCCGGGGCGTGATGGGTGCGGCCGCCGCAGAAGACAGTTTGTGCAACAGGGTAATGCTGTCCCGAAAGAGTCGAATGGGTATGGAACTGCAGAGGGGAAACGTATGGGGAGATCCGGAGGAATGGTACCTTTTCTTGGCTGGCATGAACAAGCTTATACACAACAGACATAAAGAAATGAGAAAACTAATCCATTTCAATAAAGGATATGAAGCCGTCTTGGCGGCAGGCCGGCCAATCGTCCGACTCTCTGCACAAAGCCACAAAGCCCGACAGAGGATGCCGCTCCACCGGGCTTTGGTCTCCGTTATCTTTGAGCGACGGCCGCCGCTCGTTTAAGGGCCATGATATAGCCTGCATGCATCGCCTCATGACAGGTGCCAAACAGCAGCGCTTCGTCATGCCGCTTGAAGTCTTTAAACGGAACCGTGATTTGCTGCTCCAGCCTTCCTTGCAGACGCTGCCGGATTTGGCCTGGCTGTTCCTGCAAGAGCTTGATGAGAGACGGCAAATCCGGAGGGGCGGTTTGCCAGTCAGCCGGTTTCGTACCGTTGAGGAACATGTTCATCAACTCCTCCGGTAACCCGAGCGGTTCTCCGATTAAACGGTATGCAAACCTCTCCTGAGTGGTCAATATGTGCCCCAAATGCCAGCGGATGTTGTTGTTGAAGCCTTCCGGTATGATATCCGCCTGACTCTCGGACAACCCGGTAACGAGCTCTAATGTACGGCTTCGATGTAGTTATATCTGGTTGAAAACGATGTGCTCCATTCGATTCTCCCCCTGAACCGCCAAATTGGATGATGCTTCTTTACCATAGTAACCTGCCGCAGACTGAAGGGCAAGCTGTTTTCTTCCGCCGCTTACGGTTTTATTCCAATCCGGCCGAACGCCGGCGCGAAATCTTCATGCCGGTCAATTTGTTCTCCGTAACCGCCGAATAATTGGGCCAATTCCGCGAAGTTCGGATTCGTCAGCAGCGTTCCGGCAATTCGCCTGGGATACTCCCGTTCCTGATGATCCGGATGGTACCGTACATACTTTTTCATTTCGATCCCACTCCTTTTTCATTCGAAGTATGATCCGTAAGCTTCTTTTCATAAACGAAGGAAACAACCGGTTATATCCCCCCGTTGTTTCCTTTATCATTTAAGACTCGATTTCAATAACGATATAATCTTTTTCCAAAGAAACCGGGAACGTCTCCGCTATATATGGCCCTTCCCGCATTTCCGTTCCGGCATGCTCCGCCAGCGAACATCCCGCCTCTACCTTGGCCTCGTACGTGCGAACCCGGGTTTTTACCGGATCGAACCAGGATTGGCCGGTTTTGACGTCGAACTCCCATTGGTGCCAGGGGCAGCGGAGTATTTCTCCTTTTCGGGAATAGCTGTAGTTACCCCGGCCCCGTGATTGAACAAATCCGCTCAAAACCCCTTCACAAAGCGGTGCGCCCCCATGCGGACAGCGGTTGCGCAGAGCGAAAAATTCGCCGTTCACATTGAAAACACCGATCGAGCGCCCTCCTGCATTCACGATTTTTCGTTTTCCGGGAGGAATTTCATCTACCGTTGCAACTACATATTTTTGTACTTTAGTTTGCATCGTCACGGTCCTCCTTATCGGAAAGTCGGTAGAACGAGCGGGCGTTATCATAAAAAATCTTTTGCTTTAACGCCTCCGGGAATTTGGGCGGGAACGTCAGATCCGGCGCATCATAATCCCAGTGGGGATAGTCTGTCGCAAACATCAGCATCTCGTCCGAGCCCAAATGCCTGATGACCTGAAGCAGATATTCGGACACCGGCGGCTCCTCCATCGGCTGCGTCGTAAAACGCATATGTCCGCGGATATATTCAGACGGCTTACGCGTTAGGAAAGGCACTTCCTCGCGCAGACGCTTCCAATGCTTATCCAGCCTCCACATCAGCGAAGGCACCCAGGCGAATCCCCCTTCCAGCATCACCGTCCGCAGGTTCGGGAAGCGTTCAAAAACCCCTTCGCATACCATGCTGATCACCTGGCATTGAAATGCCTGCGCCATATTGGTATGGTCCTCGATGTAGTACGAAGGAAACCCGGAGGAGGTCGTTGCGTTACCGCCTAATCCGCCAAAATGAACGGCGATCGGCAGACCGTGGCTTTCCGCGACTTCATAAATTTTCCAATATTTCCGCCGGCCCATCGGCTCCCGGGTACGCGGCATAATCAGAACCTGGACAAAACCGGGATGGCCGGCGACCCGGTTGATTTCTTCCACCGATAGTTCGGCATTCTCGTACGGGATGACAATGGAAGCGCGCAGCCGCGGCTCCTTATCGAGCCATTCGGCAATCTGCCAGTCGTTGACCGCACGGGCCAGCGCAGCGCCGTATTCGTCGTTAAGCTGCTCCCCGACCCGGTACAGGCAGTTGAGAATGCCGCACTCCAAATTCAAGGGATCAAGCAGCTGCTCCCGCATGAAGTTGAGGTCGGAGCCGGGGATCTGACCGTTAGGAGGCCAGGAGTCCGTCCGCGTTCCGCCCGGATTGCCCTTGGGATAAGGGATATTGTTGGTGAACCCGTGGTAGCTCCGCAGGCCGACCATGTCCATATAATTTCTCCAACGCAGAGGAAGATATTGCTTCAGCACTTCATTGGAGGGAACCTCATTATGAATATCGCAGTCGATGAAACGGGCCCCGGTTTTGCGTTTGGGCTCTTTCACCAAGGAATTGAACATCGTCATGCTTCTTCCTCCTTACGGTTCATACTCACTTGACAGGATCAGAAACGGTACACCGCACGGGCGTTTTCCGTCAAAATCTTCTTCGCCACTCCCGGCGGAAGCTTGGCCGGAAGCGCCTCTTCCTTCGTATCGAAGTGCCAGTGCGGATAATCGGTGGAAAACAGCAGCATGTCATCGGATCGCAGTTGGGCCATGGTTTGCAGCAGGTGCTCGGGCACCGGCGCTTCATCAAGCGGCTGGATCGTCAGACGGAAATGTTCCCGGATCATCTCCGAAGGGAGGCGGTCCACCCACGGCACCTCCCGGCGCAGGCCCTTCCAGTTCTTGTCGAGCCGCCACATCAACGCCGGCAGCCATGTGAAACCGCTTTCTAACAGCACGACCCGAAGTGCGGGGAACCGTTGAAACACGCCTTCGGTGATCAGACTGACGATCTGCGACTGGAAGGCTTGCGCATGGCTGACATAATCCTCAAGGTAATACGAAGGCCAACCGACCGGCATCGTCGGGTAACCGGTCATCCCGCCGGCATGAATCCCAACCGGCAGCCCATACTGCTGGGCCGCCTCGTAAATCGGCCAAAAATGCTTTTTGCCGTAAAGCATCTCGGAGCGGACGAGCAAAAGCACCTGGACAAAACCGGGGTGCCGGCCCAACCGGTGAATTTCCTCCGCCGCCTGTTCCGGATTTTGGCTGGCGACGACCATCGAGGCGCGCAGCCGCGGCTCTTTATCGAGCCATTCGGCAAGCTGCCAATCGTTAACCGCCGACGCCATGGCTTGCGCCCAATCCTCATTGTGGATCATCTGAACCCCGTAAAGACAATTAAGAATGGCATACTGTACATTCCACGGATCCAGCACCTGGCGGCGCAAGGTATCCAGATCCGAGCCCGGCGGGTGGCCGGAGGACAGCTCTGAGCCCGGTCTGGCCGAAAGGGCTGCCCCCTTCGGATAATAATTGGGCTCCAAGCCTTTGATTCCATGCTCCACGATATAATCGCGCCAGCGGTCCGTTAAGTACGGGAAAAGGGCTTGTATCGAAGGGACCGCATGGTGAACGTCGCAATCAATGACCCCCGTTTGGATGAAATGGGTAGGATGTTCCCGCATCATAAGTTCATCCATCGTATACGCTCCTTTGCTTTTGAGAATCATCATCGTACTACATTCAGTATATATGATTTATTGTATACTTGTATACAATCAAATGCGGTTTTTCTTTCTGTTTTGTATGCGGATCAAACGGTTTCTGCATTAACCCAACTTATCGATTAACACGATCAACAAACTGTAAGTTGCCCATAAGCCGATACATCCAACAATACCAAGAATGAGATTTTCCCACCATTTATTCACATAATCCGGTAACATCATGCTTTTACGGGAGGTCATAAAAATAATTCCCAAAATAATGATCGGCGCGGTAATGACAGCCAAGCTGTTGCCTACGATCGTTAGAGTGACTAAATTGGGAGCAAAAGGCATGGAGAAAATAAGCGGCACAAGAAGAAGTCCCCCAATCGAAAACCATTTAAACCGGGGATCCTGTTCGGGTTTTTCATATTTCTCTCCCCGTTTGGTCGAGAGATGTACGCCATGCATTAACAGCTTAGTGAATCCGACAGAAAACGTGGGATAAGAGGTGAAGCAGACGAGAAACACGGTGATCCACAACAGAACCGGTCCAATGGGCCCCACCGCTTGTGCCATCATTGCAGCCAGGTCGACTTCGTTATGAATGACTTGCCCTTGACCGTACATGGTTTCGGCAGCTACAATCCAGATAGCCAAATTAATCACGATGATTGCAACGATACCGGTAAGGAGATCCATGATTTGCAGTTTACGCTGCCGAGGTCCTTTCCACCCTTTGTCGTTCATCAAATAGGGATACAGCAGGTTTGCAGCGGAGCCTCCGACAGCCCCGATAATCGAAACGGCGATAAGCAATGCGCCAAACGCATCATTATTGGCCGGTATCCCGAAGCTCAGACCTTCGATAAAGGCTTCCGCATTAATGCCGGTGTTCCATATGGCGTAAATAAAAGAAAGAATAATAACAATGCAAGCAGTGCGCGCTATAAATTCAAGCGCTTTCAATTGACGCTTCCGGGTTGTCACATAAATGGCCAGACCCACTCCGACAAGAGACCAAAGAAAACTGTTACCCGCCTGGCCGAACAAGTGATGTAAAGCTACACCCGCTCCACGAATCATATAAGATACGTAAACGAAACCCATGATATAAGCCGAGACGCCCAATACAATCGGAAACCCTTTCCACACGCGGTAAAAACCGTGAAAGATCGTTTCGTCTCCATGACGATTACACAATTGATACTTAGCGAGTGCATTAACAAAGAAATAGCGGCAGAATAACGCAAGGCAAAGCACCCACATCAAGTCATATCCGTAGTTGGCGCCGGATACGGACGAGTCAACCAAATCCCCTGTTCCAAGCCAAGCGAATGCAACGACTAATCCGGGCCCCATGCTTCTCAACGTTTCCAAAAAGCCTCCGCCCTTCGGCTGAAGCTCCAATTTTTCCACAGGTTTTGCCATACGCTATGCCCCTTTAACCAGTTATTGGTATTTTCCATGATACTGTGCATACAAATTATTGGCAGTAAGCGTTTCCATTTTTTTTGTTACCTGTTGGATCAGCCTTAAAATTCAAGTTCATTAGACCCAATTCCGTAACCGCTTTCACTTCAAAACTCAGGTTTTCTCCTTTCTCTAGTCTTTTCAAAACGCAAACAATCCTGCTGAAAATTTAAAGCTCCCAAATGAATGCTTATATGGTTTGATCTATATATATGCACCTCCCAACACAATAGTATACTTGTATACATGAATATAACTTTCCCTTTCTGTGCTGTCAACAATGATTGTGAGATCATAGGCAAGTTGTGCAATAGTATTTCATGGTGTAAAATATTAACACAATTTGATTAGGAAGAGGTATGACTATGGATAGCCATTTAACTCTCATCACATCCGATTTTACTCTCGAGCCTTTGGATTATTCCTCATCTTACATCCCTCTTCGTGAGGCGGTATATCAAAAACTCAAAACGGCCATCTTGGACGGTACGTTAAAACCGGGACAGCTGTTGAGCGAAAACCAGATCGCCGATAAACTTTCCGTCAGCCGCACGCCTGTCCGTGAAGCGATCCGGATTCTGGAGACGGAAAACCTGGTCACGTTTTTGCCTGGAAGAAAAGTTGTTGTCACGATGCCTACGCTCCAGGATATCCATGAAGTGTATGAGATTCGCTCCATCGTCGAAGCGGAAGCTCTACGAAGAATTACATCCAGTCATCCCGTGATCCGGCAAATGGAAGAAGCGATCGAGCGTGGGGAAGAATACCGCATGCAAGGGAATCTGCAAAAGCGGGGAGAAATGAACACCTATTTTCATCTCTCGATCATCTCTGCCCTTGAAAACCAACGGGTTCAGCAGTTCATTGATTCCCTTCACGATACGATTTCCCGTTTTCGCGTGTATTATCTGACTTTAGAGTGGGCTGTCGAGCGTGAAGACGAGCACAAAGAAATCGTTTCGCTCATCAAGCAAGGGAATACGGAACAAGCCGTAACGGTCTTAAAAAAGCATTTAGCCGTCTCCAAGGAAAATTTGGTTAGCGTATTTACCCAAAAATAAACATGGATCTCTGTCGAACCGGCTGATGAAAAACGATAACGGAAAACAATTTGTATTTTATTGTATACAAGTATACACATCTTTGTGTATACTGAGAATTAATTATTTTACATCCTATCAAGCGAGCAATTCGTTCTATCGGCTTCTGACAAGTAATTTCATTATCGGTAGAGGTGGGAACCATATCACGCTATAGTCAGATCGCTCGTTCTATCGTCTTCACCTTGGCTGTTATCATCTTTTTGGTATATAAGATCGGGGACTTTCATCAGCTGGCCCCGATGATTTCCATTTTGTCCATCATTGCGATTCTGTTATCGATCCCTGCTTCCAGTTTAACCACCAAAATTTTTGCACTATTGTTTTTGGTGACGGGGACTTGGCTTGTGATGCAAAAAGGGATCGATCCTTATAATTACCTATACATTTATGGCGATATGCTCTACTTGCTTTCTTTGTTCGCCATGCTCCCGTTTCTCGCCATTCCGTTGAAATTAGGCCGTTACGACCAGTCCATTGAAGAGATCTTATCCAAAAAAACGCGAAGCGTCACTTCATTACACCGTACCATTAGTTCCATTTCGTTTTTGCTCAGCAGCATTTTGAATTTGGCCACGATTCCGATCATGTATTACAGTATTAAAGGCGCAGTAGAAAAGATCGGATTGAAACATACCGACAAATTCATGTGCTTGGCCATCCTTAACGGTTATGCGGTATCCGTCGCCTGGTCCCCATTCTCCGGCGGGGTTGCCATCGCTTTGGAAACGACGAAGGTTCCCTGGTCCAGTGTCTTCTACAAGCTGTTTATCATTGGCCTTTTGGGGTTATTCCTTAACTGGTTGATTTTTTGGTTAATTGAAAGGCGTTCAGGAAGCCGTCGGCCGGAAATTCCATCGGACGAACACCATCAGACCCTATCCGAAATGGCTTCGGCTCAAGAGTCTGAAAAAGCTGTACATCAACCGTTCATTCAAAAGCCCATCGCCAAAATATGGCAGATCGTGCTTGTCATTCTTCTGCTCATTTCCGTTAACGTGGGACTAACCGGCCTATGGTCTCTGGGGCTCGTAGTGACCACATCGATTTTGGCCTTTCCCTGTGCTTTCCTTTGGGCGTTGGCTCTAAAGCAGGGAACCGCTTTTTTGGGGGAAGCCCGTTCTTACGTCATCAATAAAATGCCCGGTATGGCGGATCAGTTTGCGATTTTCCTCAGCACCGGTTTTTTTGTTCAAGCGCTCCAATATTCCGGATACAATCATTACGTTATCGAATCTATGCTGCAATTCAATCACGCAGTTGGTTCCAGCCTCTTTTTGCTCATCGTCCCTTTGATCACACTCGGGTTCGGCTTCATGGGAATGCATCCCATCACAGCGATCACCCTTTTGGCGGAAGCGATGAATCCCCTGGCGTTGGGAATTTCGGCCGAGCACTTGGCCATTGCTTTGGTAGGGGGCGCCGTTATGACGTTTTCCATCGGCCCTTTTAGCGGAACGCTGAATATGTTTTCCGTTATTATCCGACAAGGCACATTTCGAATCGCAGCATGGAACCTTCTATACACCTTAGTTTTTTTTCTCTTTTTGGCACTGGTTCTGCTGGTTATTTAAACGCCCGACCTCCAACGGTAAATGCCCAAAGGAGTTCCTGCTCCCTTGGGCTTGTCTTATGTCCTGTGCCCTGTCCGCCAAAGCACTGCTCCTGCAAAACTATGCATTGTTATAAAGAGCGCTTCTCAATTTCCCTTTAGCCCTTTTCAACGCATTATCGATAGATTTATTACCCACGCCATGCAAGTCAGCTATTTCTTTATAGACCAAACCATCCAGCAAACCCAAAACCGCTGCCCTCTCCAAATGCGTTAAATGCGTTTTTATCAAATCGAACAACTCATTATTCCTTGCCTTATTCATAAATATTTCTTCCGCCGATGGCGTGAAATGGGGGATGAGTTCATAACGGCTGGTCCTTTCTTGATCGCAGAAAGGAGTTTCATCCAACGACACGCTTTGATTTAAAATCTGCTGTTTTTTTCTTAAGGCTGCTTTTACGGCGTTGATGATATAATGCTTGATATGCATCTTCGCGAAACCCGAAAACGCCATTCCTTTGGCGGGGTTATACCTTTTACAAGCGATAAATAACCCGATACATCCGGCTTGATTCATATCTCCCCGCATGAGACCTGGAGCATAATACTTCTTGCTGCAATAATAAATCATCGGAAGATAACGACTTAGCAGAGAGTTGAATGCGCTCTGGTCGCCTTGAATTACACAAGCGGCCAACTCGGCATCCGTGAATTCATCCATAATTGAAGTCATCCTCCTGTTCTTTTGTTGATTTTATTTGCAACCGGATATCATGATCATTGGACGAACCGCCGGAGAGAAGAGAGATTTTCTCTAGCGCTTACGAGGTCGTCCTTTTGGTCTTGAATGTCGGAAATGGATAAAAAAGGACCCCAAAGGGTCCTGTGCTACCCATTGGCAACCCGGCTGTCATAGCTTATGCCTTAGACCCGTGGCTTTGCGTCCTTATCTTTCGATAAGTATGCCTTTATCAATGTCAATATATATGAAAACATTTTTCCCGAATAAAAACCGGATAGGGAATTAATACCATGTCCAAAGTAACATGTTATCAAAATAATTGTCAATAAAAACAAATTATCTTTTTAAAAATTATACAAATTTCTTATCCGTCATTTGTCCGGCAACAATTAAATAAGACAAGTTGACGGATCTCATTGCCTTATGTAATATAATCGTAATTAAAACAACCCGGGGAGAACCATGACATGGATCAACACATTGAATTGTTAATTGACTTATTCGACAAATATACGGACGAGCAAATCGCCGATTTATCCGACTTTTCTTATGAAGGCCGGAGCATGACCCGGGAGGAGACTCTGGTTGTCGTTTCTACCTTTCGGGCCTCACGCATCGCAAGAGGATATATCAACGGCGGCCGCACAAGACAAAATCAATCCGGCTAGTTTTAATAAACCGGCAAAGGCTGTTCGCAGCTCGTGTCGGTTTATTTTTTAGCAGAAAAATGTCAGCTTAGTCAGCAAAAAAAAACTACGGCGGCATGAATAACTAACAGGATCTTCCTAACGGTTTGTCGA